>CATKGX010000069.1 GCA_949747775.1 uncultured Clostridia bacterium | reverse complement strand
TCTCCACCTAGTTTTGTATTTCCATTTGTAGATAAAACTTCAAATACACCATCACCAATATCTAGGATAGAAACGTCAAATGTTCCTCCACCTAAGTCGTAAATCATAATTTTTTGGTCTTGATCTTCTTTGTCCATACCAAATGCTAAAGCTGCTGCTGTTGGCTCGTTAATAATTCTTAAAACTTCAAGTCCTGCTATTTTTCCTGCATCTTTTGTTGCTTGTCTTTGGCTATCGCTAAAGTATGCTGGTACTGTAATAACAGCTTGTGTTACTTGTTGTCCTAAGTAATTTTCAGCATCTGCTTTTAATTTTTGTAAAATCATTGCTGATATTTCTTGTGGTGAAAATTCGTCACCTTCTATTTTAACTTTTGTATTTGTTCCCATTTCTCTTTTGATTGAAATAACTGTGTTATCTGGATTAGTAACCGCTTGACGTTTTGCAATTTGTCCTACTAATCTTTCTCCGTTTTTTGAAAATGCTACAACTGAAGGAGTTGTTCTGTTTCCTTCTGCGTTAGGAATAACAACTGGTTCTCCGCCTTCCATAACTGCAACACATGAATTTGTTGTTCCTAAATCAATTCCTATAATTTTTCCCATAGCTTAAAACTTCCTTTCTTTTGCCCTTCTTTAGGACTTTTATATTGGACTTTTTCGTCCTTTTATTTATATTTATTTGCATAAGTTATCCATAAAACTTTTTGTATTATTTCTAACTTAAAATTAAAATCTTGTTATAAACATATTATAAATATTAAAAATGCTCCACTTACTAATATTACCCCACTCATCCAAATGATAGCATATTTTAGGATAACGCTTGCTATAATAAATGGTACTCGCGTAAATTTTTCTCCTATTTTATACCCTATTTTAATTAGTATTAAGGCTAATACAAAATAAAAAACAAGTAAAAATATATGCGTACTAAATGAAGATACAAACATACAAAATGGTGGTATTCCTGCCAATAATATTTGTTTTATTTCTAAACATACTGTATATATGATAACTACTTTCAAATACCCTGTTTCTGAATGGATAACAGAATAAATGATATTAAGTATTGCAACATCTATTAGTATGTTAATTAGAATTTCTACACCTGTACCATAATTTAATAGATTTAGCATTTATATTCTCCTTTAATTAGCAACAATTACCATGGAATGTCTTATTACTTTATTTCCTATTATGTATCCTTTTCTGTACTCTTCTTTTACAACTTTTTCTCCTAAGCTTTCATCTACTACTGAACTTACTGCTTCATGTAATTCTGGGTCAAATGGTTGTCCTACTGCCTCTATTTCTTTTACACCATTTGCAGTTAGTACATCTTTAAACTGTTTTAATACAAGTTCTATTCCTTGTTTGTAGTTTTCGTCTTCTGTTTTTGCTTCTAGTGCTTTTTCTAGGTTGTCTAGTACTGGTAAGAAATTTACTACAATGTCTGCTACAAGTGAGCCATGCATTGTTTCTCTTTCTTTTAAGCTTCTTTTTTTATAATTGTCAAACTCTGCTGCTACTCTTTTTAGTCTGTCTTCTGTTTCTGCTAGTTCAATTTTTTGTGAGTCAATTTGTTTTTTTAGTTCCATCATTTCATCCGCATTTTTAGAAACTTCTTCTTGTTTTTCTTCTGCCATTTTATACCTTCTTTCTTTTATATTATTTTTTATTTTCTATCGGACTATTCATCTCCATTTAGTTTTTTACTAATGTATTTCATAACAGAGATTACTTTTGAATAATCCATTCTGGTTGGTCCAATAATTCCTATTGTTCCTAAGTCTTTGTTTTTATATTTATGTTTAAATGTAATAATGCTAAAATCTTTTAATTGTTCATTTTCGTTTTCATTTCCTATATATACGTTAATATCATTGGCAAAACCTGTGTTTAATAAATCAGCTACAATTTCTTTTTGGTCAATGACATTAATAAAATTCTTTGCCACATCTAAACTTTTAAACTCTGGAAGGTCGAATGCTTTATTGGTTCCTTCTAAGTATATTTTGTCTTCTGCTGTAATTGTCTTGTTCAGTTGTTCCATAATTGGCTTAATCACTTTTAAACTATAATTCATATGTGAAAAAATATATTCTTCTAGTGGTTTGTCTATTTCTTCTATTGGCTTTCCTTTTAATTTATTGTTAAATATAAAATTTAAAGTATCTACTTGCTCGTTTGTAATGTCTTCGTCAAATTTTATAATGGTTTCTTTAATAATACCACTATCTGTTAAAATAACTGCCATAAGCATTCTTGTTCCTAATAGAACAAACTTAATTTCTTCTATATTTTGCATTGTTGTTCTAGGTCCAATTGCAACTGTTGTATAATGTGTAATCTCTGATAAAGTATTGGTTGTAATTTTAGTAAGTTCCTCTATTTCATTTACCCTTGTTTCTAGTTTTGATTGAATATATCTAATTTCATCTAAACTAATATTTTGGTCGTTTAGTAATTCATTAACATACAACCTATAACCTTTTGCGGATGGAACTCTTCCACTAGATGTATGTGGTTTTTCTAAATAACCTACTTTTTCTAAGTCTGCCATTTCGTTTCGAATTGTAGCACTACTTAGCTCTAGCCCATATTTTTTTACAATACTGCCTGAACTAACTGGTTCTGCTGTATTAATATATTCTTCTACAATTGCTTGCAATATTTTCTTTTTTCTATCTTCCACTTTTGCACCTCTTTTAGCAATTTAACCTTTCGACTGCTAAACCTCCTATATATTATATCCAATTTTAGCAATTGTCAATACATATTGCTAAAATTATTTGTGATTTTTTTGTGAACAAAATCTTCTACGGATATTTACACTTTACATCTTTTTTATTTTACTTTTTTCCTATTTTTATCAATACTTTTTTCAAGAACTTCTTAATTTTTTTACAAAAAAGTATTGACATCTATTATAAAATGTTTTATACTTAGAAGTGCGTTGAGATGCGCCCTTAGCTCAGTTGGTCAGAGCAACCGGCTCATAACCGGTGGGTCCAAGGTTCGAATCCTTGAGGGCGCACCATTAACAATAATCTTGAAATCTGCTTGTATCTAAGGATACAAGTTTTTTTGTTTCCTTTAACTTTTTTATTTTTTACATAATTTATATTATTTATAAATCACTACAGCTATAAGGCTTTTAACGTTTCTTCATTTTTAGCCATTTTTTATTTTCTAAACAGTCACTTAAACAAAATATAATTTAACTTTTTGGTGTTTAGGATTTGTTTAGAAACATCTATTAAACGCATGCGCTCCAAGGGCTACGTTGAATTTATATATTCTAAAACTGTACTTTTACTTAAAATGGTAATTATGCTTCAAATGCTTTATACTCAAGCATTACGCAGACTTTTATTAATTTATTCTGCATTTGTTGTTTTTGTTGTTATGTAAATATTGTTTTTCTGCCGGATATTGCCTCTATTTTTATACAGTTTCATACATTTTGTTTAGTTTATTACTATCTAGTTATATCATTTTCATTATTTTCTATATAATTATTTGCAATTAAATTTTCATTCATATAATACTGATTAACTTTGTCTATTTCATTTTCCTTAAATTTATCAAAAACTGAGGTATATGTATTAAGACTTATACTTACATCTCTATGTCCCATTAATTTTTGAACTACTACAGGAGCCATACCACTTTCTATGCATCTAGTACCATAGCTATGCCTTAGACTATGTGTTGCAATATCTTCTATTCCAAATTCCTTTTTTAGTATTCTATGCAATGCAGAATTAACATTTATTCTTTTAGTATATCTATCCTTATCTGGCTTAAACAATAGTTTTTCTTCATTATTCTCTTGTCTATCAGCAAATTGCATTTGTTCTAATATATATGGATATATAATATCTGGAATAGGCAATATCCTTTTCCCAGCATAAGTTTTCGTTGTATCTCCCATTATAGTTGCATAGTTTTCGTCTGTTGTTAGTGTTCTATGAATATTCATTCTTTTATGTTTTAAATCAATATCATGCATAGATAACGCTAATGCCTCCCCTACTCTTAACCCCATATACATTTGAATTAAAAATACATTTTTGTATTTACATTCTTGTATAGTTTTATCAAGCAAATAATTCGTAAATTGTTGTTGCTCTTCTACTGTTAATGCTCTTACTTCTTTATCCTTTTTTGAACTCCTTGGCTTTATAACATTTATCATTGGATTTCGCATTATATATCCTTTATTAATAGCAATTTTAAATGCTTGATTAAATTGATTATATATTTTTGAAATACTAGAATTACTTAAATATTTTATTGAATTCAAATATTCTTGTATTTCATTGTCATTTATTTCATCAATATTTTTCATACAAACTGGAATTCTTTTTAATGTTTCCAATGTTTGCGTTACTCTTCCAAATTGTGTGGGACTAATTTGATTTGTATCTAGTTTCAATTTTAAATTTGTCCTCATTATTTCATACATTGGGATACCATTATGTTCTATATATAATGAATTTTCTTTTTGGTACATTACTGTAGCTAAATACTTTTTAGCTTCTTCTTCTGTTTTAAAACTTTTTGTCTTTGGTTTACTAGTTCCATTCTTAACATCATATTCGAGATACTGTGCACTCCAGTTCTTTCTTTGTTTATTATAAAATACATATCCTTCACTACTTCCTTTTTTAGGCATGTCTTCCCCTTCCTTTCTTATTCATTTTCCAAATTAAATACGCTGCTAAAGTAACTACTTTTCTTTTACCTATAGTAATTGTAGGAAAATCTTCTTGTTTCATTAAGTCGTAAGCTTGATTTATTCCAATATGTAGGTCTTTTGAAATATCTGGCGCTGTTAATAATGCAAACGGATTTGTCACCCTATCTAAATAATTCATAACTATTTGCTCATCAATTGACTTTATCTCTTTCGTATCAATTACATTTGTTTTCATATTTTCATTATTCATGTTTTTATCTCTCCATTTCACAATTTTTTCCATTCATATTTTCAATTATACCCTTTGTATATTCTGGATATCTTAATTTTACCCCTTCATAAAAATATGGGGCATAAGAACAAGCAAATATTTCACTTGGACTATATCCACTTGACATTTTTCTATTATCTATATCTTCTTCACTATCATACATACAACCATTCCATAAACTAAATGCCATTCTAGTTACTTTTTCAGATGTTCCGGTTTGCCAAGGAAGTGTTAATGCATCTATATTTATTTCGCCTTTTTTCATATTAATAATAGTGTCAAAATGTTTCCTTGTTGTTTCACAAATTCCTAACGTATAGATTAAAGAGGTATAATATACATCTGTTTTTTTATATTGGTGCAATTCTTTTAATTTATTTATAAAAAATAACTCATGTTCTTCGTTTATAAAATACATATCAATTTCCGCCTTTCTTATTATTTGTCACTAGACATGATAAAGTTAGTTGAATTTCATTTAGCACATTAATTAAATCATTTCCAAAACTATTATTGTTTTGAGCATTACTTATTTTTCTTATGTCATTGGAAACATAGTTTGAAAAAGATTTCATGTCTATTTTGCTTTTTGTATCTTTGGCAATAGGAGTTTTATTCATTAAATCTTCGGTAAACCATATAATATTTTCTTGGGATATGCTTTGAAATTCTCTTTTTTTACGGTCTATTTCGACTACAAGGAAATCTCCAGCAACATGGCTAAAATCTAATATTATATTTTTATTCATAGTTTTCATATGTTTTTTATTATGGCATATTATATAAACATTTTGATATGGGACAATCTCTAGATTTTTATTAACGATAGTCTTTTTTAGCCTATACACATTATTAATTATTTTTACTTCTGGAAGTTGTCCCACTTTTTTATATAAAACTCTAATAGCATTTCTATTTCTAGCTTTTGCTTGAATGAAGCTATAACGTTTTTTCATCTTCGTTAAAATCTCCTTCTATAACTCCTAGAATATGGTGACAAGCTCCTACAGAAAACCTTTCAGCATATTGTTCATAATCTGCATAAAAGTCCTCTAAGTTTTTATCTTTATCAGCATAAAAACTGAATATATCAGTAAGAATTTCTACAATATCCATTAATTTTTACCTCCATTTCTTAGACTATCTGTTTTATATATAAATTCTAAGTTATGCTTAAAATGATTTATTCCTCTGTTTCTTAATTTAATAACGTCTTTCTTTTGTAATTTTAATCTTTTACAAATATCGTCTAATCTAATATTTTCAACATATGATAGATACAAAACTTTTCTTTCAAGCAATGGAACAATTTTCATAGCTAAATAGTAAGTTTCATTTGTAAAGATGTTTTCTAAGTGATTTATAGTTACATTTGCATTATCTAACTGTTGCATAGAATTTTGATAATAACTATTCGCAAGTATCTTTTTTACTTCATCATTTGGTAATTGAATATAATTATTTCGTTTTTTCATTTTTTGAAATCTCCTATAAAATATTTGATTTCTAGAAATCATAGTTTGTCCGAACTGATTACATTATATGATAGTTATGTAAACAAATCAAAAGTGGGGCAAATTGCGTGCTGCGCAACGAAAGTTGCACTGGACGCAATTATTGTAACTAAAATAGGTATATTTTTAACGGATTTTCACTAGAAATATATGAAAATGGATAGAAATACAAAAAAAGCATAAAATATTGCGTGTCACGCAACAAAAGAGCAAAAAGAAAAGGAGACCAATATAGCCTCCTAATCTAGTCTTAACAACCTCCACCACCACCGTGGATATGCTACTATTTTTTTATTTAATTGTTTCATACCTTATTCTTCCTTTCTTTACAGTCTCTATTTTTATTGCACATAAATTAGAAAGTCCAAATAAGTGGAAGTTCTATATATAATTCGAGCCAAGACACCAGCTCGAGTTATAACAAATTATGTTACAATCAAGCCAATAGCTTGGGTAAATTATATTTAAGACTTTACCAAAAATAGGTATTTAATAATTATATTATACCACGAAAAGCTTGATAAATCAATTTTAGATAAGTTTTATAACATATTGATAACTTGAATAATGTATTTCATAATAGTATAATAAATGTAGTTTATTGGAGGTGCATACTATGGCGGAATTTGATAGTAAAGAATTTGGAGAAAGATTAAAGAATTACAGAATAAAAAAAGGGCTAAGTCAAGAGAATATTGCAGCAAGTCTCAATAAGAATAAAGCAACTATTAGCAGATATGAAAGTGGAGAAATATTACCAGATGTTAGAGATGTTAGTATCATTTGTGAAGAATTAGGAATATACGAAGCTGACTTATATGGAAATAATACCAATAGAACAACGCAGCACAATAAATCGAAAAATCCTTTTCATACAGATAAATTATATGTTTATTTTAATGCATATAATTTTCGAACAAAAAAGTTTGCACCAGATAAATATATCTTAGAATTAGACCAAAAACAAAATATATGTAAAGCCAAATTTGTAGATTATCACGACAAAAGAATATATTCGGAAGGGTACCTAATATGCAATGACGAAATTGTATTTGCTGTAATGGAAAACTATCTGCCAACAAGTACACGAGTAGATGTTGCAGTGCTTGAAATAAATATTTGTAATGGTACAGAAGGCTTGATGTTAGGAGGATACTTTGGAACAAATGCAAAATGTGAGCCAAGCTTAAGAAAGTGCTATTTTTCAAAGAAGAACGTCGATTTTACCAAAGATATGCTTGAACAATTAAAACTAAATGCGAATGAACAAGAAACATTAATGAAACAAAATGCCTTGTACTTAGATATATTTAATGTATGATAGATATTAAATTAAGTATAATCCTATAATCTCCTAGGTAAGCGATAACCATAGTTTTGTAGAAAAATTTGAATATTAATTGTAAAATGATAGAAATTGTTGTATAGTAGATAGTAACCTTTCGCTGTCAAAGGTAGTTCTTACATAAGGACGGAAAGGGGGCAAACGAAATGACACAACCTGAGCTTATTCTAAAATTGATTGAACAGTTAATGACAGAAAAAGAAAATAACATCAAACTTCAATTAAAATTAGAAGAATACAAAAAAGGTAAAGACTAAATGTGTCATACATAGTCGAATGAGGAAATTTGTTACAGAGTTTCCTCATTTTTTTAGCATAAAAAAAGTAGATGTAGTTACAGATACATCTACAAACAAACAATATACACAACCTGAGCCAAGGTACATTGTTTAATGTACCTATATAATAACATCTTTTTATTAATTTGTCAAATGAGATTTTTGAAAAATAAGCAAATATGCCGTGTTTATACCCATTTTGCAATATTTTTTTAGATATGTAATAAAAAGGAACAAACTACTATTTCACTTTATAGTAGTTTATTATAATAATTATTCTTCATAATTTTGTAGTGCATATTTACAAGCAGAAACGACAAATCCATTAAAGCTATATTCCTTTTTTTCTAACCCTTCATTCGCTTTTGATACAATATCATTAATAGCATTTTCTACATCTTCTGGAAAACGAATACTTTTAGGGGAATTACTACTTTTAGATTTTTCTAATTTAAACTTTTGCATTTTCATCACCTTTTAATTATATAGCATATTTTGCATGCTAAATATATATTCTAAAATAAGCTACAAATTGTAATACAAATATTGACAAATTGATTTTGTTATGTTTATAATATCATTAATTATCTTCTATATTATCAATATTGAATAATGTATCATTATAGAATTCAGATAATGTCATACCAAATGCAACACATATAAAAAACATGGTTTCTGTTGAAGGATTTTTTGACTCTCCAGAAAGTATTGCACGTACTACTGACTCGTTTAAGCCAGCTTTTGTAGCTAATTGGTGGTAATTTCTTATATCGCTACTTTGAGTTATTAGATTTTTTATTCTTTGTTGAATAGCTTGAGATAATGTCATAGAATTGTTATCCTCCTAATTATATTATTTATAAGGATAGCAAATTTTTATACAAACAATCCGCAATAGAATGCGGTGCATTAAGGAGGTACCTATGAAAGAGCTGTATGAAAGTGAAGTATTAGACGAAATATTTGAAGCAAGACAAGACAATTTTACACAAGCATTTAGGGAAAAAGAACCTATCGAAATTAAAAAAGCTAATTTGCTTTATGATAGAATACTAGACAAAATAGAAAATAAACTAAATAATAAAAAAGAAAAAGAAGAATTTATGGATTTAATAGAACAGCTAGATAATTCTTGGCTTGATAAAATGTCCTATTGGTTACGAGAGTATTACAAGCTAGGATTTTGTGATGCATACAATTTAAGAATAGAAATAAAAAAAGAAAATTCAAACTTGAATATAAAGGAAGATATATTATCTTTAGATTATGACAGCTTTTTTGAACTTTTTGAGATATACAAAACTAATCGTTTGTATAAAAGCAAAGAATACAAAACTATAGATAAAAAACTAAGACAAATAAAATTGAAATATACGAAAGTAAGAGAATTTATAGAAGACGGAAAAATAGGTAAGTTTACGCCTAATGAACAAGAGGCAATTCTGGAAGTTAGAAAATTAGAAGGAGATATAGAAATGTTGGAGAAAAAGGAAGCTTTTAGATTGGGTATGTTAGAGGGAAACATTGTATAATTTTAAGCTTTTTAATGATTAAAAGTCAATTGCCATATCTTAAAAATATGTGTATTATAGAAATAGAAAATGAGAGATACATAAATATATTGCTAAATAAAAAGTAAATATCTCATAATTACAAAAACAGCACCCTCTCAATTGAGAAAGTGCTGTTTGCTGTCCATTTTAGACTATGGTCGTTGTTACCATCTGACTTCTGTGTCGTCTCCATCTCTCTGGTCGGACATCCGCCTAACCTGATATCCAAGAGATTTCAACCATTTTTCCGTAGCATCAGAAACGTAGATTCCAAGCCAACAATAGCTGTCGCCGTTCTCTACAGCTTTGGTAATTGTCTCTTCGGCTCTTTTTTTCTCAGCTTCTCCACGTTTAGTTGCTAACGTGTCAATTTTCTGCCGCGCTTGAGCTGCTGTCATCATATGATAACCTCCTAAAAAATCTCACTGTGTGAGTTAGTATGATAATATTATACATCATTTTACATAAAAAAGCAAATTTTCTCAGCTGAGTTTCAAAATTGGTATAATTTTGAAAAAATAGTATTTGACAAAATACAAAAATGTCTGTATAATGAAAATAGAAAATGAGAAACACAGAAATGTGTTGCCGAATAAAAAGTAATAACCATTCACTCGGTCAAAAGCAGAATGGTTATTTTTTATTGCCTATGTAGTAACCAACAGATGACGATAACTAAGGCAAAATTTATGATAGTAACTCCTACTAATCCATAGAAAAGTAGGTATGTAATATTTATTAATGATGTTTCTACCATAGTACCACCCCCATATATCAATCTCACAACTAAAGCTGTGGAGTTTTTGTATAAACTAAGATGTCAAAGGTGGCAGCATACTACGCTTATTCTCATTTTCTGCTTATAACTATACAATATTATTTAGTAAAACACAAGCGAACAAAACAAGTTTTTGTAAAATATTGTAACCTATTTTTCTAAATGTTGTATCAAATAATTAATTGAATTTTTGAAAACCTCAACTGGAAAATTAAAAAGTATCTTAAAAGTTTCAAATGTCTTTTCAATATAATTTTTCAATGTATGATTTTCTTTTTTCAACTGTTCATTCTCGCATTTTAAATTTGTATTTTCTCTTTTTAGTGTTTCCACTGTTTCAATTGCTTTATATGCTTTACTAAGTTGTAATTTTAATTTATTAGTATTCTTTATTAACTCTCTATTTTGAGCAAGTATTAATTCTTTATTTTGTGTTTCAAGTGGTTTTATTGTTTCATTTGTAGCTTCATATTTTATATTTTCATAGTTTGTAATCTGCTTTAACTTTTCAGTACTAAGATGTTTTACTTTGCTTGTTTTTCCTCTTTCTAAATCAAAACCCCTATCAATAATGAACTGATAAAAGGCATCTTGCAATTTTCTATAACTATCTTGTCCCTTCCAATATTCGCTGCAAGCAATTTTACTTATTGTTTTTCCACTGTTTTTATCTAGTTTGTGGACAACAGGAACAAAAACAAGGTGCATATGTGGACTGCTTTCGTCCATATGTACTTTAGCAGACAATATATTATTTTCGCCTAAATTTTTATAATTGGCCACAAAATCATAAGCTACTTGAAAATATCTTTTTGTCTCTTCTTCCCCAATACTTTCAAAAAAATCTTTATCAGATGTAATAATAAATTCGCAAGCAACATTAGTATAACTTGTTATTCTGCATTTTAAATTATCTTTTTCCATTAATTGATTAATAGCTTTTGTGTATGTGGTAGAACATTCTTTAATTGAATAATTCTTGTTAGATTTACTTTTGTTAATATCTTTGTTAGAATAATTAGTATTTTTTCTTTCGTTATGTTTGTATAGACCTGCCAAATTATCTTTTTTATAATTAGCATTTCTAATAATAGCATAGCTCATTTTTTATTTCTTCCTTCTTTTTTAGATAGCCTTGGCTTCGCAAGGCTTGCTTAAAACAAAAACACCTCCTTGATTTTTCTATGCTCAAACTTTTATGAAGTGAGGTGAACCAAAAATATTGGACTAAAATTTAGTATGAATGGAGGTCCACCAGTATGTTTAGACACCCTTTTGAGTTA
>CATKGX010000068.1 GCA_949747775.1 uncultured Clostridia bacterium | reverse complement strand
TCATCATTAACCTCTCTTAAATTATTCATAAAAATCTACCTCCAAAATTAAAATTTTTAATTTTCAAACACACCCACAAGAGCCAAAATATCACAAACATTTGCACTACACGAGTTGGGTAAAAATTGGGTAAAATCCTCTCCAAAAATGCCTAAAAAAAACACAAATGTTCCATAAAACAAAACTCTTGTAAATACCTAAATACCAACAAAAACTCTAATTTTCACAAACTCACAAAAAGTCGTCAAATGTCGCTCATAACCCGAAGGCCATACGATATCTTCACAAAACATAAACAATATGCTATAATCAAACAAAAAAAGAGCAAAACAAATGGCAACATCAAAAGAATACAAAGAATCATTCTAGGCAACTAAACCTATGACAACAGACTACTTATCAAAATCGTAAACAGCAACAAAAAATATAACATGAAGCAACAAACTCCCTATGAACATGCAAAACCAATATATTTAATTAGCAATATAGACAATAAAGAAATACTAAAAGAAATTATCAAAGAAACTTGCAAAGACTTACCAATAAAAAAGAACAATAAGAAAGGAACAAAAAAACAATGAAAAATCTATTAATCGAATATCCAAAATGTTCTACCTGCCAAAAAGCAAAAAAATGGCTAGAGCAAAACAAAATAGAATTTATAGACAGAAATATTGTAACAGAAACTCCAACAGAAAGAGAACTAACAGAATGGATACAGCAAAGTGAGCTGGAAATAAAAAAATGGTTTAATACCAGTGGACTAAAATACAAAGCACTAAACTTAAAAGACAAGCTACCAAACATGAGCAATAAAGAAAAAATACAGCTATTAGCAAGTGATGGAATGCTAATAAAAAGACCAATATTCATAACCAATAAAGGAATCTTAATAGGATTTAAAGAAGAAAAATGGAAAAGCATCCTATAAAATAGTACCAGAAGATATACTATTAGCAAAATAAAAAACAGTAGCAGCATTTCATAAATAATCAAATTCTCTATAAAATAAGGCTACATTCTGTAGCCCTATTTTGCATACTTAATCAAAAAATACTTAATATCAAAATAACGAACTTCTCTTGGCAAAGCCTCCTTCAGAGGCTTTAACTTTTCTACGCCCAAAGCATCAATTGCCTGATAAACATCTTGCTCAAATTGCATATGAATATCTTTTTCCAATGAAATTTCCATATCAAGTTCAAAACATTTCAGCAAATGATTTTCAATTGTTTGAGTAGTAAGTTCTCTTATTTGAGCAATCTCATCAATCGACTTTCCCTCGCAATATAACTGATACGAAATCATATAAGACTCTTCTTTGGGAGAACTACTAGCTGTTTCCTTTTTAGCATTTACAGATTTAGGAATGATTATCTCATCAGCAACAATTCCATTTTCTCGTACATAATTTGAAATTGCCTCTATAAAGTCATCACCATATTTTTGCACCTTATTTGCTCCAACACCATGTATTTGTAACATTCTATCAGTAGTAGTAGGATAATAAGTAGCCATTTGTTTTAAAGAAGTATCCGAAAAAACAATAAATGGTGGAATTTTGTAAGTTTCTGAAATCTCCCTTCGAATCGCTTTTAAAGTCTCGAAAAGGTTAACATCATAAGGCAATTCTTCGTTAGAAGCTGTAGGCATTTTCTCAACTCTTTTTTTAATAAAAACCTGTTCTTTCTCAAAAAGCACACGACTAGCCAAAGGCGTAAGTATCAAAATAGGATACTTATCGCCAACACTATCAATATATCCCTCTGTTATCAAATAATAAATTAAATCTTTAATTGTATCCTTAGAATATTCACGCATAATACCATAAGTAGATAGTGTATCAAATCCTAAAGACTGTATTTTAGAAGATTTAGAACCTTTTAAAACATCTGTCACAACTCCTGTTCCAAACCTCTCATTTACTCGCTTAATACAAGACAAAATTTTTTGAGCATCACTCGTAATATCCGTAATCTCCATTTCAGATAAGCAATTACCACAATTTTCACAATTATCAAATAAAGGAATTTCACCAAAATACTCTAAAATATACCTTCTAAGACATTTATCAGTATTGCAATAATCTACAATATCATTTAATTTGTCATACTCGGGTCTATGAGAAGAACCAGAAGACTGCTCTATTAAGAATTTGTTAGAAACGATATCTGCCCTGCTAAACAATAAAATACACTCGGCGGTGTCTCCATCTCTACCAGCACGTCCAGCTTCTTGATAATAACTTTCTAAATCCCTTGGCATATTATAATGAATTACATAACGAATATTAGACTTATCAATACCCATACCAAAAGCATTAGTAGCAATCATAATAGAAGTTCTATCATAAACAAAATCCTCTTGACTTTCAGCACGCAATTTCTCAGTCATACCAGCGTGATACTTAGATACAGGATAACCTAAGCGATGCAATGTATCATATAAAGCATCTACCGATTTTCTGGTTAAACAATAAATAATGCCAGAAACTGTTTCATGTTTTTTTATAAAATTTAATACAAAATCTGTTTTATTTGAAGGCGTTTCAACAGAAAAACTTAAATTTGTCCTATCAAAACCAGTTGTCAAAACAAAAGGGTCAGACAAATGTAACAACTGCACAATATCATTTTTTACTACTTCTGTTGCTGTAGCTGTAAAAGCAGTAACAACAGGACGAACCTTTAAATTTAATATAATATCTGCAATTTTTTGATAAGTTGGTCTAAAATCATGCCCCCACTGAGACACACAGTGAGCTTCATCAATAGCAAACATAGAAATAGGAATAGAATTTAGAAGCTTCAAAAATGTAGAAGACTCTAGCCTTTCGGGAGCAACATAAATAATTTTATAAACCCCATTAACAATATTTTCAATTGTTTGCTCATACTCAGAATGGCTTAAACTACTATTAATAAAAGTAGCAGGAATTCCAACATCATTTAAACTATCAACTTGATCTTTCATTAGGGAAATAAGAGGAGAAATAACAATTGTAACTCCAGAAAACAAAAGAGAAGGGATTTGATAACAAATCGATTTTCCAGCACCTGTAGGCATAATCCCTAAACAATCACGTCCTTTTAAAATATTGGAAATAATATCTGCTTGGCCAGGTCTAAAATCGTCATAGCCAAAGTATTTTTTTAATAATTCTTTTTCGTTTATGGTAAGCACCTCTTTTTTTATATAGTAAAGAAAATTTTAACACATAAATTTAGGACTGTAAATAGAAAAAGATAAAAATTGACAAAAAGTATTTACAAATAATGTAAAACATGATATAAAAATAGCATCAAAAGTTTTATTCAAAATAATTAAACTCTCAAAATACTCCAAAAATAAAAAGAAGAAAGAAGGAAATAAAAACAATGTTATCTATTGTAAAAAGTATGTCACTAATAGGGCTAGAAGGCTATTTAGTAGATGTACAAGTAGACGTATCAGCAGGAATTCCAAGCTGGGACGTAGTTCGGTTTGCCAGATACTAGTGTAAAAGAAGCAAGAGAAAGAGTACGTACTGCAATTAAAAATTCAGGGTATGATATGCAAAGTAGAAAAATAGTAGTTAATTTAGCACCAGCAGATATCAAAAAAGAAGGCTCCTTTTTCGATTTGCCGATTGCAGTAGGAATTTTAATATGCAATGGAGAAATACAGCAAGAAAGTACAGAAAAAATTGCATTTATTGGAGAGTTATCACTAGATGGAAAAGTAAACCAAGTAAATGGAATCTTACCCATGTGCATAGAAGCAAAAAGATTAAATATGCAAAAAATTATTTTACCAGCAGAAAATGCCAAAGAAGCAGCAGTAGTCGATGGAATAGACATTATACGG
>CATKGX010000067.1 GCA_949747775.1 uncultured Clostridia bacterium | reverse complement strand
AGCAAAGGAAAAAGACCTCAAGGAATAAAAGTGCAATTGACCGGAAATGGTGCAAATGAAGTAGAGGGAACAGTTCTAGAGCAAGTAATATTATCAGAACAAAATAGATGGCAATATACATTTACCAATTTACCAAAATATGATAATACAGGAAAAACAATAAAATATAGCGTAAAAGAAAGTGAAGTAAATAACAAAGACTTAGAATACTATGAAAAAGCACAAGTAACTACAAGTGGAAATAAAATCATAGTAACAAATGAATACAAACTAGTAGAAACTACGCTAGATAGTGAAATTACAAAGACAGCAACTCCAAAAATAACAGCATCAAATATGCTTGTAACATACAATATTAGCTACAATGCAACAATTAAAGAGTACATAGGAGAAGCGATATTAACAATAACAGATACATTGCCATACAAAATAGACAGTGTAGCATCAGAACTAAATGGAGGGGTGTATAACGAAGATTTACAAACAATTACATGGACAGAAAACTTAGGACATATCAATACATTTGAAACAGGAAATAAAGAAATCAACATAGAAAAGCAAATAGTAGTAGTATATACAAACCTAGATGCAAGTAAAGAAAAGATGACAAACCATGTAAAAGGTAAATTAGAGTTTACCCAAAACGATACAAAGAATGAAGTAGAAGATGATGCAGATACATTAATAGAAATCAAAGGACAAGTAATTGTAAAATATGTAGATATTGAAACAAATGAAGAAATAGCACCAGGAGGGCAAAAAGAAGACAAAGTAGGAACAACATATGGAACAATACAAAAAGACATAGAACACTACGAATTTGTAAAAGTAACAGGAAATACAACAGGAAAGATAACAGAAGGATTAACAGAAGTAATCTACTATTACAAAAAAATACCAAAAGGAAAAGTAGTAGTAAAATATGTAGACGAAGAAGGAAATGAAATAGCACCAGGAGGACAAAAAGAAGATTACGTAGGAGAAGAATACAAGACAAAACAAAAAGATATAGAAAACTATGAATTTGTAGAGGTAACAGGGGAACCAGAAGGAGAAATCAAAGAAGGAATCACCGAAGTAATTTACCACTACAAAAAGATAAAAACAGATTTAGTAGTAAGATATCTAGAAAAAGGAACGAATAAACCATTACTAGAAGAAGAGCATAAAGAAGGATATGTAGGAGATAGCTATACAACTACAAGAAAAGAAGTAACAAACTATAAACCAGCAAGTCCAGAGCCAGAAAATGCAAAAGGAAAACTAGTAAAAGGAACAACCTACGTAACATATTATTACGAGAAAATCCAACCAGGAAAAGTAATTGTAAAATATGTAGACATAGAAACAAAAGAAGAGCTAATAGACAAAGGAGAAAACAAACCATATGGATATGAAAAAGAAGACGAAGTAGGAGAAAAATATACAACAGAAGAAAAGAATATTCCATATTATGAGTATGTAAAAGAACAAGAGCCAGAAAACAAAAATGGAACAATTAAAGAAGGAAGCACAACAGTTATTTACTACTACAGGAAATTACCATTTAACATAGGCGTAGACAAAACAATAAAGGAAATTAGAGTAAATGGAGAAAAATTAGGAAACAAACAAGGAAAAGACTTATTAAAAGTAGAAGTAGTAGGAAGCAAGATAAATGAAACAGAGGTTGTTGTAACATACAGTATAGTAGTAAGAAACACAGGAAAGATAGATGGAACAGCAGAGCTATTAGAAAGAATACCAAAAGGATATACAATAGAAGAAAAAACATCGAAAGAATGGAAGAAAACAAAAGATGGAAACTTAACTGCAAACATAAATCTAAAAGCAGGAGAAGAAAAAGAACTAGAAGTAGTATTAAGATGGAAGAATGGAAATAGCAACCTAGGGCAAATGAGTAATACTGTAGAAATTACAAAGACAAGTAACCCAGCAGGCTACAAAGAAACAACAATAGAAGATAACAAATCAGAAGCAGACGTGCTAATGAGTGTAAAGACGGGTGTTGGAAAAAATGTAATAGCCACTGTGTTAGTAGCAGTAATAGCAGTAGGAATGCTAGGAGCATACCATACAATACTAATCAAAGATTTAAAGAAAAAAGAAGAATAAATTGATTCAAAAGTAATTAAAGTCTAAAAATAAGTGGTACTTCAATCTGAAGTGCCACTTATTTTGCACTTTAGTTAAGAATACAGAATTTAAAAAATAAATGTGATGAACAAGAAAAGAAACAATCATAAAGTGAAGTCTAGTTATTTAAGGTTTTTTAGAAAAAGAAGAATATTACAAAGAAAGAATTACGGAAATAAGTAAATTGTCGAAATTGTGGAAAGTTTAGTGGGAAAATGTTACAAAAATGTAAATAAAATATCATAAAACCCAAAATGAAAGTTTCCCTAGAGAAACAGAGGAAATGCTAGGAATTACCAGCGTGCAAGCCATTTACTTATATAATATAAGTTGTTATTATTATGATAGAAAGGTATTGTATGGAGGAATGCTAGATGAAAAAAACAGTAAAAGATGGAAAGAAGAAATTAATTAGAATAGGCGAAGCAGCTATTATTACCATTGTAGCGATTGCAATAGCAATCGCAGGATATATCAATTCTGAGAGTACATATCAAGCTGACCCAGAAATTGTAAGAACAATGGAATATGATAGGGTAATTGATGGAGAAGAAATGGTATCTGGAACTGACAATGTACAGTTTGATGCTTTCTTTTTACGTGACTTAAATGGAGATGGATATGCAGAAGGTGTACGTGGTACATGTAAGCAAATCGGAAAAGAAGATACATTATACATGGAATTAAATGTACTAGATGGGGGCCATTTAAAAGATGCAAAAGTAAAGATAAATAGCGACAATTTCTATTTTCAAACTGCAATTGTAAAAGATGACGAAATAGCAAATAATTATATTTCAAACAATACAAAAGAAATACAGTTTAATGAAATTCAAAATGGAACACAGAAATTACTAATGGGAATTGTAAGAAGTGGAGACTATTCAAAAGCCTCAAGCAAGGGAGCTGCTATTGGAAATGACATTAATAAATATAGCAAGCAAAATAGTGTTATTTTAACAGGAACACATGTAGCAGATGATGGAACAGAAATCCAAATTTCTAAAACAGTACCATTTATGATAGATTGGTATGGAATAACAAAAACTGAGGTTTATGCAAACCTAGAAGGGGAAAAGCTAACCGAAGAAGTAAAAATGGACGATTTAGCAACATTAGTAACAGCAAAAGGATTGGAACTAGAATTTAATGTAGAACCAGTGGAAGTTGCGGATGAATTAATTTTGAAAAAATCGTATTTAGAATTAAACATGCCAAGAATAAATGGCTATCTTCCAACGAAAATGGAAGTATCAGATTACAATATTGTAAAAAGGTATAACAAAGAAACAGGAAAATTTATTATTGAAAAACAATCTGAAGTAGATAATAAAGGAATTGTTACGAAGGTAGCAACAGATAGTACCAAAATGGAAATGAGGTATAACCAATATGCAATAAAAGCAATATATCCTTTAGAAGCATATGGAGGAACACAAACAAACTTTATAGAGTTGAAGGTACCAGTAAAAGCATATTACGAAGGATATAATAATTCAAATGTAGGTGCTTCAAATCCATATAAATCAAATGAGGCTCAAACTACTATTGTAAAAACATGGAAAAAAGTAACTGGGCATGTAGTTGATTTCAATGTGGGAATTGGAAAACATGTATCAAGTCCAATCAGAGGATATGTAATGTCAAAAGAGAAACCATATAGAATATATAATGGTATTTCTACAAAAGAGACAAATGATAGATATGAAGTGTTTTGGAATGCTCGTACGAATTACGATATCGGTAGTATTATTATGAAAGAGACAAGAGATGGAAACAGCATGACAAGTGATCAATTTATAACAAGTGATAATACAGAGATATCGATGAATGATTTTACAACTAATGTAGGTGTTTATTTTGAGCATCAAGATAGACTACTAGGAGAAAATGGATGGATAAAAATATATAATGACGAAACGAATCAATTAATAGAGACATTTACAAAAGGAAATTGGAATAATTATACAGTAACAACACCATATTATTATAGTCAAAGTATCAAACATATAAGAGTAGAAACTAGTACAGCAAAATCTGGTGAAGAATTAACGGTATATAATATTAAAGAATTAGACGACGAGTATATTACAAAAAATTATACTGTGGAACAATTTAAAAACATACAACATGTAAAAACAAATTTATCAGGTAGTATTAAAGACAAAGTGCTTGGCAACCAATTGATGGCAAGTTATGTCCAATTTGCAAGATATATAACACCAGTATCAATAGCTACAATTAGTGTAGAAAAAGGGGCTATTTCAACACAAGAAACAGGCACAGAGAAAATAACAATTACAACAAAAGCAGGTACATATGAGGAACAAAGCTGGGAAGATGGAAAGTTTTTAGTAAAATTACCATCTAACATCATTCTAGCTGAAGTAGTGAATGTTGCAATAAATAATGATAAAGTAAAAATAACAGGATATGATGTATATGAAAAAGATGGAAATTATTATATTAAGATTTTAACAGACAACACACTAGGACAAATTTATGATATTACATTAGAATGTAGATTAACACCAGATCCAAGGGGAATTACACAAACAAATCCAATTGAATTATATGCAAGTAACAAAATAGGAATAAGCTATAAAGAAAGTGGTGCCGATATCTATGATGTAAATGATAATTTTAATATAAAAGAAAATGTAAATTATACAACAACTAATATGAGCTTTATAGCGCCAAATTCTTTAATAACAAGTCAAACAGGAAGTAACTTTGACAATAAAGGAAGCATTGTAATAGCACCACAAATAGGTATAATAGAAAAAGAACAAAGAACAGCAAATATTAGTATTAATATGAGCAACAATTATACAAGTACAATTAGTGATATTTCAATCTTAGGAAAGATACCATTTAAAGGTAATACAACAGCAATAACAGGAAGAGATTTGGGCTCAACTTTTACTACGACAATGGCAGAAGGAGGAGTAAAGGTACCAAGTGAAATAGAAAAAATTGTTACAGTGTATTATTCAGAAAAAGAAAAACCAACAAAAGATGTAAAAAACAGCGAAAATGGATGGAAAAAAGAAAATGAAATAACAGATTGGAGTAAGGTAAAGACCTATTTAATAGATTTTAAAGACTATATTATGGAAAAGGGGGAAACCCATAGTTTTGCTTACCAAATTAAGATACCAGAAGGCTTAGCATATAATGAAATAGCGTATAGTTCACATGCTGTATACTTTTGCTTAGATACAGAAAATGGAAAATATAGAACACAAACAGAGCCAAGTAAATTAGGATTTATTGTAGCAAAAAGGTATCGTTTAGAAATTACAAAGTATCAAGAAGACACAGATAAATTGCTATCAGGAATTACATACATGGTAACAGAAGAAGGAAAAGAAGATAGTAAAATAAAGGTAACAAATAATAATGGAAAGCTAGAAGTAACAGGACTATACTCAGAAAAGGTATATGTGATAAAAGAAATAAAAACATTAGAAGATTACGAGTTAAAAGAAGAAGAAGTACGATTTACAACAACAATAGATGAAAATGATGCATTACATGTACAGATTCTTAGTGGAACAGTAAAGCAAAGCAATGCGACACTAGAAGAAAATGGATGGAACATAAAACTTACTTTAGAAAATAAAGTGAAAGCAAGGTTAAAAATTAATAAGGAAACGCAAGATGGTAATGCTTTAAGAAATGTTAAATTTAGTTTGAATGGAAAAGGAAAGCAAAATGAAATTCTAACAACAGATATAAACGGAGAAATTTATTTACAAGGAATACATTTAGATGAACCATACACACTATCAGAAGTAAAAGCAAAAGGCTATTATTTAATAGATGAAGTTAACTTCAAAATAATAAAAGCAGATACAGGTTTTGAAGTGCAGATATTATCTGGAGAAGAGAGTTTAAAAAATAAAGAAGTAACTGTAGAAAATGAAATTCCAACAATTAACTTTCAAATAGCAAATGAAAAAATTCCAACCTATAATTTGGAAATTTTAAAAATAAAAAAAGATGATGAAACGGAAAAACTAGAAGGAGCACAATTTAAGCTAGAAGGAGAAGGAATAGAAAAAGCACAGTATTATTTAACAGATGCAAATGGAAGCATAACAATACCAGAACTATATCAATATGTAGAAGGAAAAAATTTAGAAGCGAAATACACTTTAACAGAAGTATTAGCACCAGAAGGATATGCAACAGATAGTACGCCAATTGTGTTTAAAGCACAAGTAATTGATGGAAAATTGCAATTACAAAAAGAAAGTGGAAATATTAAAACAAGTAGTGTAGAGGGCAATACAATTAAATTAACGATTGAGAATAGCTCAATTTTCAATTTGACAAAATACACAAAGGTTGGAGCAGAAAAGGTATATTTACCAAATGCCAAATTTAAAATATATGCTTTAGATGACCAAAGAAATGAAACAATAGCAAGAGATATAAAAGGAAATTTAATAGGTGCCGAAAAAGATATTACATTTACAGTAGAAAAAGACTATCCTTGGATAGAAGAAGATGGTGTATGGCAAAGTGGAAACAAAGGACAAAAGAGTACAACATCAACAATTACATCAGATGAATTCGTTGTTACACAAAAAGACACAATATCATTTGATTGGACCGTATCTTCAGAAGGAAATGTAGATTATCTATACTATACAATTAAGAATACAAAGACCAATGCAACAATAGGAGGAACTAGTACGAAAATTTCTGGTACCACATATGGAACAGAATATGACAAATTAAAATGGAATACAGTCACAAAAGAATTAGAAGCAGGAACATATACATTAAGTTTTTCGTACAAAAAGGATTCTTCAGTTGACAAAGGTTTAGATACAGGTTATGTTAGAAATATCAAATTTGGTGAAAACATGTATATACAATCAGCCGTTACTACAGATGAAAAAGGAAATCTTTCATTAGATTTGCCACAAGGATTATATAAGGTAGTAGAAGAGGAAGCACCAGAAGGATATCAATTACCAGAAAAAGAGGAAGATAGAACTTACTATTT
>CATKGX010000066.1 GCA_949747775.1 uncultured Clostridia bacterium | reverse complement strand
GGGTTTACTCCTGCCATACACATTGTGCTAGCCATTGTAAGTACAAACATAGTAATTGTTAATATTGTTGTTATCATTCTGATAGATTTTTTCATATTTCTTCCTCCCTTTATTTGTATTTATTATATTTTTTATAATGTATCTCGCTTGAGATAATTTTAAAAACTTTTTTATGCACTTGGTGCACTTTTTAGCACCTCAACTACTACTTTCCATATTGTAAATGCTCCAAATATTATAATACAGCCTGCCACATATGGAATAAGTGTCTCTTTTACTTTTACTTTTTCTTCTATGCTTCCTGTCATAAACTTAATTCCTAAGATTAAGCCTATAATTACTGCTAATATAATTCCTATAACTAACAAAACATTATATAAAGTTTCTGACATTTCTTGTAGTTTTTCTTCTGGAATTGTAATTGTACTTGAATCTTCTTTTTTTATAAAATTGTCAGCTTGCGTAAACATATCACTAATACCATATACATTTGGTGATATTAGAAGAAATATAGCAAGTAATAGTGTTATAGTTAATATTACTTTTTTTACTGTTTTCCTCATATTTCCCCCTTTTACTTTTTAATTATACAATATTTTCTTGTATTTTTCAATAGTTTATTTTACGTTTACTACTATTTGTATAATAATGCCTAAAAATTGCGTAATAGCAACAACTAATACTACTCCTATTAAATAGGGTATCATCGTCTTTTTATACTCTGCTTTTTCTTCTACACTTCCTGTCATGTATTTTAATCCTATTATAGCCATAGTAATTACTGCTATTACAATTCCTACTACTTTGATTGTCCCAATGATAGGGTTAGCAAGTCCTACAATTTTATTAACATCTTCTACACTTGGTTGTTTAGAACTTGGATTATAGTCATTAGGATTAATGGTTGCATTTACTATTGGATTAATGAGTAATAGTAATACATTTACAATTCCTAGTATTGTTGCGACCATTTTTGCTTTTTTCATGTACATCACCTCATTTTGGCACAAAAATTCATATATATTTTTATTATAACATATTTTGCTTTATTTTTCCATCTATCGTTAAAATTTCACACAATTGTAATATTTGTAATATTTCTGTAATATTAAAGACCTGAAAGTTTTGATTTCTTTCAGGTCTTTTTGTATCTATTAATAGCAAATCAGCTTCTTTCTTACTTTTGCTTTTGCCTTTTTTATCTTTGGTTTCATTCCTCTTTCGAGTTCCATTTTGTAATATTCTGCAATTAGATCATCTAGCTGAATACTTAATTCATATGTTATACTATAATCTTGTCCATTTAAAATACTATTATTTAGTTCTTCTCTTAATTTACAAATTCTCTCATCTAACATCAAAACCACTCTCCTTTTTTCGCGTTCTTTTCTTTTGTATGTTTTTAAAATACCATATTTTTACATATTAGTCAACCGTTTTTGCTTGATTTTAGTGGTTTTTGTTGATTTTTCGTGTGACATTTTTCTACATTTTTCTACACCTTGTTAGACCTATTTACATTTTACAACAGACAATATCATATTCTCTTCTTTAAAGACATTTTTCAATATCTGTTCTGTATATTCTTTTGTTACTTCATTATATTCTTCAATATAATCAAAACTATTAATTTGTTTTATCTTGTCACTTAAAAACATTCTTGCGATGTCCCCTACACTGTTATACTCTACAACATAGTCCCCATATATTTTCTTTTTGATTCTGTTAAAATGGTCTTCATCTAACCCATTCTCCACATATTTCTTTACAGTTTCTTTGATTTTCTCTTGTATTTTTTGTGGATTTTTAGATTGTCCTGATATTAATATATGTGCATATTCGTCACTAAATTCGTAATCTAAGTCTGGCTGTGCTAGCAAATCTCCACTTTCATATAGTTCTTGATATGGTTTTGAACTTTTTCCCATTATCATATTTAATAATATTTCTATTGCTATATGTTTTTTGATGATTTGCTCTCTATTTTCTTTTAAATTTTCTGTATCTTTATATCCTACAATAAAAATAGGACTACTTACTTCCATTTCTACTTCTTTATATGGCTTGTTAATGTTTGTTTCTTTTTCAGGATAAATTCTTTTTATTTCTCCTTGTGACTCTTTTTTTACTATTCTTTTTTTAATTTCTTCTATTAATTTTTCTGGTACAAAATCTCCGCATACTACCATTACCATATTAGAAGGATGATAAAATGTGTTATAACACTTGTATAGTACATCTGGAGTTATCTCGCTAATAGATTCTACTGTTCCTGCTATATCTATTTTGATTGGATTTTTTTGATACATACAATCCATTGCATTCATATATAGTTGCCAGCCTGGGTCGTCGTCATACATTTTAATTTCTTGTCCGATAATTCCTTTTTCCTTTTCTACATTTTCATCTGTGAAATATGGATGTTGTACATAATCCATTAGTTCATCTAGTCCTTCATAAAAATGGTTCGTGCATTCAAACAAATAGGCTGTATGGTCATTTGTTGTATAAGCATTTGCATCTATTCCCAATGCCATTAGCGTATCTAAACTATTGGTACCATTTTCTTGTTCAAACATTTTATGCTCTAAAAAATGCGCTACTCCATCTGGAATAAATACCTCTTCTCCTGTTTTTGGCATCATAAATCTATTGTCCAAAGAACCAAAATGTGTACCCCAAATAATGTACTTTTTACTGGTATTTTGTTTTGGAACAATGATTACTGTTAAGCCATTTTCTAATTTTTCTATATAGGCTTTTTCTTTTATGTTTAAGCTTTCTATTAATTTCATTATTTTTCCTCCTATATTAATCTCTTAAGAAATAAATTGTATTCATTTGAACCTTATTTGCTAAGTCTACTATTTCTTCTTTTGACTGATTTTCAATATTTTTTATATATTCTTCTAGTGTCATAAATCTATCTGATAACTCTTGCCCATAGTAATACGTGATTTCTGTGTCTTGTTCTGATGGAATGCTTTTGACAGATTCAATAATTAAATTTTTGGCATTTTCTATATCTTTTTCATCAAAATTTCCTTTTTGCATATCTTCTAGTTGCTCTTTAATGGTTTTCATTGCTTTTTCGTAATTTTCTATTTCAATACCACATCTAACAAAAATTGTGTTTTTTTGTCTGACATAATTTGCCCCTGCTGTATAAGCTAAACCTTCTTTCTCCCTTACATTTTGGAATAGTTTTGAGTTGGCTCCTCCTCCTAATATTGCATTGTAAACAGAGGCTGTATATCTTGCATTTTCTTTTTGTGAATTTACGCTAAGTCCTATCACTAATTTTCCTTGATTTACTTGCATATGGTCTTCTACTGTCTTTGTTTCTTCCACTTCTACTTTTTCTGTTTTTTCGTTATTTACAACATATTGTGCTTTTCTTGCTGATAATTTTTCTATTTTATCATTTGTTTTTACTAAGTCTTCTATTTTGTTATTTTCAACAATTCCTGAGCAAAAAATGTCTATTTTGCAACCAGCTATTAATTGCTTATAATATTCATATAGGCTTTTTTCTGTTATTGTATTTAAGTCTTCTACATATCCATATTTGTATAGTCCATAACTTTCGTTTTTGAACATTTCTTCAATACATCTATCTAGTGCATATCTTGCTTTATTATCAATTTTTGCTTCTATAATTTGCTTTAAATTCTGTTTTTCTCCTTCTACATATTCTTTTTTGAAACCGTCATTTTCTATTAGTGGGTTAAATATAATTTCAAACAAGATATCTAAACACTTTTGTGCAAGTTCTTCTTTTTCTGGCAAGAATTCCTCGCTAATTGCTTCTAAATAAAATTTGATAATATGGTTGTCTCCTGTTTTCTCAATTCCGCAATCAAAACTTGCTCCATACATTTCTTCTAATTTTTGACTAATCATTTCTTGGGAAGTCATGTTTTTAGTTCCTCGTCTAAGTACAGCTGTTAATAGTGCATCTAAAGTCACATTTTCTCTTTTTAAAGGCGTTGCAATAAATACTGCATATAAGTTTGTTTTAAAATTACGTGTATCAATTGTATGAAGGTTAATTCCTTCTTTTATTTCTTGTTTATGATAATTCATTTTCCTTTTCCTCCTTGTGTATTTTGCTTTTCTTATTATAATATAATTTGGAAAAAATATACAAGCAAAAGAGGTATATTTATGAAACTTATTCTTTTCATAAATATACCTCTTACTTTTTATTTAAAATTTTCTTTTTCTAGCTGCCTCTGATTTCTTTTTTCTTTTTACACTTGGTTTTTCATAGTGTTCTCTTTTTCTAACTTCTTGCAATACTCCATTTCTTGCACATTGTCTTTTAAATCTTTTTAAAGCATCTTCTATATTTCCATTATTAACTTTAACCTCTGACATTTTATATTCCCCTCCTTCCAGTATTACACTCTTAAGTGTGGGATTTTCTTTTTTTATTTTTATGTACTTAGTTTTCTTTATATATCTAAGCAGATACTATTATATCTTAATTTATTCTTTTTTGTCAATACTACTAGAGGGGTTTTTGTTATTTTTTTGCTACAAAATTGCATCTAGCCTTTCATTTAACGTTTTTTAGCTAAAATCAATAATCTCAATAATGACTTCTAGAAAATTCACCAACTTTCCTTACACAGCTTTGGAAGTGTACGCACACAAAGGACGCACGGGGTTTATGTTTTAAAAGTAGAGCCTGCCGAACGGTTTAAAATATAAACCCCATATGCAGGTCTGGCCCCCCTTCAATTCTTCCAAAGCGTTAACTCAAAATAGCCTACATAACTTATCTTATAACTTTTCTTTTGTAAATATAAAAACTCCTACTATATCAAAAGAGTTTCCCCCGCATAAATCAAATTTGGATTCTTAATATTATTTAACTCTACCAAATGCTGTACTGTCGTATTATATCTTTTTGCAATACCTGTTAACGTATCTCCCCACTTCACTTGGTAAGTTCTTCTACTATCATTAATTCTATTATGAGAAATAATTAAAATGTCATCTACATAAATTAAGTCAATATTTTGAATATTATTCAAATAAGCGATATGCCTTATGGTTGTATGGTATTTTTGTGCTAAGTCTGTTAATGTATCTCCTCTTTTTACTCTATATTTAATTCTGTCTTCTGTTTGATTCCCTGGTTTATCTGTATGTGGAATATCGCTATTATCTTCTAGTAGTATATCTTTGGTATAACGGTCTCTATCCACATTTCCTTGGATTCCAGATACTCTTCCTTTGTCTGTATATTGAAATCCTTCCCAAGATTCCCAATTTCCGTTTTCTTGTGGCTCTTCTACCCCATATTGTGCAACCCATAAAGGATATTTTGTTATTTCTCCTTCAAATATACTACTTGCATTATATGTATCACTATACACAATTGCTTTTTTTCCTGACAGTCTTTCTACTTCTTTTAAAAATGCTACTCCTATTTTATTAATTTCAGATTTTTTTAAGTCTGGAAATGCCTCAAAATCCATTGCTAGTTTACAATCTATCTTTTTCTTGCATACTAGAGATACGAAAAATTTTGCTTGCTGTCTTGCTTGCTCTTCATTTCTTGCAGTTACATAATGATATGCACCTACTTTTAATCCATGCTTTTTTGCTTCTTCATAGTTTCTTTCAAACTTTTCATCTTCATAGCTAAATCCTTGCCCAGCACGCATGTATACAATTTCTATTCCATCTTCTTTTACTTTTTTAAAGTCAATATCTCCTTGCCATTCACTAACATCTATTCCTTTGTAAATCGTTTTACTAGATGGTCCAAATGCTAATACTGCTGAACCAAATGCTACAAATATGAGTAAATTCATGGCAACAGTTAATATCATTAGTTTTTTTAGTTTTTGTTTTAACATATACCACTCCTTCCAAGCAATTTAAATTGCTCTTGTTTTTGGTGTATTATATGCTAATTACTTTCTATTTGTTGCATTTTGCAAGAAAATTTCTTTATGTTATATTATGCTTCCCCTTTAAACTACTTCATATCCTATTAGTTTTACTTGATTTGATAGATATTTTTCGTTTTGGACAATTGGCTGGCTTAATTCTGTACTTAAGTACTTTTTGTTGTCATCTGCAAACACTGTAACAACTGGTTTTTTCATGTTTTCTTGTAACAAAATGCATCCCAATATATTTGCACCTGAAGATATTCCTACTCCTAGTCCTAATTGCTTTGATAGTCTTCTAGACATATTAATGGCATCCTCATCATTTACCAAGATTACTTTATCTATCATATTTTTATCCACTAAATCTGGTATAAAGTCGTCTCCAATGCCTTCTATTTTATGCCCCGCTATAATTTTATTTTGACTTATCATAGGCATTTTGTCTGGTTCTATTGCTGTAATAATCACATCTTTATGGTATTTTTTTAGTTTTTTTCCAACCCCCATAAGGGTTCCTCCTGTTCCTACTCCCGAAACGAATCCTCCAATGTCTTCTATTATTGTATTTATAATTTCCTGTCCAGTTGTTTCGTAATGTGCTAATATGTTGTCTTGGTTCGCAAATTGATTTGCTAAGTATCCTCCTGTCTTTTGAGCTAGTTTTTTTGCCTCTTGTATTGCTCTTTTGAACCCTCCTTGCTGTCTTGAAATTAGGGTTACATTTGCATTATAGCTTTGCATAATTTTAACACGTTCCTCGCTTACCCAGTCTGGCATAAAAATATGTACAGGATGTTTGTAGTATGCTCCAAGTGCTGCTAGCGAAATACCTGTATTTCCACTAGTTGCTTC
Organism: uncultured Clostridia bacterium; assembly: GCA_949747775.1. GTDB lineage: Bacteria > Bacillota > Clostridia > TANB77 > CAG-508 > CALXVA01. The sequence continues at coordinate 14,960 of CATKGX010000066.1, read as the reverse complement.
TATAATTGGCTGTCCTTCTTTTAGCACTCCTCTTTTTTTCGCATTTTGTATCATATAATAGGCAACTCTATCTTTAATACTCCCTGTTAAATTATAGTATTCTAGTTTGGCATATATGAAATTTGTTTTCTCTTTGTATTGATATTCTAGTTTTATCATTGGCGTATTTCCTATATTTTTCATCATATTTCTTTTTCTCCTTTACTTTTGGTTTATATTATATATCATATACATTTTTTTGCCAATTGTTTATTTGTGTTGAAAATTTATGTATCGTAGTATATAATATTTGAGATTAGTTTAATTTTATAAAATATCGAAACAAGAAAGGTACAGATAATTATGGAAAAAGTTGCTATCATTTCTGATGTACATGGTAACATTACTGCATTAGAAGCTGTTATAAAAGATATAGAATTGAGAAATATTGATAAAATATACTGTCTTGGTGATAGTGTTTTAAAAAGTTGTCATTCTGATTTGGTAATTGACCTACTTCGTAAGAAGTGTGATGTTATTTTAAAAGGAAATTGTGACGAAGCACTTTGTAGACCAGACATTTCTAAGGGTAAATTTTGGACAAGAGATAAAATTGGCGATGAACGTGCTAATTTTATTTACAATTTACCTGTTTTTTATGATTTTTATATGAGTGGTTATTTAATAAGATTATTTCATGCTTCTCCTTTTGGCTTAGATTACATGTATAATCCTATGTTTTCTAATAAAGATACCATTTATTCTGCTACTGAACTGACAAGTGCGCTTAGTCTTTTTGAGAATACAGAATTTATTGGTAAAACTGCAAATGACCCTATTCCAGATATGGTTGGTTATGGGCATATTCACACTCCTAATGTTTTTAGAGTAAAAAACAAAACAATTTTTAACCCAGGTAGTGTTGGAATGCCAATTGAAATGTTAAATGATAATATTGATGATGAAACTAACAAGTTTTCCACTGTTGCTTCATATATTATATTGGAAGGCACTTTAGGTTCAAAAGATTTTGCACCTATTTCTATTAATCTAGTAAGGCTTCCTTATGATATTCAAAGGGAAGTTGATTTAATACGAGCATCTGATTTACCTAGCAAAGAAAGGCTAATTAAAGAACTTAGCAGTGCAACCAACTGTCATTAATCTAAGAAAGGATTGTGTGAAACCTAGGAGTTATGGAAGAACAACTGAAAAAAGCAAAAGAAATTTTAAGTAAATATAAGCAAGAACACTTGCTTCAGTTTTATGATGAGTTATTGGAAGATGAGCAAAGAAAGTTGCTAAATCAAATTTTATCTATTCATTTTGATGAGATTTTGCAATTATATGAAAAATCCAAGCTTGATGTTTTAGATAGTACGGAAGAAGTCGAACCTTTACCTTTTGTAGATAAATCTAAACTTTCTGAAAAAGACCTTAGTTTTTACTCTGATATTGGTAAAAGGTCTATTCAAGCAGGAGAAATTGCTGTTGTTACTTTGGCTGGTGGGCAGGGCTCTAGGCTTGGTTTTAAAGGCCCTAAAGGAACCTTTGAGTTAGATACTCTTCCTAAGATTTCTCTTTTTGAAATTATTTGTAACTATTTGAAAGAAGCCTCTAAGTATTATGGTATCACTATTCCTTGGTATATTATGACTAGTAGTAGCAATCATCAAGCTACAATCGATTTTTTTAAACAACATCATTTTTTTCATTATCCTGAGCAAAGTATTTCCTTTTTTGTTCAAGAAGATTTGCCTATTATTAATACAGAAGGAAAACTGATTTTAGAAGAAATTTATAAAATAAAAATGGCCTCTAATGGTAATGGAAACTTATTTCATTCTTTGCAAAAGCATCATTTATTAGATGATATGAAACATAAAAATATTAAATGGACCTTTATTGGCGGTGTAGATAATGTTTTATTAAATCCTGTAGATCCTATATTTATTGGCCTTACCATCTCTTCAAAAAATCCTGTAGCATCTAAGAGTTTATTTAAGAAAAATCCAGATAGTAGAGATTGGGTATTTGCTAAGAAATATGGAAGGCCTGCTATTGTGGATTGTGAGAATTTTGTAAGTGAATTATCTAAAATTCAAGATGATACTGGTACATATTTATATAGGGAAACGAATATGTTAGCACATATGTTTTCTGTAGATGCTTTGTGTAAGCTTGCTGCTTCTTCTTTACCTTATCATAGAGCCTTTCGCAAGAGTGCCTTTGTTAATTACGAGGGAATGAAGCAAGTTCCAGAAAAACCTAATATTTATAAATTTGAGCAATTTGTATTTGATGCTTTTTCAGAATTTGATATGTTAACACTTTTAAGTGTTAACCCTTCTGAAGAATTTGCACCTATTAAAGATTTTAATGGACCTTATAACCCCGAAGTTGCTAAAAAACTATACGAAAAAAATGTTTTACATTGTGAGATAGTTGATGAAACGTAATTTTCATTTTAAAAATATCTTTTTAATATCATAATAATTGTAAACAATTAAATCCTATTACTAAATTTAAATCTTATTTTCATAGCTGCTAGAAAAGTATAGATGTATTTTTCTGGCAGTTGTTTATTTTGTATTTCTATTATGTTTTCGACAAAATATCACAAGTTTTTTAACAAGTTTTAAAACTTTACTTTTCTTTATTGCTTTTTCATATCTTCCATATTATAATTTGTTCATAGATTTGAGAAACTTTTATTTCGTTTTTATTTTTGATACAGCTGTATCATTTTATTCTTATCGTATAGAAAAATTTTGTCCTTAAAATATTTGATTTCTGATTTAATATTTTGTTCTTAAATTTTTCTATTCGAAACAAATATTATCATTTATCTTTGAAATGTTTTGTAAATGTAATATTTGATGATGCGCGCGAGTGTAGAGAATGTCTATTTCTCTACACTTTTAATATTGCATTCCTGCTACTTCGTAAGCACATGTTTGATAATTTGGAATATATGATTTTAACATTTCATAAAACTTTTTGCTATGTTTTCTACATTTAAAATAGCAAAACTCGTGGAAAATAATATATTCGATTGTTTCTTTTTTATACATAACGATGTCTGGATTAATAATAATTTTATCTTTATAACATTTGCCTAAAGTTTTATCTATTCTTGCAATTTCAAATTCTTCTGGTGCAAATTTTAAGGTTAATCTTGCTTTTTCCATAATCGTATCTAGCTCTTTTTCTGCAATTGCTTCATACATTTTATCTATTAACATTTCTATGATTACTTCGTTGTTTATTTTTTTGTATTTATTAGGAAGCAAGATTTTGATTGTTTTGCCTTCTATATTTAGTTTTGGTATTTTAATATATTTGTACGTTATTTCTAGTGTATAACTAACTCCAAATATTTTTACTATTTTTTCTTTTTTGTTACTTTTAATTTTTTTCATTGTTCTTGCCTCCCGAAAATATGTTTTCAAACTCTTGTTTGTTATATTCTACATATTTATTTTTTGTTTGTCAATACTTTTTTGAAATTTTTTTCAAATTTTTGTTCGTATATTTATTCATTTATTTGCAGTTACCTCTATTGCCTTATTCTACTGGATTTTTCCCATAAAGATTAGCCCAAATGATTAAACTTTTTTGTCTAATCATTTGGGCTTACTTCAGATTTAGCATTTGCTTTTATTCTTCTACTTTTTCTTAATTTCTTCTAATGCTTTTGCTAGTTGATCTGGACAAGAAGTTCCTTTTATTCCGCATGGAATTCCTTTTAATTTTTGGATAACTTCTTCTATTTTGTGTCCTTCTACCATAGTGCTTACACCTAAAGTATTTCCTGGACATCCTCCTATAATTTTAACAGATTTTATTGTATCATTTTCTATTTCTATTATCATCTCTCTTGAGCATACGCCCGTTGGTTTATACCTATATTCCATTTTTTTCACCTTCTTTGTTACAGTATATTACACTTTTTTATCTTTATCAACACTTTCACTAAATAATCTTAGGCTTCCTCCACATTTTCCACATTTATATCTTGTTATTAGCTTTTTGTTAAATCTTTGTCTATATATTTCTTGTCCACATTGATTACATATAATTTTATATTTATATTTTATTATTTGCTCTTTATATTCTTTGTTACTATTTTGGTAGTCTTCTTTTGGATTTCCTACCCTTTTGACATTATATCCTAACTTTTCGTTGATATATGTTGCATATTTTTTAAACTCTGACCCGTGGTTATTACAAAAAGGAATACAATGAATCAATTCATGTATGATTGTATTTTTAATAATTTCATCATTTAGTTCCATTACCCATTTACTAATTTCTATGTGATGATTATGAAATTTTTCATATTTTATTATTCTTCTATTATTCATTGTTTGTACCATTTTGAACTCAAAATCTGGCTTTTCTTGTTTGCAACAGCCATATCTCTTTGTTCCTCTGTTCGATAGTTTTATATCTATATTTCCTATCGTTTCATTATCTCGTAAATCTATTCCTATTTTCCTTAATTCTTGCAGGCATTGATTATATAATTCATTTAGTTTTTCTTCCATATTGCTTACTCCTTTATACATCTTTACATTGATTTTTTCAAATTCTTTGAACATTCCCTAATATTCTTTCTACTATACTTATATTAAAACTCCTATTGCTATAATGCTACCCTCTCTCATATTTACATTCTACTATACTTATATTAAAACATTCTTTTTCGCATAATAGTTCCATGAGCTTACAGTATTTACATTCTACTATACTTATATTAAAACAAACTTCTATATCCTATAACGTTAAATCTATATTGATTTACATTCTACTATACTTATATTAAAACAGCTTTGTCTATATCTCAGTTATACCAGTCTCTCTCTTTAACTGTTCTGTCGACCCTTTAATATTTTAATAGATTTTTTTTACTTCTTTCTATATATCTTAAAAAAGTGCTTATTTTCTCACATTTTTCTCTACTGTCGTTCTACTAGCATTTTTACACTATTAGAGGTCGACAGATAATTTTATAGAAAATTGGAGGTTTTCTCGTCTTCAATTTTTCCCAAAAACTCCTTTTCTAACCATTTCTGACTTCTGCTCTTAAATAATATTATGCTATCTTTATCTTTTCTAATATATTGATCTAGTTCTGCTTTTAGCTTTATCGCTTGTGATTCTAATAATTCTCCTTCAAATACTGAATTCTGAATATGTACTAGGTATCTTTTGCAGGTTTTAAATACTTTTTTTAATACTTTACTTCCTTCTTTTTCTTCTAAATTAATATCATAAACTAGAATAACATACATATCACCACCACATTTTAAACCCTTCATATGGAATATCTTCTGTTAAATATTTTATTAGCTTATATATCTCTAATCGTATCAAATATTCATATGTCACTTCTCTTCCCAATGTTTTGTGTTTAATTGTTGTTTGTAATCTTTTATCTATTTCTTTTGTTATTTCTTTTCTTGCTTTTTCCTTTATGTATAAAAAATTCAATCCTTCTTCAAAGTCTTTTTCTGTTATTTGATTTCTGTTTAGCATTGAAAATATTAATCTATCTGCTATAATTGGCTTAAATATTTCAGCTATATCTAGACATAACGAAAATCTTCGTTCTGATGGTTCATGTAAATAACTTATTGTTGGATTTAATTGTGTTTTATATATTTCACTTAACGTCCTTGTGTATATAATTGTATTGACATATGAAATGAGTGAATTAATTGCATTATCTGGTGGATTCTTTATTCTTTTTTCAAAATCAATATTTTGATTAATAATTATATTCCATGTTGCATAATATATTCTTCATATTTTCTCCTACTCATCAAAATATCCTATATTATTTATCTTTTTCATTACTAAACCTAGCCCTGTTTTACTTTCTTGATCAAAGTCATATAAATATCTAGTCCTATATATATTGCTGCCTCGATAAAATAATTCTGTTTCATCTTTTTCAAGTTTTGGATGCCATCTTACATTTATTACATAATTTTTTATCTCATCTTTTATTTTTATTTTTTCATTCATATCTGTACCTTTTGCATTTAACGCCAAATTCCATTCTTCTATTTTACCGTTTTGCTTCTAATTCGTTGAATATATTATCTGGTATTAATGATACATTCTGAATATTCCTGAATTTTTCAACTATTTCCTTATGTGGCATTTGATTAGGTCTGATATTCTCTAATTGTTTTATGGTATTCTTTATCTTTTTAAAATATTTTGATTCTTTTAACTCTTCATTTTCTTCTAGGCTGAATATGTGTTTTATCATTTTTTGTTTACATTCTTCTGATAAATTTTGATTGTTGTATTTTCTTAATTCTTTTAATGTATAATGATAAATATCTGAATCTATTATATATGGAACTCCATTTTTATTGTCTAATATATATACATTAGGCTCTTTCTCTATATATTCTCTTTTTCTATATACTCTCCCCATTCTTTGAAGTAAACTATCAATTGCGCACATTTCTGTAAATAATACATCAAAATCTATATCTAAACTTGCTTCTACTATTTGAGTAGATATCCATATTCCCGCTTCATCATTGCCTTCTTTATTTCCAAACTCCAAAATCATTTCTTCTAATTTGTTTCTATCTTGTTTTAAATAATGACTATGTAATAGATGTGTATGATTATCTTTTAGTTTTTCATATATTTCTTGTGCCTTTTTTATAGTATTTACTATTACTAAGACTTTCTTTCTTTTTCCTAATTCATTAATTTTCTCATAGTTAAACTCTTGCGCTTCTTGAATACTGATTTTATGCCTGTTCATAATATGTGGTCTAAATTGTTCTTCTTGCCTTTGATATGGTATTTTTAAATAGTCCATAAAATCATATAAGATTGGGGGAAATGTTGCTGTGATAATTGCAAATTTTCCTCCTACTTTTGTTATCATACTTAAGCCTAACAAAATATATGCAATTAGTTCTGGTGAGTACATTTGTATTTCGTCAATGATTATTTTAGAATAACTAAGTGTTGCTAATATTTCTTCATATCCTCTATATCTAAATACAACTTTAAATAATTGATCTATTGTCGTCATAATAACTGGTGAAGACATTTTTTTCGCCCTATCATATTTATTTAAATCATTTTCTTCTTCAGATGCATAATATGCATAAGCATCTGAATGTAGCAGTAATGCTTTATGGTAGCCTATCTTTTCTATCATTCTTTTGTACATCGCATTAATTGAAACTTTTAATGGTAAGGTATAAAAGGCTTTATTTTCTCCTATCCATAATAATGCTGCTTCTGTTTTTCCGCTTCCTGTATAAGAATTTACAATTAAATTTTTATCACTGTTTTCCATCATGTACCTTTGTACTGGCCTCAATAGATTGTTGTATTCGTTTTCTATTATATCTTTTACTTTTTGAGATACATTTTTTCCATTCTCTTTTATCTCTTCTTCTATATTAACGCCTTTCTTATCTAAACTCGCTATATGATCTAACCTATTTAACAAGCCTTTTATTTGTATGTACTCTTTTCCTTCTAAAATTTCAATATCGTTTTCATTACTTGCTTTTAATATATATTTTCTAGAATATCTTTTTACATTTTCTTCTGTCATTCCAATATATTTCACTTGTTTTTTTATATCTTCAATGTCATTTTCGCTAATTTGTTTTTCTTCTCTATCATGATGATAATATACCGCACTTAATAGTATTTTTGTTCTTATTACACCATATTCTTCTTCATATCTTTTTGTATCTATAAAAAGGGGACTTAGAAAATTATGTGGTACTTCTTCTTCATTATCTAATTGTGGCAAAGTTTCTAAGTATTTTAGTATTTTATATAATTTGTTTTGAAATTTTGAATTAATTTTGCCCAAATCATGATACGCTGCTGCATCTTTTAGTAAATCCCAATCTACTTTTGCCATAATGTCTGAATATATGGATTTTAAAATATTATATTGGTATATTAAATCATCAGTATGCTGTTTAATTGTTTTTTCATTTTCTGTTTTCGCTAATGATTTATTCTCCATTTTTACATTATGTTAATTTTTCGTATTAACATATCTCCTTTTTTAACTTTTAAGCAAAATACACTACATTTTCTCCGTCTGACTTTATTGGTGTACCTTGATATATATATGAATTTCTTCCAAAATGTTTTACTAATACTTGCTTTTCCCAATATCTTAAATTAGTTTTGGGATTTATACTATATGTCTTATTTAAATTATACACTGTTCCTTCATAATCTGCATCTCCTAATGCTATTTGCAAAATAGGAACATAAATATCATTTTTTAGTACATAATCTTCTTCTAGAACTTCTTCTTGTATCTCCACACATCCGATATCTTCTATTATTACTAAATCTTCCCTTCTTCCTAAGCTTAGATACTCTTTAGGATATTTCATTCCCTCATATATCCTTTCAAGCATTTCTTCTTGTTTTGGCAAAATATGAATTATCAATTCTACTTTTGTTAACAGCTCAATATTGGCTGGTCCCATTGTTAAACCTGTAGAACTGCCATCTTTTGAGGTTATTTTTATGGAATGTCTATCTTTCTCATAATATCCAGGTTTAAATTCATATCTTGTATACAATTCATTTACTTTTGAATGATATGTACCTTGTATACTAATATCCATATCTACATATTCTGTAAATCCACACGCCGTATGTATCATACCAATTACTGTTGAATATGGTGGAAGTGGGTATGTCTCTTTTATTTGCATGCTACTAGGTTTTCTGTATGATGCTAATGTCTGCCTTGCAATTACTCTAATTGCTTTCACTTAGCATTCCTCCTCCACTTTTTTTATTATTTCATCAAATACTTCATTTACTTTTATCGTATTCAATTCTTCTTTTACTTTTTCATTGTTTTCAAATTTTCCATTCGTATATCCTACTTTTGTATTTGCTTTGATATCATCATCTGATTCTATAATTTCTTTTAGCATGTCAAGATTTAGTTTATTGTTTTTTATTTGTATTCTATTCTCGAAAAATGGATTTTTCCTTTCATAAATTCCTCCAATTATAAAGATAGGTGCTAAATTTTCTCTTCTCCCTCTTATGTCACGATATAAAAACTGTATTGTTTTTAATAACTCTTTTACTCTTTTTTTCTTTTCCTGTTCTCCTATATCAATATCTTTATCTATGCCAACTTTATCTAAATCTATTGTTACTGTGTACGCATAATATGACTTATGAAGCTCGCTTTGTGCGATTGAGTTATTAGCATCTATTCTTTTAGCCAATCCCATATTCGTTAAAAAGTCCATATCTGCTTCAAATTCTTCTAGCGATATTGCATTACTTAGTCTTACAACTGCACTTCTTGTATTAGCTGCTCCGCCTCCTTTTGTCTTCATATAGCCAAAAAGATCAATTTCTGGATAATTTTCTATTGTACAATCTGGGTGAAACTGAATTACCTTTTTTTCTCCTGTTCCTATTGCATCTACTGGGGTATTATTACATTGCATTTGTTCTACTATATTATATCTTAGTGCTTGTCTTGAAATATATGTGTATGTATTTCCATCTCCTCTTGTTAGTTTTTTTAGTGTTGTAATATTGTTATAGCCTTCTCCATAGTTTGCACTTTCTGTTTCTATCACCATTGTGATTGTTAATCCTTTATTCTTCATTTTTATATTCTCCTTTTTTATCAATTACTTTGCCTATACCATACACATAGGCATATCCTAATAATCTAAAATACTCAGGGTCTTCTATTAATTTTCTCATACCTTTCCCCTTTGGCATAGGCTGTCCCAAACTTCCATAAAATAGTGTAAATAATTTCATAAAGTTTTCTACACTATTTGCCTTTAATGCATTTTGTAACTTAAGTGCATATGATTCTAATTTATTTTTATTTTCATCGTTTTTGAAAAAGTATATTTGTAGCCATTGCCCTGCTTCTATCATTTCTTCTATCCATTCTTCTCTTTCCTTCAACTTTTTTCCTCCTTCCATATTAGCTGCTTGAATATTCAATACGTTTCTTACATATTTTAATTCAATTTTTTGTTTTAGCATTTTATCGATTAAATAATATTGTTTTATTCCTTGTAATAAGTTATTTAATGTTTCTTGGTATATCGTTGTATCTACTAATTTTTCAAAGTTAGTAGCTGCTTTCCTTAGAATTTCCAGCTTATCTTTTGACAGTATATTAAATTCATAATATTGATTGTCCTTATCTCCTCCTCTTTTAACTACTTGTATGTTTTTTGGTTCATATGCTATCTTCTTTTCATTCGCCATCTGATCCGTATTATTTATATAATTATGAATAATTTTATGATATGTATTTTCTAACGTTACTTTTTCATTTTTATCATATATAATATTATCCCTTTTTAGAGCAGTAATACTTTCATTATTGTTTACAAAAATTCCATTACTTCCGATCATGTGAAATCCTAATGGTATACAGGAATATATTAAGTTACAAATTGGGCATAAAAATGTATCTTCTTTGAAATTCCAAAATCCCGATTTTTTTCGGTTCATATCTACGCCTACATCTCTTAACCAGCTCATACCACTTGCTTCTTTTTTACTAATTTTACTGCCACACTCAATGCACTGATATTCGCTTTTTCTAGTTTGTTTAATATATTCTTGTACTGGCGTTACAAATACTTTCCTATATTCTTCTTTTATATCGTTCTTATTTGAAGCTCTATTTAGAAATGCTACACTATCCCAAAAACAATTTATCTTTGTATAAATAATATCTTTCATACAATATGTTTCTTTGTTTTGTTCTACATGTTTTACTATTTTTATTAAATATTCTATTCGTTTTGTCTCATGCTTTTCTTCTTTTGCTAATTTTAATAATTCATATGGATTTTCTTCTGCATTCTTTTTTATAATTTCATATCCTGATTTATAACTTGCACTCTCTATTGCTTTTTTTATCATACTATAATAATTTTCTATCTTTTTGTTATCACTATCAAGTTGCTTGATGACTTCTTTACTGTTTACGATTGTATACCATTTTGTATCTTCTTCAAACACATCTAGCATTGTTTGAATATAATCATCTTCAAAATATTCAAATGCTGCTTTTTGTACTATAATACTATTTCCTTCTTCTTGCACATAATCGATTTTTCCCATGTTTTCTAATATTCTATAAAAGCCCAAAATGCCACTGTTATATAAGAAATTATTTAATCTTATTCTTACTTCTTCCATATTTCCTCCTTTCTATTGTATTTCGAATAACCCAAATCCCATTGCCTTTTTTGCTCCAATTCCTCCTTTGTATAGATAATCTAGTAACTTCATATTTCCTCTTATACTAAATGTACCAATAGAACATTCTATCATCTTTTCATATACTGGAATTACTATTTTTTTTGCTTGCACTGTCTGTATTTCAAAATCTTGCAACAAACTAGCATCTAGCTTTTCTGCTTCTAGTTGTTCTCTAATGTTTATTCTGATATATTCTTGGAACTCTTCTCTATCATATGCATAATACATATCTTTTAACGTTTCTCTGCTGTGATTCCTTACGATTAGTGGTGATGACATTTTTACTGTAATTGTGTCTGTTATGATTTGCTTTTCTGGTATCATGGAAATATTTATTAATGTCATTGAATTTTTATTTAAGGAATATTTTTGAAATTTCTGCTTTAAAAAACTATTATATAAATGTAGCGCATGGCTATAATTGTATGCTGAAAAGACAACAGAAAATTGGTTATCTTGCAAAATTACATTTTCTTTTTCAAAAACTGGTTTTGAGAGAATACTTGCCCACGAAAAAGTCTTTTTTTGGTTTCCATGGTAAATCTCTTGAAATAAATTTTCGTCATAATCTTGTATTGCGTGTTTAATCCAACTAATAATAGATTTTCTGTATTGCACATCTAATATGTTGTTTTCTAATTCAAAGAATAACTTTATTCTCATACTTTCACCTCCTACTTGCTTTTTTACTTTTATGTTAGCTTTTGTCGTTTTTTGCTGTTTTATATGATATCATAGCCAAATTGCGAAAAATGTCGAATTCTGCAATCTTTCCAATTTGTTTGTCATCTTCCCTTTTTTCTGCTATACTATTAGCATGATGGAAGAAAAAGAAAGATATAGACATTTAAATAAATATTTGAAGGACAAGTTTGGAGAGCGTACTTTAAAGATATGTGTTGATGGTGGGTTTACTTGTCCGAATAGAGATGGTTTAAAAGGTACAGGTGGTTGTATTTTTTGTAGTGAGAAAGGTTCTGGTGAGCATATTAAAAGCTCTCAAAATATTTCTACACAAGTGCGAAATTATTTTGAGAGTTACAAGGCTACAAGAGCTAATCGTTTTATTGTGTATTTTCAAAATTTTACAAATACTTATGATACTATTTCTCATTTAAAAGAAAAATATGATGCAGCACTAATTGATGAGCGTATTGTGGGATTAGCTATTGCTACTCGTCCAGACTGTATTAGCGAGCCTGTTGTGCAATTGTTGAAAAGTTATGCAGATAAGTATTATGTTTGTGTAGAACTTGGTTTACAGACATCAAATAATAAAACAGGAGAGTTAATTCATCGTGGTTACTCTAGTGAGGATTTTTCAAATGCTGTTTTGCTTTTAAACAAATATGGTATTGATGTTGTTGCTCATATGATTGTTGGGCTTCCTGGTGAAACAAAAGATGATGTGCAAAATACAGTTCAGTTTTTAAATCAACATTCTATACAAGGCTTAAAAATACACTCTTGCTATGTGGTAGAGCATACTAAATTAGCTGATATGTACCGCTCTAATGAATATGTTCCTATTACACTTGACGACTATTTGGACTACGTTTCTTATATTATTACACATATTTCTCCTGATGTCGTTATTCATAGAGTTTCTGGTGACGCTCCTAAGGACTTGCTCATTGCTCCTACTTGGAATTTGCATAAAAAGTGGGTTATTAATGGTCTTGATAAGAAGCTTAAAGAGGAAAATTTGTGGCAAGGGTTGTATTTTATGTAAATTTATGATATACTATTGGCTGTTAGCACTTTGCTATATATGTATGTTTCCTTCTAGTTTATGAACATTTTATTGTTCGCTAATCTTACATTTATTAATCATCTATTAAGGAGGACTTCATTTATGAATTGGAAAGTATTTCGTCGGACTTGTTGGAAATTCGTATACCGTCATCGCTTTGAGTTTTCTGCTCTAGCTTGGATATTATTTTTAATCATAACATTTGCTATTGGCGCATGCGTCGCTGGCGAAGATGGGGCTGTAGTTGGCTTTGGTATTGGTCTTTTGGGTCCTATTATTATAGCAATCGTCATTTTTTTAACAGCAGGGATAATTGAAGACGTAAAGGATGCAGTTACTGAATTTAAGGATATGTACTTGGCGGGTTTAGATAAGTCTGATAAATAAAAACTTTCATACTTTCATGTGTGGCGTTTACGCCACACACATTTTTTATGTGTATTTGATTTATCTTTCAAATGCCTTTTTAATATGGTTTACATGATACTTATTTTTCCCTCTATCGTATACTTCTATTACATCAATTCTTATAAACGCATTTTCTAATTTTTTTATATACAAATAGTATTCGATAGATTTAATAATATGTTTTTGCTTGTAATATGTTACCGCTTCTACTGGCTCTCCATATTGCGTATTGGTTCTCGTTTTTACTTCTACAAATACAAGTTCATTTTTATCTTTTGCAATAATATCTATTTCTCCTTGTCTACAATTAAAATTTCTTTCTAGTATTTGATAGTCTTTTTCTAATAAATACTTAGCTGCAACTTCTTCTCCTTCATTTCCTACGGTATGTCTTTCGTACATTTTCCCTCCTTTATATTCTTACATAATAATTTCCGTGGCATGCTTTTAATATGCCCTTGTAGTTCTAGCATAATTAACTTTTGCGTTACTTCTGCTATTGTAAACCCACTCTTACGTGCAAAATCTTGTATGTTTTGTGGTGTATATGATGTTATTTGATAAATTGGCATATATTCTGGTGGTATGTTTTTTGTGGCAATTTCTTCTTCTCGTTTTTCTATTAGAGCATTTTTCTTTGTTTTTTCTATTTTCCCTTCAATTGCTTGTATGATGTCTTCTGGTTTTGTTACTAATTTGGCTCCTTTTTGAATTAGTTCATTTGTTCCTATCCCTTTGCTATCCTCTATATTTCTTGGAAGACAAAATACATCTTTTCCTTGCTCTAGTCCTAGTCTGCCTGTAATGTGACTTCCGCTTCTATATCCTGCTTCTACTACTAAAATTCCTTTGGCTATACCACTAATCATTCTATTTCTTTTGGGAAAATTAGTCATGTCTACTTTTTGATTTGGTTCATGTTCTGAAATAATACATCCATTTTGATTTAATATTTCTTGAAACAGCTTTTCATTTTCTTTTGGGAAAATATGGTTTAATCCGCTTCCTATTACTGCAATGGTATTTCCTTTGTAATTTTTAGCTGTATCATGTGCTACTGTATCTATTCCAATAGCTAATCCGCTGATAATGGTGTATCCTTTTTGTGACAGTACTTTGCTAAATTCTTGCGCATACTTTATGCCATACTCGCTACATAGGCGTGCTCCTACAATTGCTATTGATTTGTTATTTAGTAGCTTTTCATTTCCTTCTACGTATAATTTTGCTGGTGGATTTTTTATTTTTAATAATGGTCTTGGATAATTTTCATCTTCTTTTTTTATTACTTTCATTTATGAATTCCTCCAATATTTTTTGTCTAAACTTCTATATTGTATTGCTTCTGCAATATGTTTTGTTTCGATGTTTTCTTTATTTTCTAAGTCTGCAATTGTTCTTGCTACTTTTAAAATTCTGCCATGTGCTCTAGCAGATAGTCCTAATTTTTCAAAGGCTAATTGTAAGATTTGTTTTCCTTCTTTATTTAATTTGCAATATTTTTCAATTAATTTTGGGGTAAGTG
>CATKGX010000065.1 GCA_949747775.1 uncultured Clostridia bacterium | reverse complement strand
TTTTCAATTCTTTTATGTTAATTATCCATTAATTTGTTTTGCAACTTCTTCAGCAAAGTTTTCTTCTTTTTTCTCGATTCCTTCGCCTTTTTCAAATCTTGCAAATCTTACAATTTTTGCACCTTTTGATTCTACTAATTTTCCAACTTTAACATCTGGATCTTTAACAAATTCTTGCTCTATTAAGCAGATTTCTCCATAGAATTTTCCAATTCTACCTGTTACGATTTTTTCTGCTATTTCAGCTGGTTTTCCTTCATTCATAGCTTGCACTTTTAAAATTTCCATTTCTTTTTCAACACGTTCTGCTGGAACTGCTTCTCTATCTAAGTATTCTGGTTTAGCTGCTGCTATTTGCATACAAATGTCTTTTGCTAATTCTTGTGCTGCATTTTCCATTTCTACTAAAACTGCTATTTTTCCATCTCCATGGATGTAGCTTTCTACTAAATTTGCTGTTTCAAATCTTTCAAATCTTCTAATTGACATATTTTCACCAATTGTAGCAATTTTATTTGTTAATACTTCTGAAACTTTTTTATCTGGTTCTGCAATTGATGTTTGGTCTAATAATTCTTCTACGTTTGCTGGGTTCTTTTCAGCTACTTGTTTTGCTATGTCTGCAACAAAACTTTTGAATTCTTCGTTTTTAGCAACGAAATCTGTTTCTGCATTTACTTCAACAACTGTTCCAACTTTTCCGTCTTCTGAAATATATGTTGTAACAATTCCTTCTGCTGCAATTCTATCTGATTTTTTAGCTGCTTTTGCAATTCCTCTTTCACGTAATAATTCAATTGCTTTTTCAAAATCTCCATCTGTTTCTGTTAATACTTTTTTGCAGTCCATCATTCCTGCACCTGTTTTTTCTCTTAACTCTTTTACTTGACTTGCTGAAATCATATTTATCCTCCTTATATTTTTTATTTAAATATTCAAAAAAGGAGAAAGAGCAGATATAAAATAGCTCTCCTCCTTTTATATTTTTCCTTATTATTCTTCTACTGTTTCTTCTGCTGCTACAACTTCTTCAATGCTTTCTGGTTCTTCTGAAGTTTCATTCATTTCTTCAGCTACTTCTTCCATTGATTCACCTTGTCTTCCTTCTACTACTGCATTTGCCATGCAATCTGCAATTAGTTTAACAGCACGAATTGCGTCATCATTTCCTGGAATCGCATAATCAACATCTTCTGGATTACAGTTTGTATCGATTAATCCGATAACTGGAATTCCTAATTTTCTAGCTTCTAGAATTGCAATTCTTTCTTTTTTAGGGTCAACTATGAACATAACTCCTGGTATTTCTTCCATGTCTTTAATTCCACCAAGATTTTTTTCTAGTTTTTCCATTTCTTTCTTTAATAGAATAACTTCTTTTTTAGGTAGTACATCAAATGTACCATCTTCTTGCATTCTTTCTAATTCTTTTAGTCTTCCAATTCTTGTTCTAATTGTTCCAAAGTTTGTTAATGTTCCACCTAACCATCTTTGGTTAACATAGTACATACCACATTTTTCTGCTGCTTCTTTCATGCAATCTTGTGCTTGTTTCTTTGTTCCAACAAATAGAACTGTTTTTCCTTCTTCTGCTTGCTCTTTTAAGAAAGCATAAGCTTCATCTAATTTTTTAGATGTTTTTTGTAAATCGATAATATGGATACCATTTCTAGCTTGGAATATGTATTCAGCCATTTTAGGGTCCCATCTTCTTGTTTGATGTCCAAAGTGAACACCTGCTTCAAGTAATTGTTTCATTGCAACTACTGCCATTTTCATTTCCTCCTTTTTTGTTCTACCTCCACAAAACGTTAAACATTTAAAAAGACTTGTACTTTACAAGCACCCTTCTTAAACTAGGCTTTGTGTGCGTATTTTTAACGTATATTATTATATCAAATATATGCAAAAAAAGCAATACTTTTTGCATATATTTTGCTCCATATAATTTATTTAAAAATATATATTACATTTTTATTACAATTACTACTTTTCATGCTTTTTTCTTTTCAAAACCATTAACTAGTAACCATTAAATCCTTATTTACAGCCAAAATATTTACTTATTAGAAGAAATACCTTATATCCTAAAATTAGGGGTTTAGTAAACAATGAAAACTAGAAAGGAAGTAACAGCTATGACTAAAGTTATCCTTGATGCAAAAGTTCCTGTCGTGGATGGTGAAACACGCATTGCTATTGAAGGAGCAAAAAGAGCTGCAAGAATCGATTGGAGTTATACTTGTTTCAAGGGCAAAACACATCTGGCAATAACAGATATGAAAAAATGTATGTGGCTAGCACAGGAGAAGAAAGAGAATCCGTATATCTAAGTTTTCAAAAGCAAAAATGTAGACGTCTGGAAATTTCTTGACGTCTATTATTGTTGTACATATTGATAGTAATATGTTTATTTTTTGAAGTGGAGAACGCAGAGTCCCCAGCGGCGTTTTAGTGTCGCAACGGACAGTAATATATTACTATATGGAAGTGGACTTCCTCCTATTCTTCCAAAGCGTTACAAAATAGCTTAATCCATTATCCTGTAACTTGCGTTTTACACTTTTGACATAATCCTGTTAAATATATTTCACTACTATCACATTGTATTTCTTCTGCTTCTGATACTTGCTTTTTAATATTACTTATTTTATGTTCTTGTTCTTCTTTTAGATAAATATCTATTATTTCTCCACAATTTTTACATTCAAAATGAATATGTGGCTTTATATTTCCATCATATCTATCTGGTCCTACTTTTGCTTTTATCTTCTTTACAATGCCTTGCTCACATAACTCTGTTAAATTTCTATATACTGTTGCTATTCCTAATTCTGGCATTTGCCTTTTTAAATCGATATATAAGCTTTCAGCCGTCGGATGATCCTTTCTATTTTGTAAGGATTCTAAAATAATCTCTCTTTGCTTACTATATTTTTTCATATTCTTACCTCTTTGATAATGATTATCATTATAATATATGATTTTTCATTTCTTAGCAAGTATTTTGTAATATAAATGTAATATTTTTTTTGTTTCTTTTTGTCAATATTTGTGATACAATAATAAAAGTTAAATTTTATGAGTAACAAAAGAAAGGATGATAATCATTATGCAATTCAATAAATGTAGTCGTTGTGGCGCTTTTTTTATGACAAATGATAGTGTATGTCCTAACTGCAAACCGAAGGATATGTGCGATATGAATAAATTAAAAAACTTTTTAGAAGAAGAAGGTGCTTTTTCTTCTATTGAAGATATTTCTTGTGGAACTGGAATAACCCCTAAAAACTTACATCGTTTTTTAAGTTCTGATGAACTTGCAAATTATGATTTTTCAGATTTAAATAATGGACCGAAGGTGGAATTATAATACAATAAAAGCAACTTACAGTTGTAAGTTGCTTTTATTGTATTATTTTGGAAAAAACTCTTCTAATAAAAAGTTTTTAAACTCGGTTACTGCTTCATCTGATTTGAAAATAAGGCTAAAAGTTACCATTGTCCCTTTATGTAATGCTTCATTTAAGTTAAGTAAAAGCTCTGGATATAGAGTTGCATCAAAACGCTTCGTAACAATATCTATTAACTCTACAGCTGCTCCCATCACCATTTGGTCCTTTCCTGTTTCTTCGCATTCTACTGTTGTCCGTATTAATTTTAGTTCTTTATGATACTCAAACTTCCACGAAGTCCAGATAGGAAATACTCCAAACATATTGGCTGTAACCTCCTTATAAAAATAGTATAACTTATTTTATCATATTATGTTTACTTTTACAATACTTCATATGCTCTTTTTAAATTTTCTACTGCTTCTTTTCCTTTTTCTTCATCATTTGCATAAACGTACGCAACGACTTCTTGTTTTGTAACATAATCGCCTATTTTCTTTTCTAAATGAATTCCCACACTATTATCAATTTTGTCTTCTTTTTTTATTCTTCCTGCCCCTAATGCTACAGATGTTTTTCCTACAATTTCTGCATCCAATCTTTGAACAACACCTTGTTCCTCTAAAGTGACGGGCATTACATACTTAGCCTTTTCAAATTTCTCTAAATTATCTATATAATTCGTATCTCCATTTTGATTTTGTATTAATTCTTTTAACTTCTGAATTGCTTTTCCATTTTGTATTGTCTCTAGCATTATTTCCTTATTTTCTTGCAGATTTTCTCCCTTTCCTGCTAGTCTTAACATATTGCTTCCTAGTGCTAAAACAACTTCTTTTACGTCTTCTTCCATGTTTCCTTTTAAAAATTCTACCGCTTCTATCACTTCTAAAGAATTTCCTATATTTCTTCCTAAAGGTTGTTCCATTGGAGTAATCACACAAACAGTTTCTCTTTCTGCAAATTCTCCTATTTGCCTCATTACCTCTGCTAACTCTTCTGCTTTTTCTTTTGTTTTCATAAATGCACCACTTCCATAAGTTACATCTAGCACAATTTTATCAGCTCCTGCTGCTATTTTTTTACTCATAATACTAGACGCAATTAGTGGAATACTTTCTGTTGCAGAAATAGCATCACGAAGTGCATATATCTTTTTATCTGCTGGTGCCAAATTCATTGTTTGGCCAATTAAACTAATTCCTATCTTCCTTACGTTTTGTTTAAATTCCTCTATACTAATGTCTGTCTGATACCCTGGTATTGATTCTAATTTGTCAATGGTTCCTCCTGTATAACCTAATCCTCTTCCAGACATTTTGGCAACTGGCACGCCTAATGCTGCAATAATAGGTGCTAAAATAAGAGTTACTTTGTCTCCAACTCCACCTGTGCTATGTTTATCTACTACTATTCCTAAATCTTTCAAATCCAATATATCGCCTGAATTTGCCATAGCAAGTGTTAGTGCTGTTATTTCTTCATTTTTCATTCCATTAATATAAATTGCCATGACTAAAGCTGCTGCTTGATAATCTGTAATAGTTCCTTTTGTATATTCTGTAATAAAATATTCTATTTCTTCCCTGGTTAATTCCTTCTTATCTCTTTTTTTGGCTATAATTTCTAAGATATTCATTCGTATCTCCTTTTGCTTTATATTTCTATCTCTTTTATATTTTTCAATATTTCCTCTACTAGTCTTAAAATAAAATGAATCATATCATAATGCTTTTTTAATACCTCATAATCCATTGCTTTCTTACTTAATTTTGCTTCAAAAACATCCCCTGCTTCAAATCTAATATACAAATTATTGTTGTAAATAGTAAATTCTGGTGTTAGTTTATTATCATTTTTAAAGTCAATAAACATTTGCATGACGTCTGCTGTTAACAGTTGCATTGCTATAATTTTGTCTTTTGCATACACATTAAAGATTTTTTCAAATTCTCCTGAATCCATTTCAATCTTTTCTTTATTTCCAAATAATGATAATCCATTTCTCCTAATTCTAATAACAGTAGGAATTTCCCTATCTAACTTCACTTCTGCAAATAGTCCATAAAAAACAGTAGTCGTGCTTGTATGTCCTTCGCTATCTGTGGATTCGTCTTGTGTATGCACTTCTGCCATATTAATTTCGTGTCCATCTAGCACTCCTGTTATTAAATCTTCTGAACGATATCTATCATACCCTTCAAACATCCCTTTATCATAAATAGAACTAGATAGTCCTCTTTGAGGTAAATAATCTAATGTTTTACTATATTCCTTTACTAGTACAGAAATAACTTCTTTTTTAAATATATTTGAATACTCATTCCCTTTTAATGAAAATATAATTACAATAAAAATTAGGATAGGGAGCAATGCAATTAGAACAGATACACTTTTAAATGCAACCATTAATAGAATCATAAAAGCAATCACAATAATGACTGAAACTTTTATTTGACTCACTCTTCTCTTTCTTGCATTTTCTAATTTTTCTCCACTTTGCCTATATATCTTTTCATATATTTCATTGAAATTCTTCACTTTTATTTCTCCTTAGTATCTATTTTGATATGATGATGCGATTGCTCTTCTGCTTCAAAATATTCTGCTTCTTGAAATCCAAACATACCAGCTAAAATATTACTTGGAAACATTTGCACTTTATTGTTATATACATTTACTTCTGCATTGTATATTCTTCTTGCTGCTTGCAATTGACTTTCTATTTTAGATAAGTTTTTTTGCAAATTTAAAAATTGTTCACTCGATTTTAACTCTGGATAATCTTCTGCCATCATGATAATTCTGTTGCATTCATAATTTAACGTTTCTCCTTCTTTTAGACTTTTCGTATTTAGGTACTCCTGTCTCATTGTTACAATTTTTTCAAAAGTTTCTTCTTCATATGCCATATATCCTTTTACGCATTCTACTAAATTTGGTATTAAATCAAATCGTTGTGTTAAGTATACATCTATTCCTGAATATGCCTGCCTTATTTTATTTTTTCTACTCACTAGCGAATTATATGTCACAAATATATATCCAATTATTGCAATTGTGATTACCAATAAAACTCCCATTTTTCTCTCCTATTTTATATAAACTTCTTTATAAATGTTTTTCTATGTAGTGGACATGCACCATATTCCTTTAAAGCTGAAATATGTACTGCTGTCCCATACCCCTTATGTTTTTCAAATCCATACTCTGGATATACTTCGGCCCATTGTCTCATAATCCTATCCCTTGTTACTTTTGCAATAATAGAAGCTGCTGCAATAGAATAAGACTTAGCATCTCCCTTAATAATAGACTGATATGATATTCCATCTGTATCTATTTTAGTTAGTGCATCTACTAAAATAATGTCTGGCTTTTCAAAACCTCGATTTTTATTTTTTAAGTCTTGTTCTAGTTCTTTAATACAAGCCTTTAGCCCCTCTTTTGTAGCATTTAAAATATTAATTCTATCAATTTCTTCTTGCGCTATAATTCCAACTCCATATGCTACTGCTTCTTCTACAATTTTTTCATATAGCATTTCTCGTTTTTTCTCTGATATTTTTTTAGAATCATTTATTCCTTCTATCAATGAATCTTTTGGCATAATAACACTTGCTACTACTACAGGCCCTGCCAGCGGTCCTCTTCCTGCCTCATCAATTCCGCAAATGCTGTTTATTCCTTTTTCATATAAACTATTTTCTATTTTTTGTATTTCTTGTAATCTTTCAAATTCTTTTTCTTTCATCATTTTTTTCACTTTCTTTATTCTGCTTTTTTTATTTCTGATAATTGATATAATCTATCTCCTGTTTTATTCTCTATTCCTTCTGAATAAATAATTTCATTATTTGTATACTCTACAATATAATACCCTTTTATATCAATAACTTCTAGTCCCAATGTCTCTAGGTCTGCTTTTTCTAACACATAATAATTATGTTCTTTCTTGCTCGTATCTATTAATTTATTATCTTGTAATGTTTTAATTTGTTCTTCTGATAATGCATCCTTTAATTTTTTTCCCATATAAGAAGCACCTTTTTGCTTCATTTTTACTGTTTCTGACATTACCTTTGTTTTGCCTTCTAGTAATAACATATCTGTTTTAATTGTTTCAAAATGCTCATCATCATATTCATCTTTTAGAAAATAGATTGCTGTTACAATCACTGCTATAATAACTACTATAAAAAATAATGTTTTTATATATGTCTTAAAATATCCTTTTTTCATATTCTCCTCCTATTATTCTTTCCTAATTATATACGCTTTCTTCTCTTTTTTCAATACAAATTTTTTATTTAAAATCAAACAAAATTCACACTTTTTTCACAAATCTATTGTATGATATATACAACTTAGGTTAATATATAATATATGAAAGAGGTATATTAAAAAAGTACCTCAGGAAAGGAATGAATATTAAATGGATGAAAATAATCAAGAAAAAAATGGTACTGTGTTTAAAAGCGTTACCGTAGATAATGGAACTACATATCGTTCTTTTAATACCAGCAAAAAAGAATCTCAAAGAAAAACTGGGTTTGGTAAAACTGTAGCCCTTCCTTTTTTATGTGGTGTTTTAGGTGCAGGAATTGTTGTTGGTAGTTGTTTTGGTATTCCAAGTGTTAGAAATACTCTTCTTAGTAGTCTTGTTATTCCCAACGATTCTACTAACTCATCTAGCCCTACCAATTTAGACAATATTAATACCAAATTAATCTCACTTAGTGGTTTTTCTGACACTTCTGTTGCAGTCGCACAAAAAGTAAAACCCTCTATCGTTGGTATTAGTGTAGAATATTCTGTTAATTCAATTTTTAATAGAAGTAGTACTTCCGCAAAAGCTGAAGGATCAGGTGTTATTATTAGTACTGATGGATACATCTTAACAAACAACCATGTTGTTAATTCTAGTTCCTCATCTTCGTCAGCATATTACGAAATCGAAAAGGCAAATAAAGTTACTGTAAAATTGTATAATGATAACACAGAATATGAAGCTAAAATTATTGGTACAGACCAGCAAACAGACTTAGCAGTTATAAAAATAGAAAAAACAGACTTAATAGCTGCTGAACTTGGTGATTCAAGCAGTGTACAAGTTGGAGAGTTCTGTATGGCTGTTGGTAATGCTTTAGGCTTAGGAGACAGTGTCACATCTGGAATTATTAGTGCAGTTAATCGAGAAGTTACTGATTCAGATAATAATAAATATACTGCTATTCAAACAGATGCTGCTATCAACTCTGGAAATAGTGGTGGTGCTTTAGTCAATAGTAAAGGACAAGTTATTGGAATTAATACTTTAAAAATTGCAGGAAATGGAGTGGAAGGTATTGGATTTGCCATTCCAATCAATTCTACAAAAGACATTTACGAGCAACTAATTCAATATAATAAAGTCAAAAGACCATATGTTGGAATTGGTGGAATTGAATTAGATGAATCAATGGCTCAAAGATATGATTTAGTCGTTGGTGTTTATGTTAAAACCGTTGATGACTTTTCTGCCGCTGAAAAAGCAGGATTAAGAGTAGGAGATGTTATTACTGAAGTAGAAGGTACTAAGATTACTACAATGGATAAACTGAATGAAATTAAAAATACAAAAGCTATTGGGGATACTTTAAAATTGAAAGTATACAGAGATGGAAAAACAAAAGATATTACTGTAACTTTACAAGAACAACCTTAAGAATTTATTTGCCATAACATCACAATTCGTTCACACAATGGTCAAAAACTATTATTATAATATAATCATAGTTGGTAAGTACTTACTCCATTTATCAACTATATATAAGTAAAACATCCCCTTTTATTTTCAAAAGAAACTGCAGTTCGACCGCAGTTTCTTTTTTTGTGCAATGCCAATATCTCTTTCTATCGAATAAAAATAACCAGATAAATATTCTTTTTAAACAATTTAAGTTAAAAAGAAAAAGAGTAATACTTTCCCTCTTGTTTCGAATAACTTTTGTATATAACGAAAAAGATTTGCACTTTATTCATGCAAATCTTTTTTATTAAAACTATGCTAATTCAATTGTTGCTCCAACTTCTGTAAATTTAGCTTTTAGTTCTTCAGCTTCTTCTTTAGAAGCTCCTTCTTTAACTGTTTTTGGTGCTCCATCAACTAAGTCTTTCGCTTCTTTTAATCCTAATCCTGTTGCATCTCTTACAACTTTGATAACTTGGATTTTGTTTGCTCCAGCATCTTTTAATACAACATCAAATGATGTTTTTTCTTCAGCTGCTGCTGCTCCACCAGCTACTGGTGCTGCTACTGCTGCTGCAGATACTCCATATTTTTCTTCAATTCCTTTTACTAATTCTGCTAATTCAACAACTGTTAAAGTGTCGATAGTTTCTAATAATTCATCTATTTTTGCCATTTTAATTTCCTCCTTATAATTTAATTCATTTGCAAACTTGGCTGTTTGCTTTTACTAATAAATACATTGTTTTTTTCGCTTTTAAAATTAAGCATTTTCTTTTTGTTCTCTAACTGCATCCAATGCAACTGCAAGTTTTGTAATATTTCCAAGTAATGCTCCAGCAAGTTTTGCAAGTAATTCTTGTCTTGATGGTAATTTTGCTAAAGTAATAATTTCTTCAGCTGTCATTACTTTACCTTCTATGATTCCACCTTTAATTTTGTAGAAATCATGACCTTTAGTGAAGTTATAGATTGCTTTTGCAGGTGCTAGGTAATCTTCTTTACTTGTGATTACTGCTGTTGGTCCTACTAATAAGTCATCTAATCCTGATTCACCATTTAAATCTAATGCTCTTCTTACAATGTTATTTTTGATAACTCTGTATTCTGCATTGTTTTCTCTTAATTCAGATCTTAATTTTGTAACATCTTCAACTGTAATTCCTCTATAATCTGTTAAAAGTATAATCTTTGTATCTTTTAAATCTTCTGCTAATCTTTTTACTGCTTCATCTTTTTGTTTAATAATTTTTTCGCTAGCCAATTGTTTCACCTCTTTTTCTTGATAATTATGTTATATACAAAAAATCGAATGATTTTTCTTATACAATAAAATCTGTATATATAGCCATAGGCATATATATACAGATTTTATATCCGTACAATTATATATGCCTAGGTAAGACTTACTATTTTGCTTACTTTCTGTGGCTCACTATCTATTTTTGATCAATATACATACTTGGTCCCATTGTTGTAGTAATAGCTACACTTTTAATATATTGTCCCTTAGCTGCTGCTGGTTTTGCTTTTATAATAGCACCAATAACTGTATCATAGTTCTCTAATAATTTATCAGTACCAAATGAAACTTTACCAAATCCTAAGTGAATAATATTTGTTTTGTCTAGTCTATATTCTACTTTTCCTGATTTAATTTCTTGAATTGCTTTTGTAACATCCATTGTTACTGTTCCTGATTTTGGGTTTGGCATTAATCCTTTTGGTCCTAATACTTTACCAAGTCTTCCTACAACACCCATCATATCTGGTGTTGCAACAATAACGTCATAATCAAACCAGTTTTCTTTTTCAATTTTTGGTATTAATTCTTCTGCACCAACAAAATCAGCTCCTGCTTTTTCTGCTTCTTCTGCTTTTGGACCTTTTGCAAAAACTAATACCTTTAATGTTTTTCCTGTACCATTTGGAAGTACTGTTGTACCTCTAACTTGTTGGTCAGCTTGTTTTGAATCTACACCTAATTTAACATGTAATTCAACTGTTTCATCAAATTTTGCTTTTGGCATTTTTTGAATCATGTCTAGTGCTTCTTTTGCACTATAAAGCTTTGATGAATCAACTAGCTTTTCAGCTTCTTGATATCTCTTTCCTCTTTTCATTTTTACCTCCTTTGGTATTAACGAGCATATATACTCTCCCAATTTTACAATTCTTACTTAAATATTTCTATTTAGTCTTCTACTACAACACCCATAGATCTTGCAGTACCTGCTACCATACTCATTGCTGCTTCTAATGATGCTGCATTTAAGTCTGGCATTTTTTGTTTTGCAATTTCTTCAATTTGAGCTTTAGAAATTTTTGCAACTTTTTCTTTATTAGGTTTTCCAGAACCTTTTTCTATTTTTGCAGCTTTTTTAATTAAAACTGCCATAGGTGGTTCTTTTGTAATAAATTCAAATGTTTTATCTTTGTAAACAGTGATTACTACTGGAATAATCAATCCTGCTTGCTGTGCTGTTCTATCATTGAATTCTTTTACGAATTGCATAATGTTTACACCACTTGCACCTAATGCTGGACCTACTGGTGGAGCTGGTGAAGCTTTTCCTGCAGGTATTTGTAATTTAATTACACTACCAATTTCCTTCTCTGCCATCTTCTTAGCACCTCCTTTACCATGTCAATATGTATATTAATCTAAAAATTAGATTATAAACTTAATCATTTAAACAGTTTTTATTAAAACAGTTTAAATTTTTTGAACTTGAGAAAACTCTAATTCTACTGGTGTTTCTCTTCCAAACATTGAAACTAGAACTTTTACTTTGTGTTTTTCTTTGTTAATTTCTGTTACGGCTCCAATAAAATCTTTTAAAGGTCCATCCATTACTCTAACAGAATCATTTACACTGTAATCCACATTTACTTCTGTAATTTCAAATCCCATACTTCTAATTTCTTCTTCTGTTAATGGGATAGGGTCTGTTCCAGAACCAACAAATCCAGTAACACCTCTTGTATTTCTTACAATATACCAAGTCTTCTCAGTAACAATCATCTTTATTAAAACATAGCCTGGGAAAACTTTTTTTAAGTTTGTTTTTCTTTTTCCTTCTTTAATTTCAATTTGTTCTTCCATAGGAACAATAATGTCAAAAAAGAATTCTTCTAACTCTCTGTTTTTAATCGTTTTTTCCAAGTCTGTTTTTACTTTATTTTCATAACCTGAATATGTATGGATAACATACCATCTTGGTATTAATTCTTCGTTTTCTTGAGACATTATTTTAGCCTCCTTTATTCTTTTACAGTATTGTTTGAAACGTCATTGCTCGTTTGTGTGTTTTCTTCAGTAGTATTTTCTTCTGTTTCATTTGATGTTTCATTTAAGACTGTATTAGATTCTACACTATTAGAAGTATCCACAACTGATTTTATTTTCTCAATACCATATTCATTCATTTTTTCAAAAGCAAAATCTAAAACAAATACAATAATTGCTGTAATTAGTACAATTGTAATACCAGCCACTGTATTATTTAATAATTGTTTTGGTGTTGGCCAAATAACTCTTTTTAGTTCAGCTTTAAAATCTTTCATAAAATGTTTTTTATCTTTGCTTTGCTTTTTATTTGCGTCTTTAGGCATGATTAATTCCCCCTTAGAACGGTATCTTATTTTGTTTCTTTGTGTGTTGTACGTTTTTTGCAGTATTTGCAATATTTAGCAACTTCTAATCTCTCTGTGTTATTCTTTTTATTCTTTTGAGTCATGTAATTTCTTCTTTTACATTCTGTACATTCTAATGTAATTGGTTCTCTTGCTCCTTTTGCAGCCATTTCATACACCTCCAGATATTAAGCTTTATATAAATAGATACAAAATCATTTTATTGACTTTGTACTTAGTTATTCGTAACTCGCTTCGCTCGAACGACTAACCTAATCTTTATAAGCGTATGTTCTTCACATACGCTTAATTATTTTACCATTTTTTTATCTATATGTCAACTGTTTTACAATATTTTTATCTAAAAGCTCATGATTAAATACTACTATTTTTCTTTTTAGGCAAATGTCTATTGTATTTTACATAAAACAGTGGTATAATAATATTAGTTCTATGCAGTATGCGTTTGTACGTTGAAAACGATTCTCTCAAAATATTTTTAGGAGGAACAAATTATGGCAAACAAAGTTAATGTGGAGCAGACCTCTTACTTTGTGACATGTTCTGACCATGGTTGGAGAAATGAATTCCCGCCTTGTGGTTGGAGCGGCACACTTAGCTCTACCCAGCTCAAGACTGGCAATATCCACATGCCCAATGATCCGCATCCAATTTCCCGTCGGGGCTTCATTTGCCCTAGCTGTGGTGCTTTCATTCCTTTGGAAGATGTTAAGCCTTCTGATAGGCCTTCCAAAATTATTACCAGGAAAACCTCTTGGCTTGATAA
>CATKGX010000064.1 GCA_949747775.1 uncultured Clostridia bacterium | reverse complement strand
TAAAACAAATTACATTAAATGGCGAAAATGTAAATTTTACAGTAGATGCTACAGGAAAAGTAACTTTACCAGCATTAAAGAATATTACAGAAGATAAGCATTATGTTGTAACATTTGACAATACCATAGGGCAAATTTTAGTACATCACTATATAGATGGAACAACAACAAAAGTAGCAGATGACCAAACAAGTGCAGGAACAATTGGAGAGAAATATACAACACAACCAAAATTAGACTTAGTACAATATGAATTAAAAAAATTAGAAAATGGAGATTTCCAAATTCCAGATAATTGGGAAGGAACCTACCAATCAAACATACAAGAAATTATATATTACTATACAAAAAAACAGATACCTTTAACAGTACACCATTATATAGAAGGAACAATGCAGCAAGTACCGTTAGCAAATGGGGAAACAGCAAAAGATCAAATATCAGAAGGACAAGAAAATGAAACATATACAACAAGTGCAATCCCACAAGAAGATTTAAGTAGTAAATATGAACTAGTAGAAATACCAAATAACTACACAGGATCTTATGCATATGATGAAATCGTAGTAACATACTATTACAAGCTAAAAACAGTAGAAATTACAACAAAAGTAGAAACTCACACAGAAACCAATGCAATAGGAGAGCCAATTCAAGTAGCAGGAGGAACAATTACAGGACAAGGAGAAACTCCTTATGAAACAGTAACATATAGTGAAGATTCAACAAAAGAAATCATAGCAGTACCAGATGAAGGATATCAAGTAAATAAAATTACAGTGAATGGAGAAGAGATTCAATTTACTCCAAATGAAGATAAAACGGTTGTATTAAATAAATTTGTGAATATGACAGAAAATAAAGAAGTTATTGTAACATTTAAACGAATTCCAGCGAAAGTAATTGTACATCACTATATTCAGGGAACAACGAATAAAGTGCCAAGTAAAATAACAGGAGAAGTAGTACAAGATGAAGAATTTGATGGAATAGTAGGAGACATATATGCAACCAAAAAATCAAGTAATGCAGCACATAATTATATTTGTTTAGAAGAGGTACCAGAAAAAGCAAGTGGAAACATGACAGAAGAAACAATAGAAGTTATTTACTATTATGTATTAAATGCAGGAAAAGTAGAAAATGAAATAGAAAAAACAGCAACAGAAAGAATAACTGCATCAAAGCAGCCAGTAACTTATAACATAAATTATCATACAACAATAGCAGACTATGTAGGAAAAGCAAATATAACAATAGTAGATACATTACCATACAAAATAGACAATGAAAAATCACAACTAGATGGTGGAATTTACAATGAAGAAAGCCAAACAATTACATGGACAGAAAGCTTAGAGCACATTAATACATATCAAGAAGGAACAAAAGTAATTGATATATCAAAACAAATAACAATTACGTATCAAGATTTAAATGCATCCAGTGATAAAATGGAAAACCATGTAAAAGGAGTAATAGCATTTGAAGAATTAGGACAAGAGGAAGAGACAGAAACCACAGCGGAAACATTAATTGATATCAAAGGAAAAGTCATTGTTAAATATGTAGATGCGAAAACAAATGAAGAAATTAAGTACATAGAAGATGAAACAGAAAAGACATATGGCTATGAATTTGAAGAAAAAGTGGGTACAGACTATGCTACAAATAAAAAAGAAATAGAAGGCTATGATTTTGTAAGAAGTACTCAAAACATTATAGGAAAAGTAATAGAAGGAACAACAGAAGTTATCTATTATTACAATCAAAGAGAATTAAAAATTATAACTGGAGTAAAAAAACATGAAGAAATAGATGAAACGGGAATGACAGTTGAAGTAGAAGGGGGAACAATTACAGGAAAAGATGAAGACCCATATGAAACAGTAATTTATGGAAAAAACTCAGTAAAAGATATCATAGCAGTACCAGAAGAAGGATATAGAGTAAGTAAAATTACCATAAATGGAATAGAAATACCATTCACAGAAAATGAAGACAAAACAGTAACAATAGATAAATTTATAAATATGAAAGAAGACAAAGTCGTTATTGTAAGTTTTCAAAAAATAGAAGCAACAGTCATTGTACATCATTACATCGTAGGAACAAAAACACAAGTACCATCAAAAGCAGGTGGAAGAGTAGCCGATGAGCAAATTAGTGGATATGTAGGAAAAAATTATACAACTCATAAATCTGCTCAAGCAACTGCGAACTATACTTGTGTAGAAGAAAAACCAGAAAAAGCAAGTGGAAACATGACAGAAGAAACAATTGAAGTAATTTACTATTATGAATTAAAAGAAGAAACAGTAGAAACAACAGTTACTAAGACAGCTACAGCAGATAAAACAATAGAACAAGAAGTAAATGGAATCATACAAATGTTGCCAGTATTAACACAAGAAGATGGAAAAGTAGTATATACAATAGAGCAACATGTAAAAATAACAGACTATATCGGAAAAGCAAAAATAAAAATAGTAGATACATTGCCAGCCAAAATAGACTTAACTAAGTCAAACTTAGCAGATGGAGTATATGACGAAAGTAAGAATACAATTACATGGGAAATTATCATAAACAATATAGACACTTATGCAAATGGAATATTTGATGAAACCATTACTAAAAATATCGAGATTGTATATAAAGAGCAAGATGTAACAAAAGCACTAGTTAATAAAGCAGTAGCAACAGTTACTACATATTATCCAGAGAGCCATATACCAAATCCCGGAGAAGAAAAAGAAACAATAACAAATGAAACAGAAGAAAAGGTAGAACAAGAATATAAAGTAGAAAAAGCAGTAGAAAAGATATGGGATGATAATAATAATGCAAAAGGAAATAGACCTCAAGAAATTAAAATACAATTGACCGCAAATGGTGCAATTAAGTGGGAGGGAACAGACCTAGAGCAAGTTGTATTATCACAGCAAAATCAATGGACATATGTATTTGGAAATCTACCAAAGTATGACGACAAAGGGAATATAATAGACTATGGTGTACAAGAAATTGAAATTAATGAAAACGATTTGGAATACTATGAAAAAGCGCAAATTACAAAAACGCAGAATAAAATAATCGTAACAAATTCGTATAAGCTAGTAGATACAAAAATGGATAGCAAAATAGAAAAAACAGCAACAGAAAAAATAACAGCATCAAAAGAGCCAGTAACTTACAATATTAAATATCATGCAACAATTACAGACTATATAGGAGAAGCAATATTAACAATCACAGATGAATTACCATATAAAATAGACAGTATGAACTCAAATTTAAGTGAGGGTAACTATAATGAAGAAACAAACACAATTACATGGCAAATAAATTTAGGACACATGAATACCTTCGAAACAGGAAATAAACAAATTGACATAGAAAAACAAATTGTTGTAATTTACCAAAACTTAGATGCCTCAAAAGACAGTATAGAGAATAAGGTAAAAGGCAAAATAGAACTTACCCAAACAGACAAGAAAAATGAAGTAGAAGATACTGCAAAAACCAACATAGATATTGTAGGAACTGTTGTTGTAAAATATATTGATATAGA
Organism: uncultured Clostridia bacterium; assembly: GCA_949747775.1. Classification (GTDB taxonomy): domain Bacteria; phylum Bacillota; class Clostridia; order TANB77; family CAG-508; genus CALXVA01. Next base: position 9,962 of record CATKGX010000064.1, on the reverse strand, counting down.
CACGAATGAGGAAATTACCTATGTAAAAGATGGAAAACAAGAAACATATCAATATGAATTTACAAATAAAGTAGGAACCAATTATGAAACAGAAAAGAAAAATATTAAAACCTACAATTTTGTTAAAGATAGTGGAAACACAATAGGAAAAGTTTCAGAAGGCTTAACAGAAGTAATCTACTACTATAAAAGAATACCAAAAGGAACAATTATCGTAAAATATGTAGATGAAGATGGAAATGAGATAGCATCAAAAGAGGAAAAAACAGACTATGTAGGAGAGGCGTACGAAACAGAGCAAAAAGAGATTGAAAACTATGATTTTGTAGAAGTAACAGGAGAACCAAAAGGAGAAATTACAGAAGGAACAACACAGATTATTTACCATTACAAAAAAGTGCCAACAGATTTAGTAGTAAAATATTTAGAAAAAGGAACAAATCAACCATTACTAGAAGAAGAGCACCAAAAAGGCTTTATGGGAGATGTGTATGAAACAACAAGAAAAGAGGTAGAAAATTATAGAGCTGCAGCGCCAGAACCAGAAAATGCCAAAGGAAAACTAGCAAGAGAAACCACCTATGTAACATATTATTATGAAAAGATTCCAAGTGGAAAAATTACGGTGAAATATGTAGATATAGACACAAATGAAGAAATAATAGAAAAAATAGAAAACAAACCATATGGCTATGAAACTTCAGGCTATGTTGGAGAAAAATATCAAACAGAAGAGAAAAATATTCCATACTACGAATATATCAAAGAAAAAGAACCAACGAATAAAGAGGGAATCTATCAAGTAGAGGATGATACAATCATTTACTACTATAGAAAGCTACCATTTAACTTCAGCATAGACAAAACAATAAAAGAAATTACAGTAGATGGAGAGAAATTAGGAAATAAAAAAGGAAAAGACATTCTAAAAGTAGAAGTAGTAGGAAGTAAAATAGAAAAAACAGAGGTAATTGTAAGGTATCGTATTCAAGTAAAAAATACAGGTAAGATAGATGGAACAGCAGAAATACTAGAGAAAATACCAAAAGGTTACGAAGTAGACACAAAAGAAACGAAAAATTGGAAAAAAACAGAAGATGGCAATTTAATAACAACTGTAACGATGAAAGCAGGAGAAGAAAGAGAATTAGAAGTAGTACTAAAATGGAAAAAAGGGAACAATCATTTAGGCGAAATGAAAAACACAGTAGAAATTACCAAAACGACTAATTTAGCAGAATATGAAGAAATTACCCTAGAAGACAATAAATCAGAAGCAGAAGTACTAATGAGTGTAAAAACGGGAAGTGTTAGAAACATATTTAAAGCAACATTAATTGCAACAATTATAGTAGGAATGATTGCCATATTAGAAGCAAACATACTAGAAAACTTAAAAAATAAAGAAAAAAATAATATCTAAAAAAATTTAAAATCTAAAAAACAAGCAACATTTTAATCTGAAATGCTGCTTGTTTTGCCTTTACTTAGGCGGGACGTAAAACATTGAACCAAAATACATAAGAAAAGCAGGTTTGTGTAAAATGTGGAAAGTTATATTGTAAAAAATAAAAAAAGTGGATAAACAAAGATGAATTTTATAAAACATGAATAAAAAAATACAAAATGCCCATAATACATATAAATGTTATTAACGAAGGAGGTAAACAATGGCAAATTTAAGTCAAGTAGAATTACAGCATTTAAGACATTTGATAGGAGCACATGAAACTTCATATCAAAAATTAAACACATATGCATCACAAGCAGTAGACCCACAAATTAAGCAAATGTTTACAAAATCAGCACAAGATGCTTTAAACACAAAACAAAAACTAATGTCATTCTTAAATTCATAAGAATATATCAAAAGGAGGAACTATTATGGACGAAAAAACAATGGTAAATGATATTTTATCAGGAGTGAAAGCAAGCTTAACATCATATCAAACTGCTATTTCTGAAGCAGAAAATATGCAATTAAGACAAACATTCCAACAAATTAGAAACAATGACGAAAGCTTCCAATATGAGCTTTTCAAAACAGCACAAGCAAAGGGATATTACAAACCAGCACAAACAGCAACTGTTACGGAAATCGAAACTGTAAAGACTGAATTACAGCAATAAAGAGAAAACAAGAGGAAAATGGAGATATTCGGAGAAAAATAAAGAAAATGCCATTTAAATCCAGATAATGAAGAATTTTAAACATTAATAATTATTGTTTAAAATTCTTTTTTCATATACAATACATCTATCAAATAAAAACAAGGGGATGTTTATGATTAATATATTTGGAAAAGTTGCAATGCTTATTAGAACTTGGGTAAAGTATATTGTATTAGCCATTTTGTCAGCTTTTATTATCATAGGAATAACAGCATTTTTCTATCATCCAACCTATGAAGTTAGCCTAAATGGAGAAGTAATAGGATATACAGGGAACAAAAGTGAATTACAAGAAAAAGTAAATAAACACATCTCGGCAAAAGAAGAAAAAAATGTTGCATTTATTCAAGTAGATGCAATGCCTACTTATAAACTATGCTTATTAAAAAAGGACATTGTCTTAAATGATGATGAAATCTTTAGCAAAATTACAAATGACGGAACAACCTATTATAAATATTATGCAATTACAGAAAAGAAAAAAGAAAAAGTATATGTAGGAACATTTAAAGAAGCGGAAGAAATTGTAGCAAAATTAAAGAAAAAAGATAGTGCGAACAAAGGTGATATTGGTATTGTAGAAAAATATGATACCAAAATAAAAGATTTTACTAGTGTAGAAAAATCAGTATCAAAATTATATGAAAAAAAGGTAGTATATACAGCAGAAGCAAATTATACATCATATGCAGCACCTTCAGCATCAAATTACAGCAGTGTAAAATCAGCTAAAAAAGTAGAATTAGGAGTAGCATTAATTAAACCAGTGTCAGGAATTGTGTGGTCTCGTTATGGAAGTAATGATAGTGTTAGAAGTCATGCACATTCAGGATTAGACATAGCAGCATCAAAAGGAACACCAATTAAGGCAGCAGCTGCTGGAACTGTTACTTATGCAGGAAATGCAAATGATGGATATGGAAATTACGTAATCTTATCACATGGCAACGGAGTACAAACATTATATGCACATTGCAGTAGTTTAAATGTAAAAAAAGGTCAAAAGGTAAGCCAAGGAGAACTAATTGCAAAAGTAGGTTCAACAGGAAACTCAACAGGTCCACATTTACACTTAGAAGTAAGAAAAAATGGAGTTACATATAACCCACAAAACTATGTATATTAAAAGTATGAAAAGCGAAGGATAAATTTATTTTCCTTCGCTTATTTGATATAGTTTCTATATTAAAATTGTTTTCTAATCTAAATTTAAATAGACCATGGATAAGGATACACATGAAAATTATTTTGTACTTCTTCAACAGCCTTCATATCATAATGCCCTAACTTCTCTAATGCCATTAAGAGATTTTGGAAATGTTCTCCAGCAATTTTAGTCATCCTAATATATTTAAATGTCAATATACCTAGTGCAATTAATAAAATTACAATGACCACGATTAAAATTTTAGTTAATTTATTCATAGAAATCACCTCACTATTCTAATTAATAAAAGAATTATAATATCACTTCTTATACTATAAATTATGCCATAAATTCCAGTTATTTACAACAATATATTTTGAAAAAATCAATTTCTAGACTATGGTATATGTAGATTAAAAACAGCATAACTCATTTTTTATAAAATTATAGAGTCGTTAAAGAAATTACATCTCTAACGACTCTTATAAAATGGAACGAATATTTATTTTACAGCTTTTGCAAAATGCTTTAAGCTGGTTTTTAAAGCGTTGTGTTTCATAACAATTGTACCGCATTCTTGCAATTTTGAAGTAAATAAGGCAGAATGACTAATGTATGTACCAAATTCTGTAACAGAAGAATAAAACTTTAAAATTCCTTTATAGTTTGGATTAACATCTTCTAGTACTAAGTAATAGGCATTCTTATATAAATAAACTACAGCTTTTTTTGCAATTAAATGTGCATTTGCAAGCCCATTTTGTGATAAATATTGTGAAAAAACATAATAATCATCAAAAGTGTCAAATTTATAAATTGCTTCATTTGATTTAGGCGTAGAACTTTTCCTGCGAACCTTAAATTTCTTTTTCGGTGTGCAAGAAGTAGAGGTGGTCGTTTGCGCATCAGACATACGAGTAACATTTACAATAAAATCCCCATCTATCATAGCCAAAGCCTCAATTTTTACTCTATAATCATTTGTATTAAAACCAATTTTTTCTTTTGCTTCTTCTAGCATATCTAAAAATAAATCTTGTGTCTCTAAAGGATTAGACATAAAATCATGAAAGTTAATATCTTTATCTTTAAAATCATTCATTGTTAAAGTAATTCTAATCTTATTTTCACTAAGTTTTTCAAACTTCATCCGCTAGCCTCCATTACCAATATATACCATATTATATTACACATCTATATAAAACGTACTAATAAATATAACACAAATAAAATAAAATGTAAACTATTTGTTTATAGATTTAATTTTAGCATATCTTGCACAAAAAATAAATAGAAAAACTTTCCTGTTTGTATTGAAAAAAAAGCGGAAAGCATATATAATACTAAAGGTATAAATAGATACGTGATAACAAAAGAGTAACAAAGGGAGGAAATTATGGCTACAAGAGAAAAAAACATGTGGATATTAGTTTTATTTATATTATGTGGAATAGTAATAGGTGGATTATTAGGAGAGTTTGCATCAAAAGTAGATTTCTTATGGTGGCTTTCTTATGGAGAATCATTTGGGTTATCAGACCCAATTAGTTTGGACCTAAATGTTATTAAACTTACATTTGGACTAGTCTTTAAAATTAACATATCAAGTATTATTGGGATGATACTTGCCATATTTATTTACAGAAAAGTGTAACAAAAGAAAAATTCGGGGGTTAAAAGAAAGGAAAACAAATCATGAAAATGAAAGAATTACCCCCATCAGAAAGACCTTATGAAAAACTAGAAATGTATGGAGCACATACACTATCTAATGCAGAATTATTAGCAATTATTATAAAAAGTGGTACGAAAGAAGAAAGCTCAGTTCATACCGCACAAAAGATACTTTCTATGAAAAACAAAAATAGTAATAGTTTAAGATTTATACAAGATACGTCTATAGAAGAATTTATGAGGATAAAAGGAATTGGAAAAGTAAAAGCAATTCAACTAAAAGCATTATGTGAAATTGCAAAGCGTTTTTCAAGGCCAATTGATGATACTCATATCAAAATAACTTCTCCAAAAGATGTTGCCAATTTATTCATGGATGAACTAAGATATGAAAAAAGAGAAATGGTAAAAGTAGTTATATTAAATACAAAAAATATTATGATAAAGATAGTAGATATATGTTTAGGAAACGGTAATTTTGCCATAATAAAACCAAGAGATGCACTAATAGATGCTATCAAAATGGGGGCTCCAAAAATTATTTTAGTACATAACCATCCAAGTGGTGATGTAAATCCAAGTAAAAGTGATATAGATTTTACTAAAAAATTGGAAAACGCGGCATCCATGATAGGTATAAAAATGTTAGATCACATTATTATTGGAGATTCAAAATTTGAAAGTATTTTTTATTTTATAAAAAATCAGAAAGGAAAAGAAGAAAAAGCATGAAGTTATTTAATTTTGGTTCAAAAGATATTGGAATAGATTTAGGAACAGCCAATACACTTGTTACACTAAAAGATAAAGGGATTATATTAAACGAGCCATCTGTTGTGGCATTAGACATTCCAACAAAAAACATATTAGCAACTGGTTATGAAGCAAAAGAAATGTTAGGAAGAACACCAGAGCAAATAAGAGCAATAAAGCCATTAAAAGATGGAGTAATTGCAGACTTTACGGCAACACAATTAATGCTAAAAAATATCATTTATAAAGTGGGAAAAAGATACAATATAGGTAGACCAAGAGTTGTTGTAGGAGTGCCATCTGGTATTACCGAAGTAGAAGAAAGAGCAGTAGAAGAATCTATTCTACAAGCAGGAGCAAGAGAAGTATACTTAATAGAAGAGCCAATGGCGGCAGCAATAGGTGCTAACATGGATATTGCAGAACCAAGTGGAAATATTATTGTAGACATAGGAGGAGGAACAACAGAGGTAGCAGTTATTTCATTAGGGGGAGTTGTTGTTAGTAACTCTATTAGAGTAGCAGGAGATGAACTAGATGAAGACATTATTAATTATATTAAAAGAGAGAGAAACTTAGCAATAGGAGATACAACAGCAGAACAAATCAAAAAAGAAATAGGAGCAGCAACGCCACTTGTTACAGGAATGAGTATGGAAATTAGAGGAAGGGACTTAAGTTCTGGACTTCCAGAAACCATTACGATTACATCTACAGAAATACAACAAGCAATTCAAGAATCAGTGGATAAAATTGTAGAAGTTGTTAAACAAACACTAGAAAAAACACCACCAGAATTAGCATCAGACATTATGGAAAAAGGAATTATATTAGCAGGTGGAGGAGCATTAATTAAAAACTTAGACAAGCTGTTATCAATGAAAACAGAAATGCCAGTATATGTGGCTGAAGACCCTTTAGACTGTGTTGTAAAAGGAACTGGAAAAACATTAGAAGACTTAGAAAGATTAAAAAACGTTTTAATTAATTCCAGAAGAAAATAACATATAGGAGAAACATATATGTATAAAAATAAGAAAACAGGAATTGCAGGAATCATTGTAACACTTATTATTTTAATTCTTATGGTTGTGATTACCAACATTAATGTAAGCAATGTATCTAAAATAGAAAATATAGCAAGTGCTATTGTAATGCCAATTCAAAATGGATTAACTTATCTAAAAAACAAAATAGCAGGAAATAACCATTTTTTTGAAAACATTAATCACTTGCAAACAGAAAATGAAGAATTAAAAAAGAAAAACAGTGAACTAGAACAATCCCTAAGAGAATTTGAAATTATAAAATCAGAAAATGAAACTTTAAAAGAATATGTTAATTTAAAAGATAAATATAAAGCATATAGTACAATACCAGCATATGTCATTAATCGAAGTATTGATAATTATAGTAGTACGATTATTATTAATGTAGGAGAAAAAGATGGTATCAAAGAAAATATGACAGTTATTGCAGATGCAGGACTTGTAGGACATGTTATATCAACAACAAATCACACAGCAAAAGTGCAGACACTAGTTGATACAGCTACAGCAGTAACCAGTACAATTAGTACAACAAAAGATACCATTATTGTACAAGGAACTTTAGATGATAGTACCATACTAAAAGCTACTTACATTCCAACAGATGCAAGTCTTTTGCAAGGAGATAGTGTAGAAACATCTGGAATAGGCGGTATTTATCCAAAAGGAATTCATATAGGAACAATTAAAGAAATATTTACGACAAAAAATATTACAGATAGATATGCAACAGTAGAAACTTCAGTAGATTTTACAAAATTAGATACGGTACTTGTTATTAGCAGTAATCAGTAAAAAAAGGAGGAAAGCCAATTGAAAAAGGTATTTGTGATTTTTTGCTTAATCATTACATTTTTTATAATCTATTTTTTGCAAGCAAACTTTTTTAGTTGGTTTACAATTGCTAGCATAAAACCAAACCTGTTTATCATATTTGTTTTATTAATCGGCTTATTTGCAGGTAAAAAAATAGGGGTTATCTTAGGGCTTTTATTTGGGATTTATTTGGACTTGCTAATTGGCAGAACAATAGGAATATCTGGAATCTTGTTAGCCACAATTGGCTTTTTAGGAGAATACTTTGACCAAAACTTTTCAAAAGAAAGTAGGCTAACAATTATGCTAATGGTTGTTGGATGTACAATTGCTTATGAACTAATAGGATATGTGTATCATACTTTTAGATTAAGTCTTCATTTTGAAATAAATAGTTTTATTAGAATAGTGTTAATTGAAGCATTATATAATGCTATTTTGGTTATTATTATTTATCCGTTAATGCAGAAGGCGGGATATGCAATAGAGAATACTTTTAAGGTGAAGAGTATATTAACGAGGTATTTTTGATGCTAATAATGTTGTTTGAAAGAAGGTGAAGTGGTCTGAATAAGATAACGGATAAGAGTAGGAAATTAAGATATAACTTATTAACTACTTTAATATACATAATTGGAATTGTTTTGTTAATACAACTTTTTAATTTGCAAATTGTTCACGGAGAAGAATACCGAGAACAATCCAATACAAGACTGACACGAGAGTCAGTATTAAAAGCGGCAAGAGGGTGTATTAAAGATAGAACAGGTGTGGATTTAGTAACAAGTAAAACACGGTTTTAGTCTGGAAATATATAGAACAAAAGTAGATGAATTAGCATTAAATACAGCAATTGAAAAAGCAATTAAAATATTAGAATCAAACAAAGATAAATTTGTAGATAATTTGCCTTTAACTGTAAAACCATTTGCATTTACATATACATCAGAAGAATCGCAAAAGAGCTGGAAAAAAGAGAATGATATTGATGAAAATGCATCAGCGGAAAAGGCATTTAAGGACTTAAAAGAAAAATATAAAATACAAACAAGCGACATAGAAATGGCCAGAAAAATTATGACAGTAAGATATGAAATTGCAAGAAATGGTTATAGTACAACAAGGTCTGTTAAAATTGCAAAAGATATTTGCAGAGAAAGTGCAGTAAAAATAAGAGAGCAAAATAGCAATTTAGCAGGAATGAATATTATTACAGAGCCAATTGTAAATTATCATTCAAAAGAGCTTGCTTCACATATATTAGGGTATGTAGGTTCAATTGATGAAGAGGAATATGCTACTAGAAAAGATACTTATCGAAATGATGATATTATTGGTAAAACGGGAATCCAAAAGATTTTCGAAGCATATCTAAAAGGAAAAGATGGAATTAGACAAATTGATATGACAGTAGACGGAACCATTACAAGTGAATATATTTCAGAAGAAGCAGTTGCGGGGTCAGATGTTATTTTAACAATAGATGCAAACTTGCAAGCAGTTGCAGAAAAGGCATTAGAAGATAACATTAAAAAAATAGCAAATGGAGGATTTGGAGAAAAGAAGAAAGATGCAAAATCTGGTGCAGTTGTTGTTATGAATGTAAAAACAGGTGAAGTATTAGCATTAGCAAGTTATCCAGATTATGAACCAGAACTTTTCTTAAATGGAATTAGTCAGAAAAAATATGAGTCTTATGAAAAAGGACATAATTTATATAATAGAGCAATTACAGGAACTTATGCACCAGGTTCAACATTTAAAATGGCAGTTGCACTTGCAGGACTAGAAACAGAAAAAATTACGACCACTTCAAGAATCAATGATACTGGTATTTATCCAAGAGGAGGAAACCCAGTATGTTGGTATTATACAAGTTATCGTTCAGGACATGGGTACTTAAATGTATCAGAAGCCATTAAACATTCTTGCAACTATTTCTTCTATGAATTAGGCTATCGAGCAGGAATAGATAGTATTGCTAAATATGCAAGCTATTTAGGATTAGGTAAAAAAACGGGAATAGAGCTTGCAGGAGAAGAAGGGGGAATTCTTGCAACACCAGAATATGCAAAAAAAGCACATGGAGTAGACTGGTATTTAGGAGATACACTATCTGCCTCAATTGGACAAACCTATAACAGTTTCACACCACTACAAATGGCCAAATATGTTAGCATGCTAGCCAATGGTGGTAAAAATATAGATGTTACTTTAATTAAATCGGTTTTAAAAGCAGATGGAAGCGAAGTATCAAAAGAAGAACTAAAAAAATATACAAATGAAAAGCTAGGACTAAAAAATGAAACAACAGAAAACTTAAATGTTAGTAAAGAAAATACACAAGCAAT
>CATKGX010000063.1 GCA_949747775.1 uncultured Clostridia bacterium | reverse complement strand
TTTTTCAATATGTTTTTTTAAATGTTATTTAATTGTAATATATTTGTAATACAATTGTAACATTTGTTTTCTACGTGTATCGCTAGTAGGTGTATTCCTAATTGTGGCATAGCCATATTTTGTGATACTATTTGTTTGAGGTGAACGCCATGTGTGAATGGGGAGAAGTAAATTTAAAATTGGATGAATTTTTAAAAGAACATAAGATTAGTCGTTCTAGTTTATCTAGAAATGGACAAATTCATTATAAACAGTTATTAAAATATTGTAATAATGATATGCAGAAAGTAGACTTAAACTTGCTTGCAAGAATCTGCAAAACAATTCAGTGTGAGATTGGTGATATTATAGAATACTTACCACCTAAAGAAAATAAATAGATATATAAAAACACATTCAAAACTGAATGTGTTTTTATATATTACTTTTTATGCTCTTGGATGAGCTTTTTGATATACATTTTTTAAGCCACTATCTTGGAATTGCATATATACTTGTGTTGAAGATATATCTGAATGTCCAAGCATAGATTGAATTGCTTTTAAATCTGCACCATTTTGTAATAAATGTGTCGCAAATGAATGTCTTAGCACATGTGGTGTAATTTCTTTTGTAATGTGTGCTTGTTCTTTGTAGAATTTTACTATTTTCCAGAATCCTTGTCTTGTTAGTCTTTTTCCATTTACATTAACAAATAGTGATGCTTCACTTTCGTCTTTAATCATAACTGGTCTAGCTTCTTCTATATATTCTTTTAATGCTTTAATTGATAATGAACCTAGTGGTATGTTTCTTTGTTTTCCTGCTCCATTACATGTAACATAGCCTTCTTCTATGTTTACGTCTTCTACATTTAATGAAATAATTTCAGTTACTCTCATACCTGTAGCATATGCTACTTCTAGCATCGCTTTGTCTCTAGTTCCTTTTAGGTCAACATCTTTTGGTTGATCTAAAAGTAGCTCTATTTCTTGCGAAGTTAATACGCTTGGTACTCTTTTTTCTACTTTTGGTGATTGTATATTTTCTGTTGGGTCATGTTTTATTTTCTTAATTCTAATTAGATATTGATAAAAAGATCTAATTGAAGCTAAGTTTCTTGATATTGTTGATGTTTTTTTGCCTATCTCTTGTAAGTAGTTTAAATATTGTGTTACTTGTTCATTATCAACTTTTACATAATTAATACGATTAGTATCTAAATAATTTTGATATTGATTAATATCCCTACTATATGATTGCAATGTATTCATTGATAATTTCTTTTCATTTTGTAAAAATTCTAAGAATTGTTTAATATGTTTTTCCATTTTAGCTCTTACCCCTTTTTCTAATATCTCTTTTTTCAATTAACATAAACTTCGTTATATGTTATATCAAATTACGACAAAAATGTAAATACATTTTTGTAAAAAAATTTACTTTTTTAAAAGAATCCTATGCAAGCTGTTAATAAATTAGTTGAAATATATACTTCAATGAGTGATGAGACCACTAACAATGCAAATAGTATAATCGATACAATCGTATGTCTTACAATTTCTAGTTTAATATTTTCTTTCCTTTTGTCTTTCATAATAGATTTATATAGTTTCATTCCACTAACTGCAAGCGTAATAATAACTGGTATAAATACAATGTTTTGCGCTAGTATTGTTGTTACAAAAAACAGGCTTCCTTTTTGTAACCCTAAAATTGCAATTGCTGAAGACACTGTATATCCAATACAAAACCCTCTAAATAAAATAATTCCTAATACAATTGGTATTCCTATTACTGACAGACCAATAAACCACATTCCTAAAGCTAATTTGAAGTTTTCAATTAACGACTTTTTTAACAATTCGCCTTTATTAATTTCGTAGTCACCTTTAATTGCTGTAATAAATTGTTGAATATATTCTTTTATTTCCCCCATTTGTCCTTCATTAATATGGTTAATAAATATAACGCCTGCAATAATACCAATTAAAAATATAATTGTTACAATGCAATATGCTTTCAAATTATAGTAAATATTTTCTAATATAATATTCTTTAGTTTTAATCGCTCTTTTTTTCTTGTTGTTTCCCTCATTTTATCCTCCCTTTTGTTTATACATAATGTCTATTCGATAAAATAAGTTTTAGAACAACTTTCTACAATGTCTTTTCTCCTACTGTTACCTTGCCGTATACACCTCCTCCACCAGCTTGTATATGAGCTTTGCCTTCACGTGCTTCTATAATTTTATGTGCTAACTGTTTTCCAACTACTGCTTCAATATCATCTTCTGAAAGTCTATGTAAAATATTCATTTCTGTTTCAAAATGCCCAATTAGTTTTTCTATTGTTTTATTTCCAAGTCCTGGTATAAATGTTAATGGGACCTGATAAATATATGGTGGTCTTTTTTCTGGACTTTTCGTCTCTGGCTTGTCTTTAATTTGTTCTATCCTGTCAAAAACGCCCATTGTAATATTTATATTTTCACAAGTATCACACTGTGTTACAGGCGCTACTCCTTCTATTGTTTTGCAACATGTTTCACAGTATGTTCTATGGTATTTTCCAAGTTTTGGATCTAGTCCATAGTTTACTAGAATTTTTCTTCCATCTTCATTTTTTAGTGCTTTTAATAATTCTTTAAAGCTAATATCCTCTAGCAATATTTTATTATATTCTCTTGCAATTTTAGGTAATGAATGTGCATCTGAATTTGTTAAAAATGTTCTTGTCTCTAGCTCTGAAATTTCATCTGCTAAAAATGTATCAGAACTTAACCCTAATTCTATTGCAAAAAGCTTTTCAAACTTCTCTTTAAAGATTTTCTCTAATCTGTCTGTACAATTCCCATAAAAGCTTTTATGTGGTGTAAATACATGAGCTGGAACTAAAATTCCATTATATTTTTCTACAATATCTACCAATTCATAGGCAGAAATACATGCTCTTTGCGAACTTAAAGTAATATTGTGAATGTATTTTTCCATCTCTTTTGAAAAAGCTTTTATATCACTAAGTTTCGGAAAATAGCATAAATTATGAGCACTTCCTGTTTTCCCTTTGTCATTTACTTCTGATGTTTCAATTTCACTTCCTAAAATAATACAAACTTTATTTTTATAAATAATTCCACCATCTTCTATTTCATATGCTTCTCCTGTTTTTAAAAAGTTTTCGATATCTTCAATAACATATGGAGACGCACAGTCAATAATTCCTACAATATTAATTCCTTTTCTTTCTACACATTCTTTTGCAATATTAGCAAAATTTAATGACCTTGCTCCTGTAATTTTAATCGGTTTGCCCTTCTCACTTCTTCCTATATGTACATGTAAATCTGCAAATACTTCGTTCATTTTTTCTCTTCCTTTCCCAAAATAAAAGACTGGTACCAAATCTTGTTCCAATCTTTTGTAAAAATATATATTTATCTATATGTTCCTTCTTCATAAGCTTGTCTAATTTCATTTCCTGTTGGAATTGCTTGTTCTTCTACTTTTCTATTTTTTCTTTCTGCTACTTGTTCTCTTTGCCTTCTAATTGTTTCTCTTTCTAAACTAGCTGCTGTTTTTATTCCTCTTATTACATCTTTTGTATCTAAGGTGTCCATAGCAACTGCTTGCTTACTAAGAGCAGGACTTAATGCGTTTTGATTTATCATTTTCATATTAAAACTGCCTCCATTTCATTTACAAACTTCTTAAACTGCTCTAAATACCTGTTATTTTTATCCCTTAAGTTTCTATATTCTAATAACACTAACGCTTCATCTACCTTAAAAGCAACTCTTTCAGGTCTACTTAAAAGCATTCCTCCAAATTGATCTACCAACTCTAGTACATCACTTTCTTTTTCTCTTTCTTCTTGGTAGCTGTATCTGTTTACTCCTTCACATATTTTGCAAAATCTATCTGAAAAACCTAGTTTTTTTAGATATTCTGCTCCTTCTTTTGCAAACAATTTTACTTTTGACAGTTCCTGTGCATTTGTTGTTTTCTTACAGTTGCATAATAGGCAAGCTGTTAAGATAATGTTTTTGTCTAGTCCTAAATTTGTCCTATCTAAAAATTGTTTTGCAAGCATGGTTTTAAACACAACAGAATTATCGTAGAATATGCCTGTTCGTTTTTGCAAGTAATATACAATTTCCATTTTCTTAACCCAATTTGGCTCAGATAAGATATAGTCTGCAAATGTTTCTGTATCCATTTTTTCTTCCTCCTGTACAAGGTTTTTCCTTTTGTATAACTGTTCCCTAACTACATTATATGTCATGACTTAACATGTTTCAACATTGTTGTTTAAATGTCACAAAAATGTAATATTACTGTAACTTTTTTGTAATATTACATTTTTGTGCTACTACATCTATCTGTTCTTTTATTTCTGAAATGTTGTTATTATTTTGAATTAGCATATCACAATTTTTTTCATAAAAACGATTTGCTTTTTGAGCATATAATCTTTTTTCTGCCTGCTCATAACTTATATTATCTCTTATAACCACTCTTTGTAATTGCAACTCTTTTGTAGATATAACACCTATAATACAGCTGCACCATTCATTTAATCCACTTTCAAACAAAAGTGGGGCATCTATTATAATACTTATATTTTCCTTAGTAGATTCAATTTCTTGTTTTATTTCTTGTTTTATGTATTTAAATGTACATTCATTTAATTTTTCTCTGGCTTGAGCACTAGAATAAATTATTGATGCAAGCTTTCTTCTATTTAAATTTCCTTGCTCATCTAATATATCTGTTCCAAAAACTTTACAAATTTCCGCAAGGTACTTTGTCCCCTTTGCAGACAGTTTTTTAGCAATAACATCTGCATCTATTATTTTAACTAGATACTTTTGTTTTAAAATTTCACAAACCGTACTTTTTCCTGATCCTGAGCTTCCTGTAATTCCTATAATTTTCATTTTATCCTCTTTCTATAAAGTTACTATTTTGTTGGTATAATCCAAGTTAGCCCACGAATCCATCTCGTATCCTAATGTATATACATTGGTTGCATATATGTCTGTTTGTAGCATCTCTTTTAAATTTTTGTTGCTTACTGTGTCCATATACTTTTTTACAGAGGTAATCATATTAATTTTAGGATTAATTCTAACTATTTCTGAAAGCAAATCCTTTCCCTTTTGACTGACCCCTAATACTCTGGCATATGGTTCTACTTTTTTTGAAGCATTCATTTGTTTTTTATCTATTCCTAATAATGCATATAGTAATATTCTTTGTATTCTAGTTTGTGTAAATCTTTTACTTTTGACAATATTAATTAAGTCTTCTAATGTATTGCACGAATTAGCAGCATTTTTAATTGTTGCATCTAAACCTTCCGAAACATCTGGTAAATTAGCTATTTGCTCTTGTGGCATACTTCTTAATTTGTAAAGAATTTCTTTCTCAAATTTTGATAACTCTATTACATAATGTCCTTGTTTTAACTCTTCTCCTAATATTCTATAAGATGCTTTTGGCATCGCATTTCTAACACTGTCAAATTGCCTTGTGATTAACATTTTTCTAATTGCAGTTGCACTTGCAAATTCATCTACCATATTTTCATCGTTATATAATACTTTTTCACGTTTAATTCCAATTGGTAGCATATCACTTTTGGTTTTCTTTAAAGCTTTTAAGTATTCAATTCCTAATATATTATTTGAACCTGATAAAACATTCGCATATTTTTTAATATCATTTAAATACATCATTAAAGCATTTTCTCTAGCTTTTGGATACGAATTTCCTTTTTTTAATTCATGTAATAACATGGTAGTATATTCTTTTGGCTCTGCATATAAGACATTTGCAATATTGTTTAAGATAGCAATATCTTTTGCTTCCATTCCGAAAGAAAGAGTATCTACTAATTTTAAAGAATTTAATATTTTGACAGCTCCTTCTGCAAAATTTTCGGCGCTAGATATGCTATATACTGTTGGTAGCTCTAGCACAAGGTCTGCACCACCTACTAATGCCATCTTGGCTTTCGCCCATTTATTAATAATGGATGTATCCCCTCTTTGTACAAAACTTCCAGAGATAACACATACAACATACTCGGCTCCTGTTTCTTGTTTCGATTTTGCAATATGATATAAATGTCCATTATGAAATGGATTGTATTCGCCTATTACGCCAAGCACTCTACTCATTTAACATTCTCCTTTCGTTTTGTTCTTGCACATCATTAATTTTACTGATATAATATCATAAATTTGTTAGATTTACAATTATTTTATAAACAAATTAATGGAGGTTTGTATGGATCATATTACAATATATACAGACGGCGCTTGTTCTGGGAATCCTGGACCAGGTGGTTGGGGAGCCATTCTAATGTATAAAGATATTAAAAAAGAAATATCTGGTGGAAAGAAGGATACTACCAATAATGTGATGGAGCTTTCTGCTGTAATAGAGGCATTAAAATTATTAAAACATCCTTGCAATGTAGAGCTTTACAGCGATAGTGCTTATGTTGTAAACGCTTTTTTGCAAAAATGGATTATTAACTGGCAAAAAAATCATTGGAAAACCGCTGATAAAAAAGATGTCAAAAATAAAGAATTGTGGCAAGAATTAGTAGAACTTACAACAATTCATTCTGTTACATTTCACAAAGTAAAAGGACATAGTGATAATGAATTTAACAATAGATGTGACGAACTTGCTAGAAACGCAATCAAAGAACTAGACGCCTAGTTCTTTGATTCTTTTTATTGCCATCTTAGTTTCTTCTCTATCGCCAAAAGCTGTTAACCTGAAATACCCTTCTCCATTTTTTCCAAACCCTACACCTGGCGTTCCTACAACATTGGCTTTTTCTAATAACATATCCAAAAAATCCCATGACTTTATATGATCTGGCGTTTTTAGCCAAATGTATGGTGCATTTTCTCCACCATATACTTCATAGCCCGCTTCTTCTAATCCCTTCTTTATCACTCTTGCATTTTCTTTATAATATTCTATATTTTGCCTAATTACCTTTTGCCCTTCTTTTGTGTAAACCGCTTCTGCTCCTCTTTGCACTACATATGATACTCCATTAAACTTTGTTGCCATTCTTCTTTTCCATAATTCGTTTAATTTCACTCCATTTACTTCTAATTCTTTTGGTATAATTGTATAAGCACACCTTAAGCCTGTAAAACCAGCTGTCTTCGAGAAACTTTTAAACTCAATCGCTACTTTTTTTGCACCATCTATTTCATAAATACTATGTACTACGCCCTCTCCTTCAATATATGCTTCATATGCAGCATCATATAGAATAATGCTGTTTTCTTTTTGGGCATATTCTATCCATTTTTCTAATACTTTCTTTTTCATTGCTACCCCAGTCGGATTGTTAGGCGAACATAAATAAATAATATCTACATGTTTTTCTAACTCTTCTGGTAATGGCTGAAATTTATTTTCCTTTACTGCTTTCATAAAAACAATATTTCCTTGCTTCTCACTTCTACCTGCCATAATATTTGTATCTAAGTACACAGGATATACTGGATCTGTAATTGCTACACAATTTTCTCTATCAAACAAGTCTAATATATTTCCTACATCACACTTTGCTCCATCTGATACAAATACCTCATCTGTATTAAAATCAATTCCTCTTGCCTGATAATCATATACTACAATTTTTTCCTTCAAAAATGCATAGCCTTGTTCTGGTCCATATCCACGAAAACTCTCTTTTTGACTCATTTCATCTGCTGCTTTTTTAATAGCATTGGTAATCACTTCAGGAATAGGTAATGTTACATCACCTATTCCTAATCGAATGATTTTTTTATTTGGATATTCCTTTTGATAATTTTCTACTCTTTTAGCCACTTCCGAAAACAAATAATTATTTTGCAATTGTAAAAATCCCTGATTAATATTTACCATATGTCTTCCACCTCTCCTTCAAATACCTTTGTAGCAGGTCCTGTCATATACACATGATTATCATCTTCATTCCATTCTACTTTTAAGTCTCCTCCTGGAAGTGTTACCTTTACATTGCTATTTGTATAACCATTTATCCCACTTGCCACAACCGCTGCACAAGCCCCAGTGCCACAAGCCAAAGTTTCTCCAGAACCTCGTTCCCATACTCTCATTTTAATATGATTTTCATCACATATTTGTACAAACTCTACATTGGTCCTATTCGGAAATTTACTATTATTTTCTATAATTGGTCCATAAATCTCTAGTGGTAATTTTTCTACATCTTCTACAAAAGTTACTACATGTGGATTTCCCATAGAGATAGGAGTAAATTCAAATTCTTTGTCTATTACTTGTATTGATAAATCTCTTACCACTTGTTCTTCTACAAAAGGTAAATCTTTTCCTTTAAATGCTGGTTCCCCCATATCTACTTTTACTTCATAGCAAATTCCATCTTTGCACATTAAATGCAATTTTTTTATTCCTGCTTTTGTTTCTATTAAAAGCTCTTCTTTCTTGGTAAGTCCTTTATCATAAGCAAACTTCCCTACACAGCGAATTCCATTGCCACACATTTCGGCTTCACTTCCATCTTGATTAAAAATTCGCATTTTAAAATCTGAATTATGACTATTTTCAATTAAAATAACACCATCTGCTCCAATACCAAAATTCCTATCGCTAAGTTTTTTCGTAACCTCTTCTATATTTTCTATCTTCTCTTGTTTTGTACAGTCTATATAAATATAATCATTTCCGAAGTCCTGTCATTTTTGTAAATTTAAGCACATATATCACCTCTTAAGTAATATATGTGCTTTTCGTTTTTATATACCTTATCTTTTTACTTTATATAATCTACTTTCGCCATCATCTAGTAATAGTTCATAGTTTGTTGCATTTGTATAATTTAATACCTTGTGTAAATTTTCATCAAAATTAGAAATCCAACATTTCATATTTAAAATAAATTCTTTTTCATCTGCTAACCCTTCATTATTTTTAAGTGCTTCTAGTTCCCAGGTATTCACAATAATCGAATTTTGATATATTAAAAATTCCTCCATATCTTGTAAGTGATTAAAAGGTGCTTCCCCTATATACACCAATTTTAAATTCTGATATGTTTCTGCAAGTTCAATTCTTTGTTTATAGTTTTTATAAATAAAATATGGTTCGCTATTTTTTAAACCATATGCTGAAAGACTAACTGTTAGCATAGTAATTATTATCATAGCTGTGTTCTTTTGCCAAAATACCTTTTTATTTGCCATTTTCTTAAAAAGTACTTTTACACTTGTATTCATTATTCTTTCTGCTATCCAAATAACTGCAACTGCAATAATTGGAAAAATTGGTGAAATATATCGTATATTTACCATTGGCGATATTTTAGCTATCATAAATATAAATAATATCGTTGGAATAGAAACCATAAAAATAATATCTTTTCTTTTTCCTGTTATCATTTTATAAATTACTAATATCATTAATACTGCAAACACAATGTATCCCAATAGTTCTGGTAAACTAAATGAATAGAATAATAATTTAAAGTATTGTTTTAATCGTTCAATATAACTTACATTAACCACTCCTCCTGCAACGCCTCTGTATGAAAAGAAAATATGATAAATACTAGCAGGAAACAATAAAACACCTATGATAGCAGCTAATATATGACACCATATATAGTATTTTAATTCTACAAATTTCTTCTGCTTTATCATAATTCCTACTGAGATAATTGCTAGGAGTAGTGCATAAATGCAAAAATAGTATTGTGTTAGAAATCCTAGAATAACGGTTACTATTAATTCTCGTTTTGTACTTTTGCTTATGACAAATTCGTTTTTACATATTTTTAAGTTTAAGTACAAATAAGTCAAAATGAAGAAAGTAAGCATCATATACATTCTTTGAAATATAACAGTCGTAATGCCTCCCATGCTTAATCCATATAATAACACTACTATTGCAGATAAATTTTCCTTGTGAAATAGTTTTAATATTTTGTAAATAGTACAACAACTTGCCACATAAAAAACTAAATTAATTGTAAAAATAATATACTTTGAAAAATGATTTAAGCATAATGATGAGACAAAATGCACTAACATATAAAACAATGGTGGATGTACGTCTCTTGATTGGTTATAATACACTGACCAATAACTAAAAACTTCATCTTCTGAAACTGTATATATTCTTTTGCTTGCTCGCTTGTTTTCCATGCTGGCGCTTGTTTTTCATATCTTTCCTCTAGCTCACTAAAAAATTCACTATAATTAATCGTGTAATGTGCTAAGTTCTTCAGCGTTTGTATCCAGCTAGTAGACATTATTTTTTCGTCTACTAGCTTATTAAATTCATCTTTATGTCCTGACGTCTGAAACATATTGTCATATCGATAGTTAGATGCACCATAAGAGAATATTTCATCTTCATGCCATCCTGCCTTTTGCCCTATAAATATAAACATACAGATAGAAGTTATTATAATTGCTATAATAAATGCTATTAAATCTGTTCTTTCCTGCTTTGTCATATTCTTTATTTTCATTTTTACTCCTTTAAATTCATATGTTCGTTTATATTACACCTTTAAACTTTCTATTTTTGTTTTACTTTTTTGCTTCTTTTTATACCATATATTAAGCCACATAATGTTACTACTGAAATAATATCTGCTAAAATATAAATGCCTTTTTCTTGATAATCAACTGTAATGGTTCCTTCTTTTATCTCTGTTATCTCTATTCTAATAACATTATTATTTCCACACGTTACTCCGAACTTCTTACCATTTTCATCTTTTGCTACATATCCCAGATAATACAATAATGGAACTTCTATATAGCCTTGTCCTTCTATATTAGAATAATTAAAAACGATTTTACTTCCATTTTTAGAAATATCTGTAATTGTAATATACTTACTAGATGTTTGATAAAGGTCTTTTGTTAGTTCTTTTGTATTAGTTCCCTGAATAAAATACTCACATTGTCCACTCATATCATAATTTAAGGCATAATCATTTGTTATATATTTAGGCTGTTTTGAATATTCTCCTAAAAATAATGGTACCGATAAGAAAGCAATAATTCCTATTATTAAAACAATTTTATTATTTTCTATAAAATCCTTTTCTGAATCATATTTTTTATCCAGATATTGTCCTATTATAATACTTGTAGTAATCGTAACTGCAACAGTTGCAATTCCTAAAAATCTCCATCCAAATTGCAGCATCATACATAAACATCTTATCCATTCAAAGTTATTTTGCAATTCTTTCCATGGAACAATTGTTGTAGAACCTATTAAAAATACTATGGCAATTATTGTTAATATTCTAATAAACTGATTAAGCTTTTTCTTACTTTCTTTATTTTTTATGCAATATGTTATACTAATAGCAAATCCTACCATACACAGTATTCCTAATGAATAAGCCATTTCGTTTTCCATACCTTTTTCATTTTCTTTCGTTATGTTCAGACTATAACCTGTATCAAAAATGTTAAATATTTGTGCTGGAATGACTGTATATTTTTCAAATTGATATGTTTTTGTTTCTATATTTTTTACATTTAAATTCAAACGATATGCATCTAAAAATGGCACAATAAACCACATATTAAGTAGTAAGGTTACTACAACTGTCAACAGTATCTCTTTATATCTTTTTTCTTTTATTATATTTTTTATAAAGTATACCCCTAATATTCCACATAGTATTGCAGTTAATATAGAACTTAATACATGAGACTGTATTACAAAGGTAATTCCTATTACGCAAATGTACCATTTCTTTTTATTTCCTACCAATAGCTCATATAATCCCCATATTGCTATTGGTAAAAAAGCTAATGCCAAGCCCTCTCCTACTGCTGCCCTTGTAAATACATTTTCTAGTCTATAATTTGCTACTGCATATATAATAGCACCAATGATACCAGAAGTTGTAGATTTTGAAATATTCTTTACGCATAAATACATCGAAACTACCGCCGCTAAATTAATCAAGACTAAAAAGATTTTAAATGAAAATACCATAGATGTATTCAACAATCTTAATATTGCTGGCACATATAGAAATAATTCTGGATATAACAATGAAGTAGCATAACCATAGCCATTATTTTCAATTGGATGAATTCTAGCTGGAATTTGAAAATTGCCTATCGCTTCTTTTAAGCCTTCTATTCTTACTAAATTAAAATTAATATCATGCGAATATACTAAATAATCATTATATAATGGATAGCTTACAAATAAAGCTATTAAAATTAGTAATATACCTATTTTAAATTTATTGGTCGTTTCCTTTTTTAAGTATAGAATTCCCCCTATTACTAACACTACTACTAATATAGCTCCATGTATCCATATATCTAGATATCCTTCTGAATAATTTGCTACTTTTAGTAGGTACATTAAAAATATTACAATACATATTGTTGTATATATTATTTTTTTACTTTTCATATCATATACTTCCCTTACAGGCTAATATTATCATAAAAAATCTTATTCGTAAAGTAAAAACATATATGAAATCTTAAAGCAAGAGGGGGTCCTAAAATAGGAACCCTCTTCAATGATTTTTTAACTATTTATAGCATTGTGTATTGTAATGTTTACAATTTTATATATTGATAGGCGATGTTTATCACTTAATCTTTCAAGTTCTCTATATACACCTTCTCTAATATTAAAGTTATGTGATTCTAAAATCTCTCCTTCTGCTCTGTCATAAAGATTTACATTATTTGTTTCTATCATCTCTATAATTGCTACAT
>CATKGX010000062.1 GCA_949747775.1 uncultured Clostridia bacterium | reverse complement strand
ATCATAAGTTGAATAACATAAATAGCCTATATTTTCATTGCATTTATCACAATACATCCATCCACCATAATTAGTTGCTAATCTTGTATTTACTAATTCCTTAGTTTTTAATACTCTTGCCATAATTTTATCTCCTATCAAACTTGTAATTTCTTATTTATTGTGTTCTTTATAATTTTTAGCCAAAATTATCTCTCCCGTTAAATCCAGTATCATTCCAATAAATGCAATTATCCCTCCTATTACAAATCCAATAATTTGTGGTATAAATTCTTTAATAATTAAAAATGACAATAGAATAACTATTAAACCTATTGTAGATACAATTCCTCCTGATAGCATTAATTTATAACTTGTTGTTTTTTCTTGTTTACATTTTTTCTTAAATTCTTTTTTATTCATGTTTTTTATATCTCCTTCTATAAATTGTAAGTTGTCTTACTTTTGTTTCAATTCTATCATATAAAGCAAGTAATTTTCAACTTAATTACCTACTCTACTTATTATAATTTAATGATTACTTTTATAATCAATATTTGCTAACTTTGCTTGTTTGCACAAATCTTTTATCTGTATTTTATATTGTTTTCCATCATTTATTGTATAAGTTCCACATTGTCTTTCTTTAATCATTTTTCAACATTCGTTTCTCCACTCATCCGCTTCTTCAATAAGAAAAAATGATTTCATTAGTATTTATATTTCTTTTTATATCTCCTTTATGAATATAGCAATGTAAACATCCATCACTACATTTTTTACAACCTCGCCAAGGCTTCTTTTTCATATTATTGATTAACAATATAACCTGTTGTATCTGGTTTTGTAATATCACTGTCTTTTACAGTATTAAATTCATACTTATAATCAACTACAATATCAGTTTGTCTAGTTATTTCTTTATTCGATTTTTCTATCGCTCTAACTGCCAAACCTGTCTCTTTGTCTATATATCTTTCATAACTATCTCCTTTAATAATATAGCATTCTTTTCCATTACAATAAGTTTTATCTATACCAATAATAAATGCATATTGCATATTAGCGAATAATCCATTTGAAACATAAGTTACTGGTCTTATCTGTCTATTTAATATTTCTTTTGAGTCTTGCATATACATTTTTCCATCAGATTCTATTAAAGTTATTTGCTCATTTCCTTTTTTATAATGAATTATCTTTTGAATTTGATTACTATTAACAACCCTTGTTATAGTTGTTAAATAATCTTCCCCTTTATTGTAGCTTTCTGTTATAGTTAAAGTATCCCCTTGATATGAATATAGTTTAGCATAGTAATTATCATGTACTTGATTTTCATTTGCTTTTTCTGAAAGTGAAGTCATTATAAAAGTTCTTCTTCCTACTATTATTACATATATTATTATTAAAGCTAATATAATAAATTTTAGTAATTTCATTTTGCTACTAAACTTTTTCATATATTTTACTTCTCTTTCATCTCTTTTCGTTGTATTTACCTTTAACTCTTTCTGCATATTTTCAAATATGTGTTGACATTCTGTACACTCTTTTAAATGTTCCTCTATAAAATGGTTCGTTTCTTCATTTGTTAGTTTTTCAATATAATTTGGTAACAAATCTTGAATAATTTTACAATCTCTTTTTTCTTTCATATCAATCAACCTCCTTTAATTGATTTTTCCCTCGATAAAATGTTACTCTAGCCCAGTTTTCTGTTTTATTCAAAATAATTCCTATTTCTTTAAAACTAAGTTCTCCAGTTATTCTTAAATAAATTACTTCTCTTGTTTTTTCATCTAATTTTTGTAGTTTTCTAAATAAAGATACTTTTTCATCATTTAAAATAACTTTTTCTTCTGTTGTATCACTTAAGTATGATTCCAATAGTTCTTCCTTAACACTTATAACTCTTTTATTCTTTTTACAGTAATCATACCATAAATTTTTAGCAATCTGGCATAGCCATACTGACATCTTACAACCACCTTTATAGGTATCAATTTTCTTTACGGCTTTATAAAAAGTTTCTTGTGTTAATTCTTCAGAAATATCATTATTATGAGTTAAACAGAATAAGTATTTGTTTACTGTTTCAAAATATTGAGTATATATTTGTTCCATATCCTGCATAACTTTTATCCTCCTTTGCATATATGACGATTGAAATTGTAATTTGTTACAACATTTTTAAAAATTTCTTATT
>CATKGX010000061.1 GCA_949747775.1 uncultured Clostridia bacterium | reverse complement strand
AAGGATATTCCTACTTTTTTAATTTCTTACTTTGGCAAAGATATTCCTACTTTTTTAATTCCCTACTTTAGCAAGGGTATTCTAACTTTTTATCAATGATAATTAATTATCATATTTATTATATTAATTATACTTGAAAAATATTCTATCGTCAAGCAATTTTCCAAAAATTTATTTGCCCCCGAATGACAAATTATTTTGTGATTGAAACAATTTTATATTTGATAACTCCTGCTGGTGCTTGAGCTTCTACTATTTGACCTTTTTTAGCGCCCATTAAAGCCACACCTATAGGAGATTCGTTTGAAATTTTATTTTGTGATAAGTCTACTTCTGTTGAACCAACGATTGTATAACATTCTTCTTCGTTAAATTCCATATCAAGTACTTTTACTTTATTTCCTACTTGTACTGTTTTTGTATCTATTTCCGATTCATCTATAATTTTAGCATATCTTAATTTATTTTCTAGTTCTGCAATTTTTGCTTCATTTGCTGCTTGTGCATTTTTTGCTTCGTCATATTCTGAATTTTCTGATAAATCTCCAAAACCTAAAGCAACTTTAATTCTTTCTGCTATTTCTCCTCTTTTTTCTGTTGATAAGAACTCAAGTTCCTTTTCAATATTATTATATCCTTCTTGTGTTAATAAAACTTCTTTATCTGTACCCATTTAAGTCATCCCTCCTCTTTTTATGTAAATATATTTTCGTTGTTATATAGATAACATTGATAATATTAAACCACTTTTCACCTTTTGTCAAGTTTTTTTCTAACTGTTGTTAAAATCGTAAAATAAGGAAAATGAAGTCTATTAAAAAGGTACACAGAATGTGTGCTTTTTAGTAGGCTCTTCCTATTTAAAGTTTTTACACTTTCACTTCATTTTTTGATAGTTTTGTATAATTTCCGCTTCTGCTATTTTACCATTATTCCCAATTAGTCCTTTTATCTTTATACCATCTTCTAAAATCATATCTGCCACAATATTTTTTTGTTTTGCCAAATCACTTTTACTAAGCATTATAATTTTTCTTTTTTCTCGTGCAATTCTTCTTAACAAAATACTTTCATATAATCGCATTGCATTAAATTTTTCAATTCCTTCTATTTTATCATATTCTTCTATCACTTCATCTGGTATGTCAATTTCGATTCCATTTACATTAATACCATTAAATAAATTAGCTTGATATTTTATCCCATCTTGTAAGTGTATTATAATTGCATTACGGTTTATTGTATATTTTTCCAAATCTTGTAAGTCCATATTAACATTAAATATGTATTTTGCTCTTTTTAGTGACTTGGTTTTGTGATTTGAAACACTAATCAAAATACTTTCTTTTTCATATAAAGTTTCTTGCACTTTTTTAAATCGTTTTAAATCATTTGTTACAATATTAACTGTTTTGCAGTTTTCTATAAATCGTGATAAAAATTGCAAGTCTAAATTGTTTTCCTTTTTAATTAAAAAGAATACATCTTCTTGCTTTGTTGGTATATTTTGTAGCTTTAAAATATATTTTAAAATATCAAAATCCATATATCTCATTAATTGCCTTCCGTTTAGAACTTCTATTCCATTTTGTATACATATTTGTACTATATTAGGATACCCCAAATAACATATACATTCATCTGAAAAAACAATTTTTTCTATTTTTGCTTTCTGCATTTGTATCATTAATCTTTTTATCACTTTGTCCATTTTCTTTTCTTTTTCATATAAGGGCACCTGAAAAACATATCCTACTTCGTACTGTCTACTACTTATCATTCCCAAAAAATATTTTATCTTCTCTATCCATCCTAATGGATACTTTTGTTTTTTTATATATCCAATATTCAAAAAAACACCTCCTACATATAGCTTGTTCTACTATATATATTAGGTGCTTTTTTATTTTATGCCTTTTTTGTTTTTCTTACCTTTTATTCAATTCCTAGTTTCTCTGAAATTAGTTTTAAAATATTCTGTGTTTCTCCACCTTTTTTCCAATACGCTGCTCCAGCTAGCTTATATTTTTCTACTAGTGACAACTTTTCTTCTATTGATTTTTCATCTTCTATCCATACCTTATGTACTGTTCCATCTTGTATATATTCCGATACATATTGTTTTACATCATCATCCCATACTTTTTTAGCATTACTTGGTACTTTGTTATATAAACTATTTAAATCCCAAGCCTCATTTACCCATTTTCCTTCTGAATTTGTCCACCATATTCTAGTATAGAAAGGCATTGCCAAAACAATTTTTTCAGGTGCAATTTCTTCTTGTGTTCCCACAAATTTTTGCAGATTTACTTCTACCCAATCAAATGCTGCATTTGATCCAGCTTCCTCTGAGCTGTCTCCATGTTGGTCATATGCCATAAAAACAATGTAATCTGCTATTTTACCAATTGTATGTCTGTCATAGCACATTGACCATGTCTCACTTCCATCTGGTGCTGTTACATCTACTGATAACACAGCTCCTATTTCGTTTAGTCTTGGTGCAAGTTCTATTAAAAATCTTGAAAATAACTCTTTATCTTCTTGATACATATTTTCAAAATCAATATTAATTCCGTCCAAATCATATTTTATAATAAAACTAACAATTTGATTAATTAAACTTTGTCTTAGTTTATAATCATTCATAATTTCTGAAGTAGTATCTATCATAGAACTATTTGAAATACTTGGCCATACTTGATATCCTTGCTTATGTGCCCACTTAATATATTCTTTTCCACTGTTTCCCACATTTTCTTCTACTTTTCCTTTTCCTAGTCTTTCTAATGTGAAAAATGTAGGAGAAACAACATTTACACCTGTTATCTTTCCACTTCTTTCAGGGGCAGATGCATATTCTGAAAAAGAATCCCATATCAAACTAACTTTGTTAGGTTTTTCTTTTTCTAGTTGTAAATCTTCTCTAATTGTATTTTTGTTGGTAATTGTATTAGACTTTACATAGCCTATTTTTCCTCGATCAGTTCTTATTTTAGTCCAACTTTTTCCGTCTTCTTCTAAAATTGTAACATTTTCGCCTCTTTCTAACTTATCTACTGTTCTAGAAATAGCAGTTTTTTTCACCTTTACACCATTATTTTTATTACTGTCTGCCACAACATATTTTCTATTTAATGAATCTATTATAATTGTATTCGTTTCTTCAATATATTTTGTTTTTACATTATAAATACTATCTAGTTCCGAAAAAGGCAAATAATACGCATTATCTTTTTCTAAAATAGGAGCTGAAAGATTAACTACTGAACCGTTATTCGTCATCTTTTTTTCACCTACTACAATTGCCGCAATTTTACTTTCTGAACCAGTAATCATTTGATTGTATTTTTCATCATAATAAATATATGGATCAAAGAAATTAGCAATATCTTCTTTTGATATATATGTAACTCCATTTTCTACAAATGCTTCTTTTTCTAGGTCTTTTGTTACATTACTATGATTGATTACTAAGTTTACTCTATCAATTACATCATTTCTTTCATAATTTCCGTGCATAGTATAATACACAAATTACAAAAAATATAAATACTGCAACAATAAGCATTTTTCTAAAAGTTTTATTACTTTGTTTTTCCATTCTTTTTCCACTTCTTGACATATATTTCTCCTTTTTTCTTGGTTTTTCTTCATTATTTTACTTTTATTACTATATCACAAGCAAGTTAAAAATCATAGACTTTGTTTAAAATTTATTTAAAATATTATTCCATTTTCCTATTTACAGATAAATTTTTTTTTGCTATAATCACTTTGTCGTTTTATGTAAAAATTAGTTGTGTCCAAGTTCAAATATCCTATTTGAACTTAGGCACTTTTTTGTTTTATTCATTCAATTGTCTTGTTAAATCAAAGGAGGTAATCAGCCTTGAGTAAACTATATTCCCAATATACAGAACTAAAAAACAATAATCCAGATGTTCTTTATTTATTTAAATCTGGTATTTTCTTTATCGCATTAGAAAACGACGCAAAAATTTTATCACAAGAATTAAACTTGCGTTTAACGAATCTAAATGAAAATATTGTAAAATGCGGATTTCCTGTTTCTAGAAAAGAACACTATTTACGTATTTTACAAGCAAAAGAATTCGATTTTAACATAATTGACAGTACTTATGGTGTAATAGAAAATTATTCTGACTATATGAATAACGATAAACTAAAAGAAATCATTAACAAAATTCTTGCTATTAACTTTGATGAAATTACATTTAAAGAAGCTTACGAAATATTACTTAGCACACACAATACTTTAAAGGAAATATATAAATAAAAGGAGAAAGTAATATGCCAAACACAAACGAAACATTAATTATTTATCAAAAATACTTAGACCTAATTTATTATACTAATAATTTATGCGTAAAATACCCGAAATCTGAGAAGCTAGCTCTTGCAACTGAAACAAAACAATCTATGTACATTGGACTTAGACACCCTATGTATGCTTTTAAAGAGTTTAATAAAAAATTAAAATTAGGACATTTAAACGACTTAGATGTAGAATTAAACTTACAAAAAGTTTTTATAAGAATTGCATTTAAAAAACAATATATTTCAAAGCAGAATTATGAAACATGGTGTGGTAAAATTACTGACATTTGCAATATGTTAGGAGGTTGGATTAAATCTTGCCTCGCACGATAAAAAATAGTTTTGATAAACATTTAACCTTTGAAAAAATATATGCTGCTCACTTAAGGGCTCGTAAACAAAAAACAAGCAAGTCTGAATTGATTCGATTTGAAATGAATTTAGAAAATAATCTCATGAACCTATTAAATAGCTTGAAAAAAGGCACCTATAAAATTGGAAAATATAGAACTTTTTATGTCTTAGAGCCTAAACTTAGAAAAATTGAAGCTCTTCCCTATGTTGATAGAATTGCTCATCAATGGTATGTTGAAGAATTTATCAAACCCCATATTGTGCCCAAATTTATTAAGGACTCATATGCTTGTTTAATTGGAAGAGGTACTCATCAGGCTGTCAAAGCAATTCAGCATTATATGCAAATTTATCAAAGAAACTATGGCAATCACTACTGGATTTTAAAATGTGATATCAAGCGCTTTTTTTATAGTATTCATCCACAAATATTATTTCATATTCTAAAAAAACAAATCTCTGATAAAAAGTTGCTTGCCTTTACCTATCACCTTATTTTTGATAACCGCGAAGAGCCAGTTGGAATTCCTATAGGAAACTATACATCTCAATTCTTTGCCAATATTTACTTAAACGAGCTAGACCAATATATAAAGCATACACTAAAGGTAAAATATTATGTACGTTATATGGATGATTTTATTTTGCTCTTAGATTCTAAAGAAACCTGTAAGCAAGTAAAACACAAAATTGAAATCTTTATTGATAAACACTTAAAATTAGAATTAAACCATAAATCTAGATACTACCCATGTGCCCAAGGAGTAAATTTTTGTGGTTTTCGTATATGGCCTACTCATCGATTGCTAAGAAATGCTAGTAAAAAGAAAATAAAGCGAAAAGTAAAGCTATGGAATAATTTCTGGCAAAAGGGTGAAATAGACTATACTATTGCAATTCCTTCTTTACAATCTTGGTTTGGACATGCAAGTCATTGTAATAGTTATCATATAAAACAGAAAATATTAAATAAATCACAATTTCTTTATTTAGAAAACAAAGACTATTTTCCTGTTTTGTCAGATATAGGATATGATGAAAATTTAAAAAGTGAATTTTTAGATGATGATGACTTTAAAAAATTGCTATTTGATATGGAAACATTTCCTATAAAATAATAATTGGGGACTAAACTACTACTCTAACTTCCCTTATTCGAGCAATCCGTTCTTCATGCGCGGAGGCAATTACAGCAACACGACGAATGCTGGGTTGTTCTATTTCAACAACAACAATGGCAACAACAACAGCAATATCGGGTTCCGTGTAGTCGTGCCCGTACTTCGATGCTATGAAAATTTTATATTAAAAAGTTTTCACCTAACAAAAATATGTTTACGGATATATTTTAGGCTGTATCAAAGAAGTTTAGTTCCCTTGGTAGAAAGTACCATAAACACATTAACAGTTATTGACAAGCAAGTAGTAAAATGGCGAACCCTTGTCATAACGAAATTGCACAAACGTCCGCTTATCAGCGGACGTT
>CATKGX010000060.1 GCA_949747775.1 uncultured Clostridia bacterium | reverse complement strand
ATACAAAAGTTAAAAATATTATTGAAAGTAGTTTGAGTGAAGTTGAATATTTACAAGAAAAAAATATTGAATTGCAAAAAGAAAATGCAGATTTAAAAAGTAAAAATAGCAAAATGAGAAAATATATAGATACTGTTTTTGAATATGTTAACTTAATGTTTGATTTTCCAAAGGAAGAATTTAAGAGATTAGTAAACTTATTTTTTGATAAGATTTACCACAAAGAAAGATAAATATTATTAAATAGGGTTGTGTGCAATAACCCTATTTTTGTGTGCACAAAATTTTTAAGCTAAAACTTGAAGCGGTATATCTTAATATACTTTCAAAGATTATTTTGTGTGCAAATGCTGTGTGCATATTGTGTGCAGATACAAAAAAATAACGAATAATGTTAAAAAATCTTGAAGATAGGTTGAATAATAAAATGCAGTAATGTCAATACATACAAATGCTTTTGAATAAAAATGAAAACAGTTGAAATTGGTTAAATTTCAACTGTTTTGGTGCAGATGGCCGGAATCGAACCGGCACGGTTTATTCAACCGCAGGATTTTAAGTCCTGTGCGTCTGCCAGTTCCGCCACATCTGCATTTGTTTTGATAACTGACATTGTCTATTTTACTACGTCTTTATATGCTTTGTCAAGAGTTATTGCAAAAAAAATATAAAAAAAGATATAGGTTTATTTCCTATATCTTTATATGAATTCATATTTTTATATAAACTCCGTATGCTAATGCTTTACAGCTTTAGCAATTTAGTCTTATTTTTCATTTACTAAATCTTTTAATGCTTTTCCTGCTTTGAATACAGGTGCTTTTGAAGCTGGTATTTTTATTTCTTCTTTAGTTTGTGGGTTTCTTCCTTTTCTAGCAGCTCTTTTTCTTACTTCGAAAGATCCAAATCCAACTAATTGAACTTTGTCTCCTTTTACTAATGATTCTGTTACAACATCGATAAATGCATTTAAAGATGCTTCTGCACTTTTCTTTGTTTCTCCAGTTTTAGCTGCGATAGCTGCGATTAATTCTGATTTGTTCATTAAAATTACCTCCTATAAGATTTTCGATATGTAGATTGTTAAAACTCTATCTACTACTATCAT
This sequence comes from uncultured Clostridia bacterium, assembly GCA_949747775.1. Classification (GTDB taxonomy): domain Bacteria; phylum Bacillota; class Clostridia; order TANB77; family CAG-508; genus CALXVA01. Next base: position 8,811 of record CATKGX010000060.1, on the reverse strand, counting down.
TATTCGCCAAAGTTAGATAAAATCCTTCTTTTTTTCTTTTAATTTTTCTAGTTTTTCCTTTTATATAGCCTATTTCTTACATTTTTTAGGATTTCTATTTTAACGTTTTTCTTTTGACTAAATCTCTGTTTCCCTATATATACCAATTGTTTTAAGGATTCCGTAAATTTTCTTTCCATATGGTATCATTTTAATATTATCTTTTGAGAATATTCCTAATAAAAACACTAAAATAACATATATAACAGTGGCAATTATAATTGATATTATTGTGCACATTTTCTCTGAAATCATACCTAGTAATATTCGATAACTATATAATGAGCAAATTGCCATCATTACTGTTGCTATGATTGGCTTTAAAATGTAGTCTCTTTTCTTTATATCAAGTTTCACATACTTTTTCATAATATATATATCAATTAAAAATGCGATTAAATGACAAATTGTTGTTGATATCGCTGCTCCTGCTGTTCCCCCAAATATAAATTGTTCGGGATTAATCGGAATCAAAATCGTATTTAAAATCAGTTTAATGATAACTCCAATTCCTAAAGAAACAGCTGGTATCATTGGTTTTCCTATCCCTTGTAATATTCCGCTAATCGTTTGTTCAAGTACAATAAATAAGATAGATGTACTACTAATTTGCAGAATAAACCCTCCAGAACCTTGGTTTGGAAATAATAATCTTATGATAGGCTCTGCAAAAATAATCATTCCTATTGTACATGGCAATCCTATTAATATTGTAATTAATAGTGAAAACTCTATTCTTCTTTTTGCACCTCCGATGTCTCCTGTTGCTTTCGCTGCTGATACAGCTGGCACTAATGCTGTTGTAAATGCCACATTAAATGACATAGGAAGCGTTACTAAAGTATCCACTTTTCCTGTTAAAATACCATATTGCGCTTTTGCAGCACTTTCTGTTAAAAAATTCTTTAATCCTCTTACTACTGTCATCGAGTCAATATTTTTATTAATTGTAGCCAATATTGGTGTTAACGACATTGGAATAGATACTGCCAAAATTTCTTTTATAATTTTTCGAATGCCCTTATATTCATAATTTACTGTACTTTTTATTTCTCTTGCTATTTGTCTTTTCACACTTATATAATATAAATATAAATAAGCAAAGCATAGAATTGATGATAATGTGGTTGCCAAATTAGCTCCTGCTGCCATAATTGTGGTATCTACTCCACTAATAACTGCAATTATTTCTACTACTATTACTGTTAATAAAGTTTTAAACGTTTGCTCTACCATTTGTGAATTAGCTGTTACTTTTATGCATTCTCTTCCATTAAAATATCCTCTAATAACGCAAATTAATGATACAAAAAATATAGATGGAGACAATGTTACTAAGCTCATTTCCGCTTCTGGTATTTGAATCCAGTCATTCGCTATGGGACCTGCACCCAAAAACAGAAACATAGAACATGCAAATCCAATTAGTCCAAAAGTAATAATTGCAATTTTAAATATTTTATGAGCTCCCTTATGGTCTCCAATGGCCACTCTTTCTGAGACCAATTTGGATACTGCATTTGGCACTCCTACAGAAGATATTGTTAATAGTAATGCATATATTTGAAAACCACTTCCATATATTGCATTTCCTTTGTCACCAAAGCCTTGTCTGTTTGTTAAATACATTCTATAAACTAATCCGTAACACTTTAATCATTACTTGTGAAAGCATTAGAATAAGAACGCCTTTCATAAAACCTTCTTTTTTAATTTTTCTATTTTTCTTTAAAATACTCATATTTAATCATATTGCTACAATTTAAATTTATTCATTATTTCATGTATTTATTTTTGTCAAAAGTATTGTTTTTTTCTTCATTTTATAGGATAATATATGTGTATAATTTTATTTTTCGAAAGTGGTGGAAACATTGAAATATATAGATAAATTTTTAAAATTTTTAAAAACAGATAGAAACACCTTTGTAACATATATTTTAACTTTAATTACTGCCTATATTGTAATAGATAGATTAATTGAGCTTATGTTTATGATTTTTACAGGAGTTTCATTTTCATATTGGGGACCAATTGAATATACTTTTGCATTTGCTGCTTGCATATTTGCATTTTATTTTTCTTTTGCCTCTAAATTTGTAAAAGCAGATGTTGATAAATTACGTTTTTTTAACACCTATGTTATCTGCTTATATATCCTTTCTGTATCAGCACTAGCACAATGGCTAAACTCTGCAGCTTGGATAGGATTACTTTCATTACCAAACTATCCTGAACTGGTTAGTGAGTTTTCATACTTGTTCAGACCTGCCTTTACTGCAATATCGTTATATTTACCTTTGGTTAGTTTTTATAAACTATTTAAATGGCTTACATTTACAATTAATGATACGAAAGACCTTAAAGACTCTATATTTGACTATGGTGGTATCAGCTTAGCTGGCAAAAGTAAAGATACTGGAAAATTCAGTTGCGAAGTTAAACTATGTGTTGATACTCAAACAGGTGAAGATGTTATTATTCCAGAAATGAAAAGACTAGAATCTTTTCTAGCAGTTGGTGTCTCAGGTTCTGGAAAAACAACTATGATATATGAACCAATGATAGCAAGAGATTTAGATAGAAAATACTTTTTTAGAGAAATTTCAAAAGAAATGGGATTTACAGCATTAAAAACTGGAATTGCTACATTGAACTGCCCATATGACAACAAATACTTAACAGAAAACTTTTCATTAAATATGTTATTACCTAATCCAGATAAACTTGACTTATATGAAAAATATATGAAAAAGATGATTCTTGGAAAACTTGCAGGACAATATGTTTATAAAGACTTAGGTTTAACCTATCTTTCTCCTGAACAAGAATCTATTGAAAAAATGGCATCTGTTGCCAAAAACTTTAAACTAAAAGTAAACTTAATTGATCCAAATAGAAATGACTCACCTGGTTTAAACCCATTTGTTTATGAAAATCCGATTAAAACTGGTGTTGCTATATCTTCAGTATTAAAAGGACTATATTCAAATAGTAGGCCAGACGCTCAACTTGCATTTAGAGAAAATACAGCAATTCAAATTATAGAAAACCTATCTATTTTGTTAAAAGAAATGTATCCAAGGCAAAATGAAGGTTCTCTACCAAACTTAGAAGATATGTTAAATATGATGAATGACTTTAGTTTAGTTGAGCAAATGTGTAACGATATGAAAGAAATCCCAGAGCTTGCAAATAAATATAAAGTATTAATTAAATACTTTGAAAACAATTTTTATGCAGATGGCAGAAATTCAAATGATACAAAAACATCTATTTATGCCGCTTCAGCAGAATTAGATAATTTGCTAAGATTCCCTGGAGTAAAGAATATCTTATGTAATAGAACAAATAACTTAGATTTTGACAAAGCTTTAGCAGAAGGCGAAGTTACAATGGTATGCACAAGAAGAGGCGACTTAGGGGCAAACGCCCATAAAGCATTTGGCATATTCTTCTTATTATTAATGCAACAATCTGTTTTTGCAAGACCTGGTAATGATAGTAATAGGGTCTCTCATTTTCTATATATAGACGATTTTCCAGACTTCTTGTGTAAATCTGTTGAACCATTATTTACAATATATAGAAAATACAAAGTTGGCTGTATCCTATCTGCTCAAACACTTTCGCAACTAAATTCGGATAAAGGTGGAGATAACTTCAGAGATGAAGTTCTTGCAAACTGTGTTAATAAAGCAATTTTTGGTAACGCACTTCCAGAAGATGTTACCTGGTGGGAATCAGAACTACAACAAAAAAGAGAATGGGAATGGAATAAAAACTACGAAACAGATCCTGAAAAAGGTTTAGGATATGATTCAAAATATGGAAATATCAACTTTAAGTGGAAAGCTAATTATGCAGCAGGTAAAGTAATGTCTTTAAAATCAAAACAAATCTTATTTAAAGTAAAAGACATGAAAGGAAAAAGCTATGTTGCAAAAGGAGCTTTAGACTTCTTAGAATCCAAATATAAAGAAGACAAAAAATTAAAAGAATATAACTTTGAAAAATTCACAAATGGAATTTCAAGTTTTAATAAAGCAAAAGATTTCACTCAAAAACTAAGAGGAAACTTTGCTACTGCAACATCAAGCAATGATCCAACAGATTTCTCATTAGAAAACGATCCAATTCAAATTGATAATAGTGATGCAAAATTCCTATCAGATAATGAAGATGCTATTATATTTGATTTAAACAGAAAAAAGAATAGTTAAGCTTAGAAGAGCTAGCATAAAAAAAGAATATGTAACAGATATGCGTTACATATTCTTTTTATTATAGCTTTCTAAAAGCACTTATTCATTTTATAGCCCTAATAGCTTTACTTCAACATTGGCCATTTTATATTTCTTTGTCTCTTCATCAATTCTAAACTCTACTAATGTTTTGCTAAGTGTTTCTTCATTTTGCCTTAAATCTGTTGAGAAATATAGATTAATATTGTTAATTTCTACTTGGTTAACTACTATTTCTTTAAATGTTTCTGCCATATGCTTTTCATCTTCACAAATAATAATTAATTGTGGCATTGAACTAAATCCTGAATCCATCAATACATAATTCTCGTAGAAGTCCTTATACAATCTCATTTTGTCAACTAATTTCTTTTTCCAATCTGTTTCTCTTCTAACTACTTCAAAAAGAAATTCAATAGATTTTTGATTTTTGCTTAGCTTAACACTTCCTCCAGTTGCTTTAAATATTTTTCCTGCCATCTTAGCTGTTATTGCTGGTTTTACTGTATAGGAATCAAATGCCTTTACTTTTCTTAAATAAGCAATAATAGTCTGGTTTCCTGCTAATCTTTTCTTAATCATCTCTACTGGCTTTGTATTGTCTGTTGGTTGCCATTTACATTCAACACCTCTAGAATTTAACAAATATTTTCCCATTTTTTCTAAACAGTAAATTCTATAAATTCCTTTTCCATCTTCACCTGTAAAATAATATCTTGTTAAAATTTTAGATTTTACTAATTGTTCTAATTTATTATTCAATTTATCCTGTGAAGCAATCTCTACATTTTTCCATTCTAGCATTTGAAATAATTGTCTTGATGTCATAAATTCAAATTCATTTACTAATTCTAATATTTTAAAATGTAAATCATTAATATGTCCAATATTAATTTTATGGATAATTTGGTTCATTGAAACATATCCATCTTTTCCATCAAAAGTTTTTATTTCTCCTTCTCTTACTGCAAATGGAGATACTACTGCTTTAATTTCGTTATCTTGTACCATATTGCTTCCTCCTTTATACACATTCCTATCTATATATTTTACCACATTTTTTACTTTTTGTCCAATTTTCCTGTTAAGCTTTGAATTTCCTTTACGTTTAAGTATCTCCATGTACCTAATTTCAAATCTTTTACGCCTATATTTCCTATTTTGCTTCTGTGTAAGGCTAATACTTTTTTGCCTATTGCATCACACATTTTTCTAACTTCTCTATTTTTTCCTTCATGTATTGTAATCTCTGCTCTTGAAATATTCTTTTCTGCATCAATTTTCAAAATTTTAACTTTTGCCTTTCCGTGATATGTAGTCTTCTATTTCAACACCATTTTGCAATGCTTCAACATCTTCTTTACTTATCTTTCCCTTTAACGTTACATTATATGTTTTTTCTATCTCATGTTTTGGATGTGTTATCTGATAAATAAATTCCCCGTCATTCGATAAAATAATCGCTCCTGAAGTGTACATGTCTAGTCTTCCTACAGGTAGCACTTTTTCTTTTACCTTTACTAAATCTAAAACAGTATCTCTATTAAATTGGTCCTTCGTTGTTGTTACATATCCAATTGGTTTATTTAACAATATATATACTTTCTTATCAGTATTATTTTCTATCTTTTTCCCTTTAAAAATAATTTCATCTTTTCCTGGTACTACTTTTGCGCCTAATGTATCTACGACCATTCCATTTACCTTTACATCACCATTTAAAATATAGGCTTCTGCTTTTCTTCTAGAACACACTCCATTATTGGCCAAAAACTTTTGTAATCTAATCTCGTCCAATTTCTTCTCCTTCTAATATTTCTTTAAAATATTGTGGTAATTCTGCTATTAAATACATTGTTTTTCCTGTAATTGGGTGTGCAAACTCTAAGCTTCTTGCATGTAGCATTTGTCCTTCTACTCCAAAGCTATTCTTTCCATTTGAATACACCGTATCTCCAATTACAGGATGTCCTACTTCTGCCATATGAACTCTTATTTGATGAGTTCTTCCCGTATCTATTTTAATTTCTAATAAAGTATACTTAGGGTATCTTTTTAATACTCGAAAATGTGTGATTGCTTGTTTTCCATTTTTAGTAACTGCCATCTTCTTTCTATCTTTTGTACTTCTTCCTATTGGCATATCAATTGTTGCTTCATCTTCTCCAATGACTCCTCTAACTAATGCAATATATATTTTTTTTACTTTTCTATCTTTAATTTGCTCACTCATTGCAATATGTGCTTTATCATTTTTTGCTACAATTAATAGCCCCGATGTATCTTTATCTAATCTATGCACAATCCCTGGTCTTAGTTCTCCTCCTATTCCAGATAGGCTTTCTTTACACATTGCCATAATTGCATTTACTAGCGTTCCATCTGGATTGCCATTTGCAGGATGTACTACTAATCCCTTAGGTTTATTTACAACAATGATATCATCATCTTCATAAATTACCTCTATTGGTATCTCTTGCGGCTTTAAATTTGTCTCTTTCACCTCAGGAATATGAATTGTAATGTTATCTCCTACTTGTACTTTATATGATAATTTCTTTTTTACACCATTGACTTGCACATCACCACTTTCATTTAATTTCTGTATCATTGTTCTTGAAAGTTCTTGAAAGTTCTGGCTAATATATACATCTAATCGTATATTTCCTTCTTTTACAACTATTGTTTCCACTACGAATTCTCCTCTACTATCTTTTCAGTAGTTCTTTCATAAATCACAAAATTTTTATCAGAATATAACTCCTTATATTTTTCATTACGAGATAAGAACATATTTAATTTTGCACCTTTTCTAATAATGATATGTGTAAATCCATATTCTTCGAATTTTGTCTCATAATATACATTTAAGTTTGAAATATTAATATAATCTGTAAAAATGTCCCTTCCTTTATATTTTCCATCTTCACCTTTTTTTCCATTAAACTCTGGCGCATACAAATCTGCTCTTGAATCTATAAAAACTGGTATTCCTCTATACAATAAATAACTTCCATAGTTGTATTCATTATATAGTTTTATCTTATCTAAATCTAAATTTTCTATAATATATTCACTTGCCTCTACTGGGTAAGATGATTTATTTACAATTGCTGCATTTACTTTGTCTTTATATAAGTATGCACTTACTAATACTACAATTAGTATTCCCAATACTTTTGGTAAGAACTTGGTCATTGTTGTGATTACCTTTTCTGTTCCCTCTTTGTCATACTTATCTATTAAACGATTGACTAATTTTTGGAAAATAAATCCGCAAATAATTACAAACATAGAAACTTGACGTCTAGACATAAAGCATAGCAACGTTAGTCCTGCAAGCATAAAAAAGTCTCTTACTGTTATTTTGGTATCTGTTAATATTAAAATTGCTAAAAATAGAGCAAATACTGTTAATATATTCTTATTATTAATTAATGTTAATGGTAAATGTTCATTAATATTATCCATGGTATTACCTTGCATTGTTTTTACTAAATAAGTATATGGTGTATCTCCTAAAGGAGTTAGCAATCCTGTAAATGCACAAATTATCATAATCACAATTAACCATTTTACACTATCTTGTTTCTTTAAAATTAAACGATATGGTTTTTCTCTTCTTGCTTCTCTTTTCATAACAGATTGCTCTAATTTACTTTGTAATTCATTAACACAGTTTGTTGCTGCTTCTATTTTTTCTTTTGATGCTTTTTTCATAGATAATTTCTTTGCTCTATGCTTATTCCATGCAATTGCTATTTTGTAATGCCAATCTAATTGTGTTACAATTGCTAGTAAATATTCTGCTATATATGGCATAAATAAAACAAAGTAAAATGGCCATACTGCCAAATGCACATTTGCTATAATAATTGGTAATATGATTAATCCTAACGCATATCTTTTCTTTTTCGTTGCTAAAAATTGCTCAATAAACAAAATCTCTAATACAAATATAATATATGTCACAAGTTGTGCTCTTGCTGCTACAAAAGCTTTTAATAAATACATTACACCTAAAGTAACAAAAAAAGCTACCAAATTATTTTTACAAAGTTTTACTGCTACATAATAAAGTAGCACGCCTAATATCATTGTCAAAATAACTGTTGATAAATATATTGCTTCAAATCCTCCAATTCCTATGCTTTCTCCTAAATTAAAAATCTGATAAATTGCTACATCATATGCCCAGTGAGGATATGTATATGGTAGATTTTCATGCCAAGAAAATGGGTCTTTCATATCTATCCCATTTTGCATGATATGTTCTCCTATTTTAATTGTGTAGTAAGTATCATTTTGTAATGTTTTTGGCGTAATTGCAAAGCAAAATATAATAATTGCAAATACTGCAAAAACATTAAATTTCATTTTCGTCTTTTTATCCATTTGTTTTCTCCTTTATTCCATTGTTATACTGTTTTATTATATCAAAAACCTACTATATTCTACAAGGGTTCTACGCAAAAATAGTGAGGAAAAATCCCTCACTATTTTTTATGAAATTATTCGTCGTTATCTT
>CATKGX010000059.1 GCA_949747775.1 uncultured Clostridia bacterium | reverse complement strand
TCTAATAGTAAAATTTTTGGTTTTATTGCAAGTGTCCTAATTAAAGCAGCCCTTTGCCTCATGCCACCAGAAAGTTCAGAAGGATATTTGTCTTTAAAATCATATAAGCTGTATTTTTGTAGTAAGTCTTCCACATAAGCTTTATCGTTAGAGCTTGTTTTACCAATTACCTCTAATCCAAGCATTGTATTTGCTAAAATGGGTCGCCATTCTAGTAAACAGTCTTTTTGAAGCATATATCCAATTTTAGAAGATATATTTTGTAGCTCATTACCTTCTATGTAAACACTGCCAGAAGATTTTTGTTCTAATCCAGCAATAATAGAAAGAAGTGTAGACTTGCCACAGCCACTAGGGCCAATAATAGATAAGAATTCTCCTTCAAATACATCAAAACTAATATTTTGTAGTGCCAAAATTTCACTTTCCTTACTTTGATAGCATTTACTAATATTTTTTACTTCTAGTATCTTTTTCAAGTTTCTTCCTCCTTTATCATTTATCCTTATATATTTTATGTAGAGTAATAGGAGTGAGTGCAAGAAAAATAAAATTTATTTGGGGACATTTTGGAATAATAAAAATAAAGATATAAAATTAACTATGAAGAAAATATTTACTAAAACGAAAATAGCAGTATGTTTACTGCTATTTTAATCAATTAAATTTGTTAATTCTTCTAATTTAATATCAAGAACTTTAATAAAAGCAATTAATTCAAAATCTTTAATAATTCTAGTGTTATCTTCTATTCGTTTTAACTCGGTTCCATCTAAATTAACACCAACTAAATCCAACTTTCTTGATAAATCTGCTTTACTATAGTGCTTTTCTTTTCTACGTTTTCGTATTAAATCCGCTACTACATTTGGTTTTTCATTGTATTTCTTCATATTTTACCTCATTTTAAACGTTATGTATTGATTTTAATATATAAAATATCTTATAATACGAGTAAGGCTCGCATTGCAATAGGTAAAAAGGAGAAAGATATGTATGAGGAGATAGGAGACGTAGACAGAGTAAAAATGTACAAAATGATAGGAGCATTATTGCGCTATGACTACTTTAGTGCAAAATGTTTAGTCGAACTACTAATCGAAAAAAGAAAAGATAAAGAAGAGATAGAAAAATTAAAAGAAATAAAAGAATTGTTATATGAAGAAAAAAACGAAGAAGTATTAGAAATAATAGAAAATTGTACAAAAAGTAAGTTGCCAAGCAAAAGGCGCTGGTTTCTATTTGATAACCGAAAATAGAAAGCCCCCCAAATTTTACTGTATAAAATTTGAGGGGTTTTCTATTTATTTTAAATTCCTTAATGCTTCAATTCTGTCATCAATAGATGGATGGGTTGAAAATAGACTCGTTTTTCTTTTTTTATTCTGATTTGTCTTTGATTTAAAAGGACTTACAATATACATATGTGCAGTAGAATTATTAGCACTTTTCAATTCACTTGTGTCTGCATCTAACTTTTGAAGTGCTGAAATTAATCCATCAGGATTTCTAGTAAATTCTATTGCTGTACTATCTGCTAGATATTCTCTACGTCTAGATAAAGCAAGCTGCATTAGGTGACCAAAAATAGGTGCTAGAATAACACAAATTAATCCAATTAGCATTAAAATAGGATTTCCATTATTATCATCGTCATCATCATGGACATGTCCCCAAAAAAAGGCACGACTTACCCAATCTGAAAGCATTACAATGAATCCTACCATCACACTAATAACTGCAGATAAACGAATATCATAATTTTTTATGTGTGATAATTCGTGTGCAACAACACCTTCTAATTCATAATAATCTAATTTATCTAAAAGACCTGTTGTAACACATATAACAGCATTTTGTGGATTTCTACCAGTAGCAAATGCATTGGGCTGAGGATCATTCATTACATATAATCTAGGACGATGTTCTAGACCAGCTGAAACCATAAGTCCATCTAGTATATGAATAAGTTGTTTGTTTTCTTCAGCAGTTGCAGGGCGAGCCCTGTTTACCGATAGAACAATTTTATCACTATAATAGTAAGAACCAAAAGAAGAAGCAATTGAAAAAACAAGAGCAATTGCAATAGAAACTTCTCCTAAATCAAAAGCCATGCAAATGTAATATACAATCAGTGAAATAACTACTAAAAAAATACTAACAATAATACCTGTTTTTATTTTGTTTCTTTTAATATCTTCGTACATATATTACCTCTGCTTATTTTCCAAAATCTACTTTTACATTTTTTCTAACTTCATCACTATCTACTTTAAAGAATGTTTCTGCTGTAAAATGGAACATTCCTGCAATGATATTTGAAGGGAACACTTCTAATTTCGTGTTGTATCTTGTTACTGTGTCATTGTAGAATTGTCTTGAATAAGAGATTTTGTTTTCTGTATTTCTTAATTCTTCTTGCAATTCCGAAAAGTTTTGACTTGCTTTCAAGTCTGGATAGTTTTCAGAAACTGCCATAATTGTTTTTAAAGCACCTGAAAGTTCATTATCTAACTCTGCTTTTTCAGAAACTGTGCCAGCCTTTGCCCAAGAAGTACGAAGTTCGGTTACTTTTGTAAGAACATCTTCTTCATGAGACATATATCCTTTTACACATTCTACTAAATTTGGGATTAAGTCAAATCTTCTTTGCAATTGAACATCAATTTGACTCCAAGCATTCTTTACTCTTTGTCTTAGTGTTACTAAGCTATTATATGAAGCAATAATTAAAATAACTAGTAAGATAACAATACCTAAAAAAATCCACATAAAATTTTCCTCCTTAATTTATAATATTTGTTATCATATCACATATTAAAATTATATACAAGATTTGTGAAAATAGTATGAAAATTTAGTTATGATTGATTTTATGGAATTAGGAGAGAAGAAGACAATTTAAAAATAATGTATAAAAAAATAGGCATAATTTTAGTACAAGCAGCATAGAATATAAATATATAGCAGGTTTTGGAAAAAAGGCTAAAATTTGACATATCATTTTAAAGATGATATAATGTATATGTTGCTTGAATTAAAAGGAGGGCAAAATTTTATGAAAAATAATGACAAAGCGTCAATATCTTTAAAGAAAATTGTATGTATTAGTTTTATATTAATTTTCTTGTTGGGCATTGGGGTTATGGCAGGAAATATCAAAGTAAATAATGTTAAAATCGTTTTATCAAGTGGATATGAGATGAACGTATTAACAACAAAAACAAATATTAATGACATTTTAGAAGAAAATCATATTCTTCTATTAGAAGATGAAAAAGTAACACCTTCTAAAGAAGAGAATATTTCAGATAACAAAACAATTATCATCACAAAAGAGTCTGCTAATATTGAAGTAGTTGCTGAAGCAGAAAGTTCAGAAAATATTACTGCAGAAGATGTACTACAAAATTACTCAAAAATAGTAGAGAAAATAGTAGTAGAAAAAGTAAAAATACCATACGAAACAATCAAAAAAGATGTTTCTACAGGAAGCGGAACAAAACAAGATAAGGTAGTTCAAAATGGTGTTAATGGTTTAAAAGAAGTAACATACAAAGTAAAATATCAAAATGATAAAGAAATTGAGAAAATAGAAATATCATCAAAAGTTGTAAAAAAACCAGTCAATAAAATTGTAGAAGTTAGAACAAAACAGGTAACAACTAGAAGTGATGGACTTAGAACTGCAAGTACAAATCCAGCGAAAACAGCTTCTACAAGTTTAGCAAAAAAAGTAAAAGGAATTACACCAAAAGTAAGCACTTTTAATACATCAGCATATTGCTCTTGTGTAAGCTGTTGTGGTAAATCAAATGGTATCACAGCTTCAGGCGCAAAAGCATCAGAATGGTATACAATTGCAGCAGGAAGAACTTACCCAATTGGAACAGTTATCTACATACCATACTTTAAGAATAAACCAAATGGTGGATGGTTTGTAGTACAAGATAGAGGTGGAGCTATATCAAGCGATAGAATAGATATTTATATGGGTTCGCATAGTGGAGCTTTACAATTTGGTAGACACAATCTAGAATGTTATGTATATGAATTTTAGAATAAATTAGAGATGACTTGAAAGTTTTACTTTTAAGTCATTATTTTAATTTTAGAAGTAGAAGGAGAAGATATGAAATTAATTTCGTGGAATGTAAATGGATTAAGAGCAGTGGTTGGAAAAGGTTTTGCAGACTTTTTTCATGAAGCAAATGCAGATATATTTTGTTTGCAAGAAACAAAAATGCAAGAAGAACAAGTCGATGATCATATAAAAAGTATATTTGAAGGATATCATATGTATTGGAATAGTGCTATTAAGAAAGGATATTCTGGTACAGCAGTATTTACAAAAAATAAGCCAATTAGTGTTACATATGGAATAGGAATAGAAGAGCATGACCAGGAAGGAAGAGTTATTACAGCAGAATTTGAAAATTTCTATTTGGTAAATTGCTATACGCCAAACTCTAAAAGAGAACTTGCAAGACTAGATTATAGAATGATTTGGGAAAATGAATTTCGAAACTATTTGTTAAAATTAGATAAAACAAAGCCAGTCATTTTATGTGGGGATTTAAATGTAGCACATCAAGAAGTAGACTTAAAAAATCCCAAAACAAATCATAGAAATGCAGGATTTACAGACGAAGAAAGAGGGAAAATGACAGAGCTTTTAGAAGCTGGATTTACAGATAGTTTTCGCTATTTATATCCTAACAAGGAAAATTGCTATTCTTGGTGGTCATATATGTTCCATGCAAGAGAAAAGAATGTAGGGTGGAGAATTGATTATTTTATTGTTTCAAAAAAATTAGAAGAAAAAATAGTAGAAAGTACAATTTTTGCAGATGTTTTAGGAAGCGACCACTGTCCTGTTGGAATACAATGTAATTTAGAAAACTAGAATATGGAAAATATTGATACAAAAAAGGAGAGATATATGGAAGAGAAAAGAAGAACCATTACAAAATGGATATATTGGTTTTCATTTGCAGTAGCAGTTATTGCAGTATACAAAACTTTAGATAATTTTTCAATGATTGGAGTTTGGCTAAAAAATTTAATCAATGTGCTTATGCCATTTATTTTTGGAACATTAATTGCCTACTTATTATATGTGCCATGCAGAAAATTAGAACATATATATGCTAAAGCAAAAAAAACAAAAATAATAGCAAAAAAGGCAAGACCTTTGTCAGTCTTTACAATTTACTTTATTGTAATTATATTATTAATCGTCAGCTTTAACTTTTTAATACCAGTAATTGCAAATAGTGTAATAGATTTAGTCAATCATTCTCAAGAATACTATAATAGTGCAATGAAAAATCTAGAAAATATGCCAGAAGATTCTATTTTAAAAAATGAAATTGTAACAGATATCATTAACAGTGTTAGAAATATCAATATTAAGCAATTCATTAATATGGATAAATTGGCTGAGTATGCAAAAGGAGCAATTGATATTGCTACAAAAGTATTTGACTTTTTTGTAGCAATTGTTGTATCCGTGTATATTTTACTACAAAGAAGAGAAATTTTAGATTTTATTAGAAAAATGGGGCAAGCAATCCTAAAGGAAAATACATATAAAAATATGGGAAAATATCTTCATAGAACGAATGACATATTTTTTAATTTCTTAGCAGGGCAATTTCTTGATGGAATTGTGGTAGGAATTATTACTTCTGTTGCAATGACTATTATGGGAGTAAAATATGCTGTTCTTTTAGGATTTATGATTGGCTTATTTAATATGATACCATATTTTGGAGCTATTATAGCAGTTGTTATTGCAACGATTATTACCATATTAACAGGAGGCATTGGTCAGGCAATTACAATGGTAATCGTAGTTACAATATTACAACAAATCGATGCGAATATTATTAATCCAAAGATTATTGCAAATTCATTAAAAATTAGTCCGTTGTTAGTTATCTTTGGAGTAACGGTTGGCGGTGCTTATTTTGGAGTATGGGGAATGTTCCTAGCTGTGCCAATTATAGCCGTATTAAAATTATTTATAACAGACTATATTGAATATAAAAATGAAGTAAGACAATAAAAAATGAAAACAGAGCTTAACTATGTAATCCTGTTTAGAATTATATAGTTAAGCTCTGTTTTTTGTTGTGAAATTTTACTTTACGAAGATAATTTTTCGAACTTTTTCGAATGCATTTGAGAAGTATGTTCTAAAACAGAAATTCTAATAGAGTTTTTTTGAGTAACTGTTTCAAGATGGTCTATTTGTTTGTCATACTCTTCATGTTTTTCCTGATTTGCCAAAAATGCATCAAAAAGAGCAGGAATTTTATTCGTAACAGCATCTTCAATCACCACAAGTGACCTATGAATACTTGCAAGTTCTTCACTATGTTCATTTAAGATGTGCGTATGTTGATTTAAAATACGCGAATGTTCATCTAAGATATGCGTATGTTGATTTAAAATACGCGAATGTTCATCTAAGATATGCGTATGTTGATTTAAAATACGTGAATGCTCATCTAAAGTAGCAGAATGTTCATCCAAAGTAGTCTTTAAAGCAGAATATCTTTTGTCTAAACTAGAAGTATTTTCACGTAGTCTATTTAGAATAGCAGTATGCTCTTCTTGCGTATCTAAAATAGGTTTTAGTGATTTAGTATCCATCATATATTCACCTCCTTATTAAAAGTTTACCTTTTTCTTAAAAGGTATTTGGATTATATCATGATAAAAAACGAAATACAACCTATTTGGAAAAAATTCACAAAGAAGTAGAGAATAAATTTGCAAGAAATGTCTTAATAAAGTATTAATATTTTATCTACTTTTTTCTTAATAAATATATGTTATACTAATACCAGTCAAAGTGTGATATAATAGGCTTCGCAAATAAGATAAAGGGGAAAGGGTTGACAAAGATGTATAATATTTTAGTAGTAGATGATGATAAAGAAATTGTAAATGCAATTGAAATTTATCTTAGCAAAGAAGGGTACAATATTTTAAAAGCGTATGATGGAAAACAAGCTTTAGATATCGTAAAAAAGAATGAGGACTTACATTTAATTCTTTTAGATATCATGATGCCTAAGATAGATGGTATTACAGTTGCAAATCAAATACGCAAAGATAAAGCAATTCCGATTATTATGTTATCTGCAAAATCAGAAGATTATGATAAAATAGCAGGGTTAAATAATGGGGCAGATGACTATATTACAAAACCATTTAATCCATTAGAATTAATTGCTCGTGTAAATTCGCAAATCAGAAGATATACATCACTTGGTTCAATTGCTAAGAAAGAAGAAAATAATATTTATCGTTCAGGTGATTTATGCATTAATGATGATACAAAAGTAGTTGAAGTAGAGGGGAAAGAAGTTAAGTTAACTCCAACAGAATATAATATTTTAAAATTTTTAACGAAGAATAAGGGCGTTGTATATTCTATAGAACAAATTTATGAAAATGTATGGGAAGAAGAAAGCTATGGGGCAGAAAACATTATTGCTGTACATATAAGGCACATAAGAGAGAAAATTGAAATTAATCCACGTGAACCCAAATATTTAAAAGTCATTTGGGGAATTGGATATAAAATCGAAAAGATAACTTAAAGGAGGTAAAACATGGAAGAAAAGAAAAATAAAATTTGTTGGGCTCGTGTTAGTAAAAACGTATGCTATTTTGTAGCGCCTTTTTTGATAGCAGTACTTCTTTTATCAATTATTAGCGTTATTTATGCTTATGATGTAGGAATGGTAAAGGATAATGAAGATTATTTTCAAACAAAAAGATTTGCAGAGACATATTTACATTCTGTAAATAATTTAAAAACTGGAATAGAACATATTTCAGAAGGAGTAGACGAAGATATAAAAACAAACTATTTATATAGTTATGGATATGATGGCTGGCAACAAATTGAATCAAATGGCGAAGAGCTAAACATATTTTATAATTCAGGGTCAAGTAATTTGCTGTATTTAATGATTGACAAAAAGAGAAATGAAGTTTATGTGAATGGAGAATATGGAGCATCTTATTATACGAATATGGAAGACCTAAAAGAAGAAATTATGAGAAATCATATTTATTGGATTTATTCAAATGGAAAAATAACAACAAGCATTGAAAAAATTAATGAAGATAGATTAAAGAATACAACATTTTATCAAAACAACTTATTAAAATCAGATTACGAAATTTATACAGCATTGCAAAATGATTTACCATATTTTGACACATATTTATCAGACAGTTTTGTGT
Source organism: uncultured Clostridia bacterium (assembly GCA_949747775.1). Lineage (GTDB taxonomy): Bacteria > Bacillota > Clostridia > TANB77 > CAG-508 > CALXVA01. The sequence continues at coordinate 5,103 of CATKGX010000059.1, read as the reverse complement.
ATTCAGTGGTAAAACATCAATATGACTATGCCATTTATAACATACCAATAGCGATTACTTTGTTAATTCTAATGATTCCAGTTGTTTTGATTGGAATTGGAAAAACAAGAAATCAAGAAGGAATCTATTTAAATAGGTTTGATAAATTACCAATTGAAGTTACAGGAAGCTTAATTTTACTTATAGGTGGTTTAGGCGTAGGGATTTTCTTTGGAATAGCGACAAATATTACAGCAATTATTTCTATTATAGGAATTACAATTGGAATGATAGTCATATATGCATGTTGTATATGGCTACTAGAAACAATTGTAAAAAGAATTAAAACACATACTTTTATCAAAACAACTCTTGCTTATTGGTTCTATCAAAAAGTGAAACTAGCATTTCAGCATATGAAATTATTAGTGCGAATTGGAGTAATATGTGCTGGGTTTGCGTTAGCAAATTGGATATTATTTGCAATGTCAGAATCAGACCCATTTATGACAGTGATTCTTTTTATGGTCTTATATGCACTAAGTTTTATGTATGTTTTAAAAAGAGGCATCTGGTTTGAAAAGACCAATCAGGCAATAGAAGAAATATATCAAGGAAAAACAGATACAAGACTAGATGAAGAAGAGTTTAAAGGTGAATTTAAAACAGCAGCAATTCATATTAATGATATTGCAGGAGGATTTTCGAATGCGGTAGAGGAAAAATTAAAAAGTGAAAGGCTAAAAACAGAATTAATTACAAATGTTTCCCACGACATAAAAACGCCACTTACTTCTATTATTAACTATGTAGACTTATTAAAAAAAGAAGGACTTTCAGAAGAAAAGGTAGCAGAGTATTTAGCAATACTAGAAAACAAAGCACAAAGGCTAAAGAAATTAACAGAAGACCTAGTAGAAGCATCAAAAGCGTCGTCAGGAAATATTAAATTGAATATTGAAAGACTAGAAGTAAATGAATTAATGAAACAAGTTTCAGCAGAATTTGAAGATAAATTTCAAAAAAGAAAACTAGAAGAAATTATTACATTTACACAAAACCCTGTTTATATTAAAGCAGATAGTAGATATATGTATCGTGTGCTTGAAAATATGTATTCCAACATATCAAAATATGCATTAGAAAATTCAAGAGTATATACAGATATTCTGCAAGAAGGAAAAAAAGTAACAATACAAATGAAAAACATATCAAAAGAAAAGCTAAATATTACAGCAGACGAACTAATGCAAAGATTTGTAAGAGGAGATGCATCTAGAAACACGGAAGGAAGCGGACTAGGTCTTTCCATTGCAAGAAGCCTAACAGAACTTCAAGGAGGAGAATTTAGCATCTATTTAGATGGAGACCTCTTTAAAATCATCATTGAGTTTGAATGCTCAGATGGGGACGTAAAACCCTGAACATTTGAAAAACAGAGTAAGCAAAGTAAAGAAGACAAAGAAAAGTAAATGAAAATAAAGCAAAGCAAAGGAAAAACAAAGAAAGATAGAGTAGATGAGAAGAAACAAAGGGGCATATTGTCACGAAACGACGAATGCAATTGAAACATTTGTAGAGATTCTTAAAAAAATGGAATGAGGAAGCGCATAGCGAGAGGCTCATTTCATTTTTTTTAGAATCTCTAGAATGTGTAATAAAGCCGAGGAGTGTAGTGATAATATGCCCCTTTGTTTCCTCTCATCGGCTTTCTAAAATAGAAGCACCAAAAAACAATCCAATAATCCTATAAAATCCTACAAAAAACAAACCAAAAAATCACCCCAAAACATTGACAAGCTACTCAAAAATATTGTATAATTAATTGATATAGGTTTTTGTCGCTTAAAGTGTAAAACTAAAATTTATTAAAACTTATGAAACATAGAAATAATAAGGATGGTAAATCATATAGTGACAAACTTTATTGATCAGTTTTAATAGAAAAGCAAATGAAAGTTAAGTTGGTAAAAAACAAAAAGTTACCGACCTGGCTTTTTATTGCCGTTAATCTATCGTTATGTAAATTTGATAAAAAGAGGAATTGATACCAAATTCTTTATGAAAGTAAGAACTTGAAAAGCAGTAAGTATCTGCTTTCATAAATTCGATATGGCTATCAAGAAGGACTTTTTTTCAAATCATATAAATTTAATTCTGCTTAATCTTTTATAGGGGTGATTTTTTTGGTAAAAGACGTAAAACACGAGAAATGTACTCGTAAAACGTTCGCAAAAATCGGCGATTCAATCGAAATGCCAAACTTAATTAAAGTCCAAAAGGATTCTTACGACTGGTTCGTAGAAGAAGGACTTGGAGAAATTTTACAAGATATATCTCCAATTATTGATTATTCAGGAAATTTAGTTCTTGAATTCTTAGATTACTATATGGAAGAAAAAACAAAATACACATTAGAAGAAGCCAAAGAAAGAGATGCTACATACTCAACAAGATTACATGTAAGAGTAAGACTAATCAACCGTGAAACAGGAGAAATCAAAGAACAAGAAATTTATTTAGGTGATTTCCCACTAATGACAGACAGTGGAACATTTATTATTAATGGTGCCGAAAGAGTTGTTGTTAGCCAGTTAGTACGTTCACCAGGTTGCTACTATGCATTCGATTATGACAAAACAGGAAAGAAAATTTATACATCAACTGTTATGCCAATTAGAGGTGCATGGATAGAATATGAAACAGACGGAAACGATATATTTTATGCCAGAGTAGATCGAACAAGAAAAATACCTGTAACATCTGTATTAAGAGCGATTGGTATTGTAACAGATGAACAAATTATGGAATTATTTGGCGAAGATCCAAAAATGATGGCTACGATTCAAAAAGATACAATTAAAACCCAAGATGAAGCATTAATTGAAATATACAAAAAATTAAGACCAGGAGAACTTCCAACAGTGGATGCTGCTAGAAACTTATTTACAGGGTTATTCTTTGACCCAAGAAGATATGACCTAGCAAGAGTTGGTAGATACAAATTTAATAAAAAATTAAGTTTAGCTTCAAGAATTGCAGGAAGGGTTGCATTTGAAGATGTTATTGATCCATCAACAGGAGAAGTATTAGTAGAAAAAGATACTGTTATATCAGCTGATGTAGCAGAAAATATTCAAAATACAGGAATTAATGTCATTGATGTTAAAATTGATGACAAAAAAGTAAGAGTAATTGGTAATGGAACAGTAAATATTCATGAATATTTACCTACTGTAGACTTAAGTGATTTACACATTAAAGAGTATGTAAACTTTGAAGTATTAAAATCAATTGTCGATACAACAGAAGAAAAAGATTTACATGATATTATCAAAGAAAGAATAGAAGAACTAATTCCAAAACACATTACAAACGAAGATATAATTAGCTCTATTAGTTATTTATTAAATTTAGACTATGGAATAGGCAATATAGATGATATTGACCATTTAGGAAACAGACGTATTCGTTGTGTTGGAGAGTTATTACAAAATCAATTTAGAATTGGTTTAACAAGATTAGAAAGAGTTGTTCGCGAAAGAATGACCATTCAAGACTTAGATGTTGTAACACCACAAACATTAATTAACACAAAACCAATTACATCATCAATTAGAGAATTCTTTGGAAGTTCACAATTATCACAATTTATGGACCAAACAAACCCACTTTCAGAGCTTACTCATAAAAGAAGAATATCAGCATTAGGACCTGGAGGACTTTCTCGTGAAAGAGCTGGATTCGAAGTAAGAGATATTCACTATACTCACTATGGTAGACTATGTCCAGTAGAATCACCAGAAGGACCAAACATTGGACTTATTTCAGCACTTTCATCATTTGCTATTATTAATGAATATGGATTTATTGAAACACCATATAGAAAAGTAGTAGATGGAAAAGTAACAGATGAAATTGTATACATGTCAGCAGACGAAGAAGACAAATATATTATTGCACAAGCATCAGAAAAACTAGATGAAGAAGGAAAATTCGTTAGTGATAGAATTAGAGTTAGAATTAGAGAAGAAATTACAGTTGCAGATAGAGAAAAAGTACAATTTGTTGATGTATCACCAAAACAATTAGTATCTGTTGCAGCAGCCATGATTCCTTTCCTAGAAAACGATGACGTAAAACGTTCTTTAATGGGTTCTAACATGCAACGTCAAGCAGTGCCACTACTTATGCCAGAATCTCCAATTGTTGGAACAGGTATTGAATATAGAGCTGCAAAAGACTCAGGAATCACTGTTATTGCTAAAAATGCAGGTGTTGTTGAAAAGGTAGAAAGTGACCAAATTGTTATTAGAAACCAAAAAGGTGATTTAGATACATATCATTTAAGAAAATTCAAAAGAACAAATGGTGGTACTTGTATTAACCAAAGACCAGTTGTTACTCGCGGAGAGAAAGTAAAAGAGGGAGACCTTATTGCAGATGGACCATCTACAAAAAATGGAGAAATGGCACTTGGTAGAAATGTGGTAATTGCATTTACTACTTGGGAAGGTTATAACTACGAAGACGCTATTCTAATTAATGAAAGACTAGTAAAAGAAGATGTATACACATCAATTCATATTGAAGAATATGACTGTGAATGTCGTGATACAAAATTAGGGCCAGAAGAAATTACAAGAGATATTCCAAATGTTGGTGATGATGGATTAAAAGACTTAGACGAAAATGGAATTATCAGAATTGGTGCTGAAGTAAGACCAGGAGATATCTTAGTTGGTAAAGTTACTCCAAAAGGAGAAACAGAGCTTACAGCAGAAGAAAGATTACTTCGTGCAATTTTTGGAGAAAAAGCAAGAGAAGTTAGAGATACATCACTTCGTGTACCACACGGAGAAGCTGGAACAATTGTAGATATTAAAATATTTACAAGAGAAAACTCTGATGAATTAGGACCTGGAGTTAACCAAATTATTCGTTGCTATATTGCACAAAAAAGAAAAATCTCTGTTGGAGATAAAATGGCAGGACGTCATGGTAACAAAGGTGTTATTTCAAGAATATTACCAGAAGAAGATATGCCATTTATGCCAGATGGTACACCTGTAGATATTGTTTTAAATCCACTTGGTGTTCCTTCACGTATGAACTTAGGTCAAG
>CATKGX010000058.1 GCA_949747775.1 uncultured Clostridia bacterium | reverse complement strand
CTGCTATTGTTTCATCTATGTATTCTGCTGGTGGTGTTGGCTCTGGCGTTTTTAAGCTGTTTTTATATTCACCTAACAACTCATTTAAGTTTTCTTCTTCCTTTTTCACAGCCTCTTCATGTTGCTTTTTACTCTCTTTTGCCTGATTTATGATTCCTTTTTCGCTAAACACAGCACCTATACTTATGCTTGCTAATATCATTAGCACAATTATAGTCACTACCAACGCTACCAATGTAATTCCTCTTTGTTCTTTTACATTTTCTTTTGTTTTCTTCATTATCTTCCTCCATCTTTTTTCTTATATTTTCTACTTTTTCTTTTTTCCTAACTCTTTACTTATTTTTTAATACCTTCTACTAGTCAGGAAAAATCTTTATTATTTTACACAATTTTTTCAAAATCTATACATCTATAGCTATGTTCTTTTTTTCCCTTCAATTACCACATTTATCTATCATTTATTTCACTTAAATAACCACCCTAATTTTATCCAAACATTATATTTTTGTCAATATTATATTTGAGTTTTATCGCACTTGTATTCACTGGTAGACATAATTTAAAATATACCAAAAGAGGCACTATTTGTGCCCCTTTGCTGAATATTATTTACTTCGCTTCTTTTAATCCTTCTTGAATCAGCTTTGCTTTTTCCTCGTCGGTCAAGTTGTTCCAAGCTTCCTCGCTTTCTTCGGGGTTTACTTTCACAACTTGATTGTCCTTAGATTCCAAAACAGATGCTTCTTCATCAAGCTTATCTCTTCTTTCTTGGTCTTCTGACTTTTGCGTTGCAAAAGCAATATTGTCAAAGCTAACAATGTCAACAGTTCCATTTTTGTCATCGAGATAGGTTATCTTTATCGTATCCCCTTCTCTTGTAATTGACAATTCATCAGAAACTGTATAAGGTGCCATAAAGATTTTTCCATCCTCACCTTCTACGATTAGGTAGTAGTAAGTGGATCCATCTTCTACAACAGCCGATATTCTGCTAACAATGCCCTCACAAGTATAACTATATGCCTCGTCAGAACCTACCACATGGGTTCCATTATTTCTTGTAACAGTTTGCACATAGCTTCTGCTCAGTTCCTGCAAACTATCACCTTTAGCCGCAATGCTGTAATTAGCAATATTGACCATAGCATAGGACTTTATTAGACCTGCTTTATCTTTTAGTGCCATCACATAAGTCGGAATTCCATTTACATTAAGTGGCAAAGGTTCTGTAGAAACATATCCAAAGTCTGAAACCAAACCTTCTGCCGAATCCATTGCAGCTCTTTCTGTTGCACCACTTAAGTAGCAAATCTGACTTTTCTTTGTTCTGGTGTTTACCATGATAAAGCCTACACAAGACTCATCACTTCCTACACTAGTCATTCCTGTAAAGTAATGGCACTTACCATCTACATATACAGTCAAAGTTAAGTCAGTCTTCTGGATTTTGTCTTCATTAGAGAAGTTAAATACACCTTTTACCAGTGTGCCCCAATTGTCAATCTGTTTTTCTACAAAACTCTGAGGCTGAACTACATCCACCCATTCAGGAATTTCGCCTAAGCCATACCAATTGGTAGTTCCTGTTTGTGCATCTACAATAACGACACCAGTTGCTTCTCCATTTCCCCACAGGGTTGTATTTTCATAGGTAGTTACTACCCAATATGGCCGACCTGTATTGTCAATTTCAAACGTATACTCT
>CATKGX010000057.1 GCA_949747775.1 uncultured Clostridia bacterium | reverse complement strand
TTTGGGTAGACACTAAATAAAAAGGAATCCTGTGAAAAGAGAAAAGCAAATGCTTTTCTCTTTTTATGTATTTCTTCTTTTTGACTTTAGTCTAGTTGTATTATAAAATAATATCCATTCTTCTACTAGTTGAATATATTCTTGTAATGATGTAATATTATTATTGTATAAAGTTTCTTTTTTTAGAAGTGAGTGCCAACTCTCTATAGGTGAGTCATCAATAGGAGTACCTTTTCTAGCCATTGAAATTTGTATTCCATTGGATTCACATATAGCTTTATACTCATAAGATGTATATTGGAATCCTTGATCACTGTGAATGATGAGTCCATGTACATCTTTTCTTCTTGAAATTGCTTCATTTAAAGTATCAATTACAAGTTTATTATCGTTTCTTTTTGAAATTTTATATGCAACAACTTTTCTATCATACAAATCAATTATTGTTGATAGATATGCTCTTGAACCTTTAAATATTAGATATGTAACATCTGTATCCCAAATTTTATTTGGTGCATCAGTAAAGAAGTTTCTTTTTAATAAATTAGGTTTAACATTATCTTCAATTCTTTCATTTTTATTTTTCTTTTTTGATTTTCTTACATATTCAGCCATTAAATTGTATTTTTTCATTATTCTTAAGACTTTCTTTCTATTCATAATAATCCCATATTTAATTTTTAAGCCTTCCACAATTCTTCTATAACCATATGTGCCTTTAGAATCATCAAAAATTTCTTTAATGATAAGATAGTCATAATAATCAGGGTCTTCTTTATTTCTATACTTATAATAAGTTTTAGGACTTATTTCTAAGACAGCACACATGTTATACAACTTATAATTATTTCTATATAAATTAATAAAAGTTATTTTTTCTCTCGTTGTGCCTTGAGGAAGGCCTGGTATTTTTTTATTATTTCATATCTTTCTTTATAATCTTCTTTTGTTAAATCTTTTTCTTTGGGTCCACCACGTGGCTTCACAATATTTTTTTCTGGGTGAAGTATCTTTTGTTTCCATGTTTCGATTGTTTTTCTTGAAATTCCATACATTTCTCCTAAATATCTTGCAGAGTAACCTTGCAAATGTTTATTCAATATTTCATTTCTTTCTTCATCAGTGAAATGCATAAACTTTTGACCTTTTAAAGCCATAATAAAATACACCTCCTTTCGAAAGTGTATTTTATCATATTTTAGGAAATCCTTTTTATTTGATGTCTCCTAATCGGGGTGCACATCATTTTGGCTTCCTTTTCTTTTAATATGAAATATTCATTATTTTGCTCTAAACTTGATTGTATTTGAATAATTTCCATATACTGTTTGACCTTTTTCATTCTTTCCATATGCTCTTACTTTTGCTGTAAAATCATATCCTTTAATTGTTACATAATTGTTTGCACTATAGCTGTTTGTTTTTAGATTATATTTAAAATCTCCAACTCCTGGTACAAAGATAATTAGCTCATATCCTTCTGCATTATATACTGAGTTCCAATTTAATTTTAAAGCTGTTCCTGTTACTGTTGATTTAAGTCCTGTTACATTTCCAACTTTTCCTCTAAATTTTACTTCTGGTGAGTATGCTCCATATATCTTTTTACCTTTTTCATCTTTTCTATATGCTCTTATTTTAGCTGTATAATCTTTCTTTAAGTCACCAATATTAGAAATTATTTTAGAAGTTGCTGATGTAGAATAAGTATATGTTTTGCCTCCTGGTGCTGTTAATAAGATTTCATATCCTTCAGCTGCTTTTGTTACTGGCCATTTTAATGTTAAGTTTGTTCCAGATAAAGTTGCTGTTGGTTTTGATGCTGTATTTACTCCACCTCTAAATCTTAATTCTTTTGAAGCTGGTCCATATAACTTCTTACCATCTACAATTTTATATGCTTTTACGGTTGCTACATAATCTGCATTTACAATAACAATATTGTTTAATGTTTTGCTATTATTCGTTGTGTCATATGTATATGTTCCGTTTTTTGGTACTACTAATGTAATTTCATAGCCATCTACGTTTTCCATCCTGTTCCAATTAAAGGTTACTTTTGTCTCTGCTAATTTATAAGTAAGTCCAGTTACTTGTTTTGGTGTCATATCTTGTCCTTTAAATTTTACTGTTACAGAATAAGCACCATATACTTTTTGACCACTAACTGTTTTATAAGCTCTTACTCTTGCTGAGTAATTATATTTTGTTTCTGTAAGTCCTGATACAATTCTACTATTTGTAGTTGCATTTAATGTTACATTTGAAATTCCTGGTACTCCGAAGTCTATTTCATATCCTTGTGCCCCTGTTACTTTATTCCAATCTAATTTTACTTCTTCACCTGTTACTTTATATTTAAGTCCTGTTACCTGTGCTAATTTTTCCACTTTTGCAGTAATTGTAATTGGATTTGCATCTTTTCCAGTTATCCTTTGTCCATTTATTGTAGCATATGCTCTTACTATAATTGTATATTTTTCACCTTCAATCATATTGTTTAATGTTGTTGTAGTTGTATTTCCAACATCTCTTTTCTCTATGCTAGCACCTTGCCCAATTCTACTAATTTCTACAATGTATCCTTGTGCCCCTGTTACCTTTTTCCAACTAATTTTTGCTGTTTTACCTGTCACTTGTGCTTGTAAATCTGCTGGTTGTTCTAAAATTACCACACCATTTACTATAGTTCCTGTAAAACTTACACGAGCCTCTTTTCCATATATTCTTTGTCCATTGACTGTTTTAAATGCTTTTACCTCTACTGTATAGTTTCTTCCTGCTGTGATTCCAGCTATTCTTAAACTTTCAGTATACATGGTGTTACTTGATATTGCACTGTTCATAATGGTACATTCATATCCTTCTGCACCATCTACTTTATCCCATGTAAGAATAGCTTCTGAACCATTTACTTGTGCTTTTAAACCAGTTAGCGCTCCTACTGTTGTAATTTGTTGTAATTCATCTTGTTTTCTGAATTTTATAACTTCTGAAAATTCTCCATATATTTTTTGTCCAGTTTCGTCTATTTTATATCCTCTTACTTTTGCACTGTATTCGCCACTTCTTGAAACTCCTCCTAATGTTACTCTTAAAGATGTTACATTAAAGGTTTGACTACCATAGTTTGGTATTTCTACATTAATTTCATAGCCATCTGCACCTGTTGCTTTATCCCAATTTAATGCTACTTGTGTTCCTGTCACTTCTGCTGAAAGTCCAGTTACCTTTTCAACATTCATTTGTTCATTTGTGATTCCACCCTCTAGTTCTAAATCTAATGAACTTTTTAGTATAATAGATACTGGTTCTGAAAAATCACTATATGCTATTGCAGTACCACTTTTTAGTAATGCCCTTATCATTACTTGATATACTGTGTCTGGTGTAAATCCTTTTATATTTGCACGATTACCACTTGTAGAGCCAAGGTACTTATACCCTGTTCCAGAAACACTAACATATACATCATACCTTGATGCATCTGGTAATGCTTCCCACTCTAAATGTGCTTTTTCTCCTTCCATTTTTACAGTTAAGCCTTCCACTTTTGAAACGGCTAATGATTGTGTACTAACAAGAATAGTCATAATTGCTAGTATTATCATTAAGTAGATTTTTAGATGTTTCTTCTTATTTTCTATCATAAAATCTCCTCCTTTTTATCAACAAATTTATCTACTTATTATTATATCACTTTTTATGTTTCCTGTCAATTTCTGGGTATAATGCCCCATTGACACATATTTTTAACTATGATATGATGGTTTTAAATTTCTTAAGGAGATGATTTTAGATGTCAGCAGATAGAAGACAAACAGATAGACGTCAAGAAGACAGACGTCAGGGTGATAGACGCCAAGGTGACCGTAGAGAAAACATAGCAAATGCTAAAAATACTGTTAGCATATCGGCTTTTGTTATCACAATAGTCTCAGTTGTTATCATTTTTTCTTTAATTCTTTCATCTGTTTTATTAAGCAAAAAAACAAATGAAGAAAAACCAAACAATAACCAAAATTCAGGCGTTGTAGTGCTTCCTGATGAAAACACTAATTCTGGAGGGTTAGTTTCAATTGACGAAGTACCTTCTGTAGAAAATTTAACATTAGAATAATTACTAAGCCCACAAAAAATTCAGACTTTTTTCAAAGTCTGAATTTTTTTATTGCTTTCTTCTTAACACTTAAAGAAATCTATTTATTTACTACCTTTTTAATGATAAATGCAATTCCTCCAATTAGGATAATGCTAATTACTGCTCCTAAGATATAGTAAATATGTGTATTACCAAATGGTGGTAATATGATGACTTTCTCAGCAAGACAACTATCAATTTCTGAAGCATTTGCTGCTGTTGGATTTTGATTTCCTACAACTGAGTATGCCATTCTTCTACCAACTGTATTACTTGTTTTTACAATTTCTGCAATATTACTATATGTTAAGTTATCTGCTGTATTTTCTGGTGTAATTAATTGTGTTAATACTAATGTCTTTTCTACTGATGCTGCATCTGCATTTGTTACTTTGTCACCACTATATTGCGCTGGTACTAATGCTTTCTTTAGGTCTGATGTTTCAATAATGTTATTAAATTTAGCAATTTCGCTAGCCAAACTATTATTAACAAGTCCTTCTGATGTTAGAGTTTCTTTCTTAATAAGGTTCCATCCTGCATTATTTGCATTTGCTCCTGTAAATTGTAGATTGTTTGCTACATAGTCTACGATTTGGTCTGCCCTTGTTGTAACAACTTGGTTTGCTCCTGTTCCTGTATAGTAGAAACTTTGTCCTTCATAGTCTATTTCCCCTACGTTTGTTACTTTTACCTTATATAAGATTTCAATTGTTGCTCCATGCATTAATTCTTCATCCATTGTTAATTGTACTAGACCTTTATCTGCATTTGTTACAATATTATTATCTATTTGTTCTCTATATGAATATCTGTGTTTTCCATTTACGCCATAGTATTCTTCATATTTTCCATTATCTTTTTTGCTTCCTGCATTGTATTCTTTGTGGTCTTTCCAAATAACATCATCTTTTGATTTATTGACATCAAATAGGACACTTCCGTTAGCTAATGTTACTTTAATATTGGCAATTGATTTATCTAGTTCTAACTGTGCTTTTGGTCTTTCTTCTAATCCAATATTAACATTTTCTAAGCTATAACTTGGCTCACCATTTTCTTCATTACTTTGCATATTACGTTCTACTTCTACTACAATTACACCTGTTTCTGCTGTCATTCTAGTATTGTCTATTAATTCTTGTTTTAGTGCTCCTGCATTTGCTGTATATGGTGATGCTAGTACTTCTGCTTTATGGTTTGTTACATTTTCTTTACTATAGTCTATTACTTTTTGTCTATCTGCCCATATGTCTTTTGCATCTGATACATTATCCTTTTTCGTTGCAATATTATATCCATATGTTCCTGTTGCATTTTGGTTTACTACATCGGTATAAGCTTGATATTTTCCGTCTAGGTCTGTTGTTCCTGTTTGAGCAATTCCTGCTTGGTAAGTTGTTGTTTTGTAATCTTGTCCATTGTATGATTTTCCATTGTTTTGGCTTGCACCTGATAGGTCTTCTCCATATGTAAATCTTACAATATAATCTCCTGCTGGATAACTATCAAATTTATATTTTCCGTCTGCTCCTGTTGTTGTTTCTGCCCACATGTATTCACCTGTCTGATTAGCCTTATTCCATACTGTTTTTTCGATTAATTGCACTTTAATTCCTGCAATTTTAACATCATTGTCTCCCATGATACCATCACCAATTACTGCACCATTTTCATTTTTTGTTCTTTCGTCTTCCCATGCTGTACCATTTAGTATTCTTGTTTTTCCTGTTAGTTTTACATCTAGTCCTGGTGCTGTATCTTCATCATCTTCTTTTGGTGTTCCGTTTCTTCCCATATTGCTTGGTATAGAATCTTTGTCTACTCTTCCGGCAATTGTTGTATCGTTTGAGATAACATAGTCATTAACACCTGCATAATGTGGTAGTTTTGTTCCTGTCTGATAGTATGTTTTAAATGCTCCTATTTCAACTGCATTTGTTTTCTTGCCTAATCTTACTTTACCAGATTCATCATTTTTAATTTTGAATGTTAAATAGATATATTGTGTTTCTCCTGTTTTTTGCTTTTTATCCACATCTATTGTTAGAGTGTTATCTGCATTTTTTGCTTTTGGAGTTTTTCCTAAATTTGATGTCGAACCACCTTCTATATATCCTCTTAATTCAGCTAATGCCTTTTTGCTTGTTTTATAGTTTTTATCACTTTGCCATGATAGTTCTGGTATGTATTCAAAGCTTTCATCATAGTAATCATATAGTTTTGTGATATGTCCTAACATGCTCATTGATTGATTACGTACTGCTACTTTATAGGTTACATATACTTGTAATAAACCATCTTTATTTCCGTTTTGGCCTCTAAAGTTCCAGTCTGTATCATCTACATCTCTGTCATATCCACCAACTACTTGAATGGTCCAGGTATCTCCTGTTGTTCCATCATCATTTCCTATTTGCTTTTTATCATATCCATATATTTCTGTTTTTCCATTAACTTTGACAACCGCTGAAAGAAGGTCTTTCTTTAATGCTGCATCAAATTCGATTCGTTTGGTAATACCTAAGTTAATGTATTTAACACTTTTGGTTTCTTTATATAACGCTGGATATTGCTTTTTCTCCGATACAGTATCACTATTTCCTATTGTAAATTGACTTTCTTCTGGATACTGTACTATTTTATTCTTACCATCACTTCCTGTAAAGGCTGATATGGTGAAAATGTCTGGTGCATTGTAATACTTATCGGAGTAATCGAGTTGCTCTAGAGTATAGCCTTCATCTCCGTCTATTTCTTCAAATTTCTTGTTTAAGGCATCTCTTTCTGATGTTGTTTCTGTTGCTACTGAGTGTTTATCATCTAGTATGTTGTTATATTTTGTGTTTTGGTATTGTTGTCCATTATATTTAAATTCAACATAATACTTTCTCATAGCATCTAAGTCTTTAAACTCATATTTTCCGTCTGTATCTGTGGTTGTTTGGTCAACTGCTTTTCCTTTATCATCATATAGTATTACTGGAATGTTTGGCACTGCTTTTTCTTCATCTTGTCTAATTCCATCTACTTCTGACTCTTTACCCATTACATCGTCTTCCCATACACGTCCAGCAAATGTCATTGTCATATCATCTGGTTCATTAGTTGGCGTATTATCTGGCGTGTTATCTGGTGTATTGGTGTCATTATCATCATCTGGTGTTGCTCCTGGTGTAATTTCTAATTCATAAATACTTCTAATAGCATCTGCTGCAATTAATGGTTGCGCATCACTTGATTTTTCAACTGAATCGTACCCAGTTACATTTCCTTCTCCGTCATATACTGGATATTCTTCGTTCCAGTAATATCTTCCTTTATATTTTACATATTTTCCGTTTGCTAGCATAAATTTGAATTTTACTTTTATTTTAACAGAAGTAATTCTGTTTGTATCATTGTATTCCAATCCCTCATTTGGGTTTTTGAATACCACATTAAAATCTTGTCCTGATGTTGGATATTTTTGTTCTCTTTTATCTACTTTTGTTGTTGCATCTGGCTCAAAATATTGTAATTTACCTAATACTTCTTCTACTCCTGTTGTAGAATTTTTAGATAGTATTCTTTCAATTGGAATTTCCTTTATTTCTTTTCCAAATTTATTATATCCTACAAGTGTTAGTCCTGAAATACCTCCAAAGTTGATATTTCCATAACTCAATTGTACTCCATTTCCATAGCTAATATTAAATGGTCCTGCTGTGTATTCTCTTGTATTCGTATTAACCTTTATACTTGTCTTTCCTGTATTATCTGTTACAGAAATTCCATTTGTTCTTACTTGAGAATCATATTTTGCATAAGCAATTGCTTCATTTGCAAGTTCTTGTGCTCCTGCTTGTAAACTATCTGTTCTTGGTTGTTCTACTAAGTATCCATCTCCTCTTTGTCTTTGTCCTTTTGCATCTGTATAATACATGGTTCCTAATAAATGGTATGCATTTTGTTTTACCCTTTGTCTCACTCCTGTATTCACATTACGGTCAGAGGAAGCTACATATGCAACAGCAGGTGGTAATGTTGATAAACTACTTGCCTGGGTATATACTGTTCCTGGGTTTTCTACATGTCCTACTTCTGAACAACAAAATACTACATAATCGCCTGGTCCTTTTGGCGCTGTATATGGTGGATATGCAGGTACTGTCGATGTCCAAGTTCCTTGATATACATGATAATTAAAATTGTTTGGATCTATTTCGCCTGCCGCTAAAGTTGGCTTATATGTTTGACTACTTACTGCATACGAAGTAAGTATATTTTTAATTCCTAATACTACTAAAATTATCATTAGTATTAATATACTATTTTTTACAATTTCTTTCTTCATAGTTTACCTCCCTTCTTTCTTATATTTTTTTCTTTCCGATTACTCTTCTTTTAATCTCATATATTCCAAATCCAAATATAGTTACTACTCCTAAAATTAGTGCTGTGTATTTAATAATTGTACCTGTTACAATAGATAGAATTACCTTTGCTTCTGACATATCATCTTCCTCTGGTGATTTATTACCAGCTTTTGAATCCATATCTTGTAATCCTTGTTCATTATAGCTTTCATAAATTTCTGCATTGTTGCTAATTGGATTTCCTAAGCTATTTTCTGTTATCTTTTTGCTAACAATTAATGTTACTTCTTTTGATTGTCCTGGTTCTATAACAGTATTTGCTAAACTTGCATTATATAGGTTTCCATTGTCTGATAAATACCAGTCTTTATTTAACTCTGTGTTAAATCCTAATTCTTCTGGTAAGTAATCTACTATCTTCTTCACATAGCCTGGTACTGCACCTTCATTTGTAACAACTATTTTATATTCAATCACAATATTACTTTTTCCTAAACTGCTTCCTAATACTTCTATTTTTGCTGCTTTTGAGTCATTGTAATTGTATACTTTTGTTCCAATTGTTGGTGTTGTTAATGTTATTTTATTAATGTATTTGTCTAATCTTAAGTCAAATTTTTGTGCTGCATATACACCAATGTCAATGTCTCTTACGTTTCCACTAATAATGCTAATTACATCTGTTACACCTGCAATTCTTCTTTCTCCATCTAATGTCATATTAATGTCAATTGCATCTGAGTTTAATGTTTCATCTACATCTTTTGCCCTATATGTTGTTACACTATAGTTTGCTGAGTCGTATGCAAATACAACTAAATATTCTCCTCTTTCTAAGTTGTCAAAGGTGTATTGTCCTTGTGCATTGGTTTTTGTTACTTTATTTGCTTTTGAGTCTACATCTTTTACAATCGTATTTGTCGCTTTGTTTAATAACAATACTTCAATACCTGCTAGTCTTTCTTCTTCTGCATCACGTTTTCCATCTTTATTTGCATCTATCCATGCAGTTCCTGAAATTTTATATCTTGGTGTTTTGTCTGGTTCTTCTGGCTTTCCGCCTTCTTGTTCTTCAAGTTCTTTACGTAACTCTTCATTATATTCAATTACACTTGTTACTTTATTTGTTTGTACTGTTCCAATTTCATTACCTGTAAGTATTAGTCTGTTTTGTACTTCTTTTTCTTGTTTACTAGGTAACATTTTAGCTCTTGCTATTATTTCAATAGTAACTTTTTCTCCTGCTGGAATAGATAAACTTCCAATGTTTCCGTTTTCGCCTACTTCTGGTGAAAGATAGAATTCTGATTCTTCTATTTTATATTTTGCTTCTTCATATTCTAATTCTTGTGGTAATATATCTGCTATGTCAATACTACTTGTATGTGCTGTGCTATTGTTTTCAAGTGTAACACTATATTTTAATGTTTCTCCTTCTTTTACATATTTTGGAGTAACTGTTAAATCTGACACTTTTAAGTTAATTTTTTGTGCCTGATATTCTTTTATATTTGAGTAATGTTCCCTTCCATTTACAGTTGCTTTGGCAATTAGTGAAATAGCTCCTTCATAATCCTCTACTTCTACTTCTACCATTAGTACCGTATCTTCTGCTCCTAATGTCATAACTTTACCAGTTATTGTATTGGTTTGTTCATTAAATGTAATTCCTTCTGTTGTTTCTCCTTCTTCTGCATATTCACCTTTTCTAAAGGTTGCTTTTTTATATTTTAGTCCTTCTGGTAGTTCCATTGTAATGTCTATATTTTTTAATTCTTCTGATACAGCAGCTGCTCTGCTAACACGAATGAAGTATCTAATTTCTTCACCTTTTCTTAATGTTCTTCCTTCTTCTGATGTTGCATTCATTTCTAGGCGAACATCACCATGGAACAGATTAAGCTTACATTCATTTGTAGGAATACCTCCTGATAAGCCATCTGCCGTAATTGTTGCAGTATTAACAACTTCTCTTGAAAGTTCTTCTGATATTATTTCTTTTTTTGCTTCCTCTAGTTGTATATAATAAGTAATTTCTGCTGTTTTTCCTGCCTCTATTGTTCCAATCGTTTTAGTATATGTAGCTTCTTCATATCTATCAAATCCCATTTCTATGCTACGCATTTCTAAGAAACGACTTACATATTTAGGTCTTGGAATATTTACTTTTACATTGTTTGCAACTTCTGTTCCAGAATTTGTTACTTTTACTTTCATCTTAACAATCTGACCTTCTCTTACTGTTTCAATTGATGGTGTTATTTCTCCTGTTAATTCTGGTCCTTGTCCTGTTGCGATTTCCATTACTGATGATGATTGTACTTCTGCCATTTTTCCAATACTTGATAGGTTGTTATAATGCACTTCATAGGTCTCATATACTTTATGATTATGGCTTAAGTTCTCTGGTACTTCTACTTCATATGAAAACTCTGCCCCTTCTCCTGTTTTCATTTCATATTCTTCTGCTATGATTAAATATGATTTTGAATTTGTTGTCGCTTCTTTGCTCCAGTTATTATTTCTATCTGCTATATCTACTGTTGCATCTGCTTTGTCTGAATAGTATACTTGTGCATTCTTTATTCCTTTTACACTTACTACCTTATTTAACGTTGTACTAAATGTTGCTTCTTGTCCATTTATCTTGTTTTCTTTTACTGGAATTCTTCCTAGTATGCTTACATTGTTTATACTATTTTGATAATTGTTTATAATTGTTCCTGATATTCTTACTTTTCTTTTTGGGCTATATACATCTAGGGTTGCTGTTCCTCCCTTTTCTGATATTGACATGATGTCTTTTTTGCCTTCTGCAAAGTTTGAAATTCTATTTGCTGCTACTACTCCTTCTGGGGCTACAAACTTTACTTTTGCTTCTTCTTTCCCTTTTTGGTTTTCTATTACTTCATTTTCATTTGTATATTCCATTGTCATTTTATTTTCATTACTTGGTGTTAGGGCCATTACTGTCAAGTCTGTGTTTAATTCTATAATTGTTCCTGCATATTCTGCCCCTATTGTGTATTCTTCTTGCTTTCCTTCTAATTCTATATTAATTACTTTGCTTCCTTTTTCTGTTGTTACAATTGGACCTTTCTTTATTTTTAGTCCATTTGCCATTAATATGTCTGTTTTCTTAATGTCGATTTGATTTATATAGCTTGGTAATGTTATTTTTATTGTTGGATTTTTGTATAGTGCATTTGATAAACTTGCTGTATTTAATGTTGCTCTTATTTTTACATCTTCGTTTTTTACTACTGTTGTTAAATCTGCTTTACTAATTGATAGTTCTGCTTGTGATACTACTTCTTTTAACTCTATTGTTTTTTCTGCTCGTGCTTCTATTCCTTCATTTTCTTTTTCTTCTACTTTTGTTTTTATTTGCACAAACTCTTGCATTTGGCTTTTTCCGTAATCTATTTCTTCTTTTATTGCTTTTTCTATGTCTATCACAAACTCACCTTCTGTAATTGGCTTGCTTGTTTTTATAGATACTTTATTACTGTCTGCTTTACTAATATCTAATACATACTTTCCTTCTACTTCTTCTGTTTCTTTGTTTATGGTTCCTATTTTTGTTTGGTCTGCATATATTTCGATACTTCCTTCTTCTCCTAGCATCTTTTTAAATACTTCTTGTTTTATGCTGATTCTTTTATTGTATGTGTAGTTCTTTCCTTCTACTGTTGTTAGTCCTTCTTCTCCTTCTTTTGTTACTAATGTATCTATTCCTTGTTCTAATTCTATTCTATTTATTAGGTTACTATTTGCTACTATTACTCTATAGCTTAGTTCATATGCTGTTTCCTTTTTCTTTTTTACATCATAGTTTGCATATATTTGGCCTTTTGCTATTGTTTTTGTTCCTTCTATTTCTATATCTGCTATTGTTCCTTGCTCTTCTTTTGCTTTTATTTCTGTTTCTACTTTCTCTACTTCTAGCTTTGTTTCTTCTCCATTATATACTTCTATGCTTCCTGTAATAACTTCTGCTCCTGCTTCTATTCCATTTGTTTTAGCCTCTGTATATATTTCTTCTCCTTCATATATGTATGTTACTATGTATTCATCTTCTACATTGTTCAACCATGTAATATTATTTTTTCCATTTTCTACTGTTACAGTTACTTTTCCTGTTTCTTTTTCATATACATAGTTATTAGAAGTAAAGTTTTGCCCATTTTCTTCTCCATTTGTTCCTTTCATGTTTGTTGCTACTACTGTTACTTCTGTTGGCTTTCTTCCATTTATTTCTGGGCTTTGTATTTCAAGGTTTGTCTTTTTTATTGGTAATTTTCCATCTTGTATTCCTACTTTTACTCTTGTTTGTAACATTACTCCTTGCTTTTCTCCCATTTGATATGGAATATATTTATTTTGTTCTGATGTTACTTCTGCTTTTGCTTCACCTTTCCATGATAATTGATTGGCTATCTCTTTTGTTATGCTTTTTTCATTTCCTTTTCCATCTACATATGTTCCTGCAAATTTTGTATTACTGATTTTTGCAAAATGGTCTAGTGATATATTTTCACCTTTTACGATGGATACTGGTATCTCTATTGTCACATCTGAACCATTATTTAATTGTTTTAATACGATTCTTTCTTTATTTGCACTTTGAATATAGTCACTTTTTATTTCTCCACTTATTTCAAAGTTCGCATTTTCAAATTGAATCACTCCACTTTTTAAGTATCCTGCATTTTTTACTTTTATATTGACAAGTAATTTTGCAGGCTCTTCTAGTGATACTTTTGTT
>CATKGX010000056.1 GCA_949747775.1 uncultured Clostridia bacterium | reverse complement strand
GAGGAAGTAACAGATAATGGAGACGGAAGTAAAACAGTCATCACAGATACAGGATATAGTGTGTTAATAGAGCCAAATGGAGAAAACGATGTAAAAATAACAATAGACGGAAAAGAAGGAGCATTACCACCAAGAATAATAGATGTAAAATTAAGAAGGGAAGGAACAACAATAAGAGTAGATGTAGAAGCAATAAGAACAGAAGGAGCAACATATAAATATTACTATAAAACAGAAGGTGGAGAATATCAACTAAAGCCAGTAAACAGCGAAAATGTAGGGACATATACAATAACAGGAATAGATAAAAATAACGTATATGTAATAAAAGTAGAATTAAGTAATGAATATGGAATATCAACAAAAGAAGTAGATGACAAAAATTGCAAACCAATAGTTATATATAAAGGAGGGAAGTTAGTAGAAGAATCAATAATTACAGAACATGAAAAAATAGAAGGAGAAGATAGACTAGGAAATAAAGTAGTAGTACCAAAAGGATTTATGACAACAAAAGATACAGGAGAGACAGTGCAAGAAGGAATAGTAATAGAAGATGACGAGGGTAACCAATTTGTATGGATACCAGTTAGCAATATTAATCATAATGGAACGGGTAAAATCATAAGAAATGATGGAAGTAAAGTAGAAATAACACTGGGAAGATATACATTTAATACATCAACAGGAAAAGAGACGAAAGTGCAGTATGGTTCAGAATATGCGACAACTACAGTAGCCAATGTAAAAGCAGGAACGGTTAGCCAATATCAAGCAGAAGACGGTTTTTTCGAACTAACTGATTCTCGAATATCTAATAATAGTACTGGAAAAGATGGAACCAATACTACTGCTAAAAATTTACAGGCGTTTATAGAAAGTGTGCGAGACAACCATGGCTATTACTTAGCACGATATGAAGCAAGCCATTCAATAATTGATAGTAGTAAACCTGCATCAAAAATAGCAAATGTATGGGGAAATGTTAAACAATCAGTTGCTGCAACAGCAAGTCGAAAAATGTATGAAGGAAATACAAAAGTAGAAGCGGAGAGTGATTTATGTAATAGTTATGGATGGGATACAACGATAGTATATATTCAAGCAATGGGACATAATAATTATGCGAATGCAAGTAAAAATACAACAGGAAATCAAAAGCTATTAAAAACAGGAGAAACAGGAGATGAGGTATGTAAAATCTTTGATATGGCAGCTAACTGTAATGAATGGACAACAGAGTATTCTACGGCAGTGGATAGTGCTAATGCTCGTTGTTGTACGTATAGAGGAGATGGTAGGTTCCGAGATTATACAAGTAGTCGTTCTAATAATCCAATGTTTACCTTGGGGAGCGATGGTTCGTTCCGTGTGTTACTGTATATGTAGTTCTGGATTTTGAAATGTGGTAAGTGGACAAGGTGTTTTAGGCAGTTATGTGGTATTTATATCCAGATAAAATCAATAAAACAAAGAAAAATGAAGGAGTTAGAGAGGTAAAAACTTGCTCAATACTATTGAAAAACGTGTGGTTAAAGGAGATATGAAGAATATGGATTCAAGAAAAGCAAAAGAGAAATCATATGAGTTTACGAGCTATATCAGAGGTAACAATAGATTAGGAAGAAAGCATAGCAATAATGATAAAAGAAAGAATTTTAAGATGAGATTTAGAAAGACAACAATCTCATATACAACAAAAAAACTTAACATAACCATTTACAAATGTAAACTAGTATGATATAATAGGAAACGTCAATAAATGATTGCTTTGCTAATAAAAACTGTATGTCTCTTATAACAACAAGGAGGTACAAAAAGAGACAGGAGGCAAACAGCAGTCAAATGACTAGCAAAAATTATTTAATCAACTTTAGGAGGTAACTACATGAAAACAAGTTACGAGCAGATTGTTGACATTAGCAAGATTGGCCGGCACGGCGCAGTAGACCTGAATGCTATTTTTGCACTGGCTGAGCAGGAAAGCTTTACGCCCGCATATAAAGACGGAATAAGGCGCCTGGTTTTGGCAATTGATGTGCAGAAGGACTTTATGGAAGGTCCGCAGTGGACGCCTACTGGAAACAAAGAGTATGACGAACTGATGGCAGACCTGTGCAAAGGCGGGTCACTGGCTGTACCTGGTTCTATTGGCGATGTAGAGCGCTTGACGTGTTTTATTTACAATAACATGGCCTATATTACCAAGGTTATGAGCAGTATGGATACTCATACCGCGCAGCAGATTTTCCACCCGTGTTGGTGGAGTAATACTGCTGGCGACCATCCGGCACCGTACACCATCATCACTCATGATGATCTGGTGAGTGGGAATTGGCGTGCTCTTATTGCCGCCAAGGAATCGGCAGAATATCTGAAGCAGTTGGAGCAGACGGCTAAAAAGAAGCTGTGCATATGGCCGTATCACACTATTGAGGGAACAGAGGGGCATACTCTGGAAAATGAGTTTGCCAAGATGGTTTATTTCCATTCTGTTGCGCGTAAAACTCGCAACCCCATGATTCGCAAGGGTGATGACCCGTATAGCGAGATGTATGGCATTATTAAGCCTGAGTACAGTAA
Organism: uncultured Clostridia bacterium; assembly: GCA_949747775.1. Lineage (GTDB taxonomy): Bacteria > Bacillota > Clostridia > TANB77 > CAG-508 > CALXVA01. Next base: position 5,157 of record CATKGX010000056.1, on the reverse strand, counting down.
AAACAATTTCATCAATATAGAAGTTTTGACCGCTGTAGAAACCTATGACGAAATTTATGTTGCAGGGGAAGCGGCAAGCCATTGTTTGATGGAGTCTGTTAGGCAGATTGCAGAGCACTTTGCCAATAGACCGGAGATTACCCAGAAGATTATTATTCTGGAAGATTGCACTTCTCCGATTCCGGGCTATGAAGCTGAAACGGCTCAGGTATTCGACATGTTCAAAAAGAGCTATGGTATTCGGTTTGCGAAGTCTACTGATATCACACTCGCAGCCTAAAAGCTACTCAAAAAGCAAGTCAAAAACAAAAATACTTAACAACATTAAAGGAGGACTTTATCATGGCAAAAGAGTACTTGGACGAGCTGGTAATTGATGGACTGGACGAGACCCATGCTGCAAATGCGAATGTTGACGATGTGGCGTATCCCACCATGCTGTTGGTCGACTTTATCATCGATGGTTCAGGTTCTATGTGGGACTTTGATGCGGTGATGCGGGATTGCTTGCAGCATTACAAAACTTCTATTTGCAATTCAAAGCAGGCAGACGAGATGCTGGTAAGCAAAACCATCTTTAATGAAGTCATTCAGACAGGTGGTTATGTGGCGCCCGAAGATCTGAATACAGATTATGATACTGGTGGTGTAACAAGACTGTACGATTCGATTATCGAAAGGCGTCAGCGACTGCTTGATTACAAGGAACAGCTGGAGAACAATGGTACCAATGTGCGGGCTTGCATGATTATTTTGTCAGATGGTTATGACAATGCTTCTAATCAGCGGGCTGGTGACGCGAGAAGGGCTGTCGAAGACCTGTATTCTAAGGAAATTACAGTTGCTTTTATCGCATTTGGACAGGATGCCTTTGGCATTGCAGACACGATTGGGGTGAAACCCAAGAATGTAAAAGAAGTCACCAATGACGAAAGTGCGCTTCGCAGGATTATCGATTTGGTTTCCAAGAGTGCTATTTCGGCTTCTAAGAAGGCAAGTGCTGGAGCGGCAGTCGACGACGGCGGATTCTTTGACGTGTAAAAGAAGAACAAATACCGACTAAACAAAGAAGGGGATTGCGCTGCAATCCCCTTTTTGCTAAAAAAAGGATTCATTTAATGCTTAAAAATATTTACTTTAGGAGGAAGACATATGTCATCATTCCTTGATTTATTCCGCCATTTTAACAATACGCAAATACAACAAAAGAAAGAAGGAACAGAAATGGGAGCAAAAGTGATAAAAGCACAAGAGGTTTCTAAGAAGTTAGTAGAAAATGTGACTTTACCAGTGATGGCAGATACCAAGCAAGTAGCAGAAAAGCCAAAAGAAACAGCATCGGTAAAAGTAACAGAAGCGCAAAGAACAGTGGCACAAGACCAAAAAAAGACACAAGGAGAGAAGCAAAAAAGCACAGAAACAGTAGAAACAACAGAAATACCAACTGCCACCAATAAGGAGCAGACGCCTGAAAAAGTAGAAGAGCCTAAAAAAGTAAAATTAGAAAAAGTGCCAGACAGAAAGATTATTCGGGTTAGCAAAATGGGGATAGACCATGATTTTGCCAATAAAAACAACCAAGACTTTGCTTTTCAAATTCTTAACATGAAAGTAGTCATGGATGGCTGTGGCTCGGGTAAGCATTCTGAAGTAGGTGCTAAACTTTTTGGGCAACTTTTTGCTAGAAAAGTAAAAGAGTATGTTGACAAAGGAGAAACAATTACTGAGGAAAACGTACTAGAGGTAATTGGTAGCATTTTTGAAAAGATGCTAGGACTTTGTAGCGATACAGCTTTTATTTTTCAGAATTATTGTTTTACTATTTTGTTGTGTTTGGAATTAGAAGATGAATTTGTTGTGTATAGTTGTGGAGATGGTTACATCATCAAAGAAAATAGCGAAGCTATTACTTTTGATAAGCTAGATGACGGGGAATATCCTGCTTACTACATTTATAACTATATTACAGATAAGTCCGTTTTGGTAGAATATCAAGAAGGTGTAAACTTTAAAGTAACACGTTTTCGTAAAGATGAGTATTTTAATGTAGGAGTTGCAAGTGATGGACTTCGGTTTTGGGATAAGATGTTTGATGTTGAAAAAACAAAACTGATGCAATTTTTGCATGAAGGAAAGAAACCTCAATTAGAAACACTGATTAACCGAAATAATCGTAGAAATAGAATATTCCATGACGATATTTCCATTTGCTTCTAAGGAGGAATAAAAATGGCAATTAATTTTAATAGCCGGAGGCGCATCGAAAGTCTTACAAAAATAGCAGAAGGCGGAGAGGCAAGTATTTATGAATATGACAGGAATCATGTAATTAAACTATACAATGCTAAGGTAAGCTTAAATCAAAAAGAGAAAAAGGTTAAATACTTTATTTCTATAAAGGCGAAGCTTCCGCCAAATGTAATTGGATGCCCAGAAGATATTGTTACAGTGAATGGAAAATTTGTAGGTTATGTTATGAAAAAGTTAATTGGCGCAGAAGACCTGCACATGCTAACAAAGCCTAAATATTTGGCAGGTGCACATCTTTCTAATAAAGATGTACTGCAAATTATGACAAACTTTGGAAAGGATATGAGGCAACTACATGGGCAGGGAATTCTGATTGGAGATGTTAGTGATTTTAATTTCCAAATTAGTGGCAAGTCTCACTATTTCATTGATGTAGATAGCTGGGGCGTGGAAGGAAAATTTCAGCCAGATGCTTATACAGAAATGTTTACTTGCCCAGACAGCTATGCTCTAAACGGAAGCATTCGGTTTTCAGAGGAAAATGAGCACTATAATTTCGCGGTGCTTACTTTTAATATGATAACAGGAATTCACCCATTTGGTGGAATATATTTGCCAGACAAAAAGATGACTGCAATTGAGAGAATGAATCGAAAGATTTCAGTTTTAGGCCCACACCAAAAAGATATTAAGATACCAAAAATTATTAAAAGCTGGAATTGGATGTCACCAAAATTGAGTGATGATTTCTTACAAATTTTCGAAAAAGGAAAGAAATTTGATATTACGCCAGACTTGCAAGAACTTTTGCAAAACATGAAGTATTGTAGTACACATGATATTTACTATTATTCTAAATATAATGAATGTCCTATTTGCAATGCAAATGCTCAGGTTAAAGTGGCGCCCATTGTGGCTAAAGTTACGCAAACGGCTAAAGGCCCCAAGATTACAATGGTGTTTTCTGCCAAAGATTGTGCCTATATTCTTAGTAATGTACATTATTTGAATAAGGCAGGCGAAGCGGTTCATATGCAAACTGGTAGAAAGTTTGCTGTGCCAAAGGGATGCCGAATAGATTTTTCGGCTGATGGTAAAAATGCTTATGTTGTCAGTGATGGTGCAATTGAAATTTATAATGAAAATGACCAAAAAGTTGCTGTTGTTGAGCGGGCTTATAAGTCAGCATACGTTGTAAAAAACGCGGATATCTATTATATTGATAAAGGAAATAACCTAGTAAAGCTTGCTGTTACAGAACATGGAAATATGCCTAGCTATTTGGGACAGGTGTATAATGGACTGTTTACAGTAGGAGAAAACGGAAAAGTATTTTCGGTGTCAATGTATACAGGAATGGCAGTTGTCAAAACGCAGGATTATACCTTTGAAATCAGATGTTCTAGCAAAATTAAGGAATATGTTATGAGATATGATAAGGTAACTGGAAAATGGCTATTTGTGTATCAAATGGCAAACGGTAAATACCGTACAATGCTATTTGGTAAGAACAAAATTGAATATGACGATGATATCATTGCATACGAGGCACAAACATTAAGTAATATTGATTTTTATAATAACACCATTTATGACCCAGGAAACGGCATTATTACTGGAACGAATATTGTTAAAAATACAGCAAAGGAATTTACTTGTAGTGTAGTAGACGAAGAGTCGAAGTTAAGGTTTAATGGACGCGGATTTACCATTTATGGTAGAAGCGACATTTATTCCTATGGTTGATTAAATTTAGCTAAAATAGAAATTCTATAAGCTAGCAAAAACCCTAGATAGTTTACCTATTTAGGGTTTTTGTGTTGCCCAATATTAGCTACTTAAATGGATAGCTATTTGTAACACTTATAAAAAATCGACTTTATTTTACAATTATCTATAAAAGTGATATAATGTGTTTTGTGTTAAAAATATGTAAGGAGGCAGAAATGAAGGTTTTAGTAACAGGAACATCTTCTGGGATTGGAAGGGCAATTGCTTTAAAGTTTTTAAGTGAAAATCATACAGTGATTGGAATGGATATTCAGGATAGTACCATAGAAAATGATAACTATACACATATTAAAAGGGATATTTTAGACAGAAATTTACCTAAAATTGATGGTGTAGAAGTTCTTGTGAATAATGCTGGTGTTCAAGAAAGTGGAAGAGATATTGACATTAATTTAAAAGGTACCATTAATATTACAGAAGCGTATGGAATACAAAGTAGCATTAAATCTGTTGTATTTATTGCCTCAGCATCTGCAAGGACAGGAGCAGAATTTCCAGAATATGTTGCAAGCAAAGGCGGAATGGTAGCATATATGAAAAATGTAGCTTTAAGAATTGCAAAATATGGTGCAACAAGTAACAGTATTTCGGCTGGGGGAGTAGAAACAAAGCTGAATGAACATATTATGAATTCTAAAAAATTATGGAACGAAGTGCTAAATGAAACTTTGTTAAATAAATGGGCTAAAGCAGAAGAGATTGCTGAATTTGCATATTTTATTGCAGTAAAAAACAAAAGTATGACAGGTGAAGACATTTTCGTAGATAATGGAGAAGCTTTAAAGTCTAATTTTGTTTGGTAAAATAAAAAAGTAGTTTAATCCTAAAACCTACTTTAAAAAAATGAAGGAGTGAAGAAAAATGAATATTGTATTAGGAATGGGAAGCATTATATTATGCTTCATAGCAGTAGTACTAATGGAAAAATTTTTTAAGAAAGAAGGATTATTTGTTTGGGTAAGTATTGCAACAGTGATTGCTAATATTTTAGTTTGTAAAACAGTGAATATTTTGGGACTTGTTAGTTCACTTGGAAATATTATGTTTGCAAGTAATTTCCTTGCTACAGATATTATAAGTGAAAAATATGGTAAGCAGTATAGTAAAAAAGCAATT
>CATKGX010000055.1 GCA_949747775.1 uncultured Clostridia bacterium | reverse complement strand
CAGTAACAGGATTTACATATGAAGTTACGAAAGATGGAGTATCAGTATCAAATGAAACAGTATCAGAATTAACAAAAACATTGACATTAAATGAAACAGGAATCTATGAAGTAGTAGTAACAGTAACAGACAATCATGGACATACAAATACATTAAGTAAAACATATAAAATAGATCATACCATACCAAGTATAACAGTACCAGAGAATACAGTGATCAAAATAACAGAAGTAACAACTTATAATGTATTAGAAGGAGTAGTAGTAAGTGACAATGTAGATTCAAATCCAGTAATAGAAACGATAGGTTCACTATCAGCAATATTAGGAGAACAGACAGTTACTTATAAGGCAATAGATCAAGCAGGGAATGAAGAAAGTGTAGTAAGAAAGTTTACGATAGTAGAAGCAGAAGGACCAATATTAAACTTTAGTAATGCAGGAAGTGAGATATGGACAAAAGAACAGACCATAACAGTAGCAGCAACAGACAATAGTAATTTAAAAACATTTACATATGAAGTCATAAAAGATGGGACATCAAAAGGAGTCCAAAATGTAAGTGTGAGTAGGAAAAGTGCCGAAGCAAATGTCCCATTAAATGAAAGTGGGATCTATAGTATTAAACTAACAGGAAGTGATGAGCATGGAAATGTGAGTACTTTAGATAGTGACCAATATAAAATAGATGTAACAAAACCAACATTTACAGTGAAAGATACAGCGAGTGTGACAGTAAATCAAGGAGCAAGCAATGTAATTCAAAGTACCTACTTTAATACACCAACATGGAGTATTAGTGGAACAGGAAGTGTCAGTTGTAAAGTAGGAACAGGAGTAGTAACGAATACAAGTAGTTTGGCAGTAGGAACACACACAGTAACATGTACAGCAACAGGAAATACAGGATTGGCAACGAGTGCAAGTAAAACAATTATCATAAAAGCGCCAAATGTGGATGCAACAGGAGCAAATAAACCAAGCTTGACAAATGGATTAGTACCAGTAAAATGGAATGGAAGTAATTGGATAAAAGCAGATAGTGAAAATGGATCAGGAAGTAATCAATGGTATGACTATAACACACAAATGTGGGCGAATGCAGCGAGTGTAACAAGTAGTTACAGAAATGTCTCTGTAGGAACAACAATACCAGAGAGCGCAATCAATGCATATTTTGTATGGATTCCAAGATATGAATATCAGTATACAAATCTAGGGGCAAACTATGCAGGTGGAAACTCATCAGCACCAGGTCAAATAAATATCAATTTCATAGAAACAAATAAAACAAGCCCAAGTAGTAACTATAAAATTCATCCAGCATTTACATTTGGAGGAACAGAGTTAACAGGAATATGGATAGGAAAATTTGAAACGACAGGAAGTGCGAGTACGCCAACGATAAAGCCAAATATAACTTCACTAAGAAATCAGAATGTAAGTGCACAGTTTTTAACAGCGCAGAAATTTAGTGCGTCAGGAAATAGTTACGGAATAAGTACAAGTGCAGATGCGCATATGATGAAGAACAGTGAATGGGGAGCGGTAGCATATCTATCACAAAGTAAATATGGAAAATACGGAAATAGTAGCTATAGCGGAGCAAATAAGGAATTATATCACAATAAATCAGATAGTTATATAACAGGATGTAGTAGTGGTGCACCAGCAACCTCAGGAAGTAATGGTTGTCATTATACATATGAGAAAAGTACAGGAGGAACAGGCGCAAGTACAAGTGGAACAATATATGGAATATATGACATGAGTGGAGGAGCATATGAATACATAATGGGAGTATATAGTAATACAATAGGGAATGCAGGATTTGGTAGTTTACCAGCAGCAAAATATTATGATAATTATACAAAAACGTCAGCCGCAACGGCATGTAACTCAGGAATATGTTACGGACATGCACTAAGCGAGACGAGCGGATGGTATGCTGATTCCATCACTTTTGTTTCTTCAAGTGACCCGTGGTTCCTTCGTGGTGGTGGATATAATGTTACGTCCAATGCAGGAATGTTTAACTTCAATAGCGCCAGTGGTGGTGCAAACAATAACCGCTCATTCCGGGTGGTAGTGCTTGAATAAAATAAAAAATCAAGACCCATTTTTAACAACAAACTCAAAAAAACAACAAAAAAAGAAAAACTTCTTTTTTTTTTACCAATTATAGGCTATAATATAAATAAGATAGTAGAAAGGGCGATCGATGTGATATTAAGAAAACCATATGCATTATTAATCAAATATTTTAAGCTAATACATGTATTATTAACATTAGTCATTGCCTTTCTAGTGTATCGAAGTAATATTATTTTAAGTTTTTTAAATGAATACATTCGTTCAAATCAAACAACAGCAACCGATAACATTACTAATACAATATTCAATATTTGGATGTTTATATTTCCGTTTTTTATCATTGTATTATCCCTAATTATTATTAGTTTAATGTCAGTTAAAAAGAAACCGATTTTTCTTTACATATTTAACATTGCCTTGGCAATAGCAATCTTAGTACTTTACAATCTATCATACTCTATGATGACAGAAATGGAAGCAATTTTATTGGAAGCTAGAACGGTTAGATTGTTTCGAGACTTTATTACCATATTAGTCGGATTCCAATGTGCTTCACTGATTACATCACTAATCAGAGCAACTGGATTCGATATCAAAAAATTTAACTTTGGACAAGACTTAGAAGAACTAGACATTAGTGAAACAGACAATGAAGAATTTGAAGTAAGCTTAGAAGTAAATACCAATCAAATGCACCGAGGATTCAAACGATTTATTAGATTTGCTAAATATAGTTATTTTGAACATCGATTTCTAATTGATGTTGGAATCTTAATTGTACTTGCTTCAGTGATTTTTATTGTTTATATGAATTCAGGAATCTATAACCGAGAAGTAAAACAAGACATCATATTTTCTACTACTAGTTTTAACTTAGGAATTACAGATAGTTATATTACGAATCAAGATTATAAAGGAAAAACAATTGATAAAAATAATAAACTTGTTGTATTAGAAATGAATGTAAAAGTAAAAGGAAGATCCAAAGAATTTGACACTGCCATGATCTCATTAGAGATAGATGGCAAAAAATATTACCATAATCAAAAATATAAAGATCGCCTAATGGATTTGGGACATACATACCAAAATTCAGAAATCAAAGGTAAATTTGAAAAACATCTATTAGTATTTAAAATTCCAAACGAACAAGCAATGAAAAACATGACATTTACCTACACAGACAAAAT
>CATKGX010000054.1 GCA_949747775.1 uncultured Clostridia bacterium | reverse complement strand
GTGTCTTAGAAGTTTCAACTTCTACCTTACTGACAACACCGCTTTTAGTACATATTTTGACATCGTATCCTTCTAATGTGTTGTCGTCTGGATTCTCCTCATCTATTATTACGAACTTTCCAGTTGATATAATATCTGTGGCTATTTTTTTCATTTTTTTGATGACTTCTTCATCGTCTTTTCCAATTGCTAATCCTTTGGCCAATCCTTTCCGATTTTTGACCATGTCTCTAGCAACAAAAAAGCAAATTATAAGTCCTACCAGATTTACTATTACAAAAATTTCCATGATGTCCTCCTTTATGCTTATCGCATGTTGTAATTTTTAATAAATCGCTTCTTTTATTATATACCCTTTTCTAATTTATGTCAACTTTTCCTTGTGCTACCATCATTTATATATTCTTTACTTTTTATTTCTAATAACTTAAAATTACAACTTCTTTTTATTAGTGATGACTTATTGTGTTTTGTTACCAAATCATATACTTTATTTGCTCTTTTTATAATTTCTGTTTGATTTTTTATACAATAGATATGTTCTTTTTGTAATAATCCATAATCTTTATCTTCTTTTATATTAAAGTATTCTATTACTTCATCTGTAATAGGAATCATATTATTGATATTTAGAACTCCTATTATTTTTTCTGTATTGTTTCTCTCTTTAATCAGAAACACATCAATTGGTATTTTTCCCATTCTTTCCATTTCTATAAATTTCTGATGTTTTCTCTTTGGAGAGGATAATGGAACAAAATATCTTTGTTCTTCTTTTTGTAGCAACACTCCTAAATATGGTTTATTTTTCTTTTCGTTTGCATTATCTTGTACATTAGCATCAAAACTTTTTAGATATTTAATATACTCTTGTTTTACTCTTATCAAATATAAATTTTTCACTATAACCTCCTATTTTTTGCATAAAAAGAGAGCTTGGTTAAAAAATCAAGCCCCCAATATCTTTTATTGTTGCTAACTTAACGGCTTAGCTTCTCCTGTCTTTTACTATAATTAGTATATGATAATTGTAATAAATTGTCAATCACTTTTCTGAAAAAATATATTACTTTCCTCCTGCCTCTCACTAGCAACTCTCTTCACTTTTATCCATCAGTATTCAAACACTCACGAACTCTATTTTCACCAATCAGCTCTTTAAATTCTGCCAAAATTGCATCTGTTATATAAATTCCACCTGCCATATCTTTTCTTTCTCCATTTACAATTTGTAGTTGAATATTGTTCATCTCTCCTGTAAAGAATTTAATAGCACCTCTTAGTTTTTCTTTTTGTTTATCATCTAGGTCTGTAATATCTAATGATAATACTTTCTTTTTTTGTATGCCAAATTCTTTTATTTCTTTTGCTACAATTTTGGTGTCTTCGTCTTCTCTTACACTTAATCTTCCTTCTACTAATACAATGTTATCTACCATAAGTAAGTTTGAACAATTTTGGTAGCAACTTTCAAATACAATAATTTCGGCAACTCCATATAAGTCTTCTATTGTTACAAATGCCATAATTTTATTGTTCTTTGTGTATTTCTTTTTGACACTTGATATAATTCCTGCATATTTCACAGGCTTTCCATCTTGCAATTTTTCTCCTGTTTTCGTTAGGATATTACCTTGTTCTAGCATTTCTAGTCTTGCTTCATCGCTTAAGTCTGATGCTCCCGCTTGTCTCATTTGGTATGTATTAATATTGGTTTGTTTTTCTATTTCTTCTCTTAGTTCTTCTAGCGGATGTCCAGAGATGTATAGTCCTAGCATTTCCTTTTCCATTGACAAAAGTTCTTTTTCTGAATATTCTGGTGCAATTTTGTAAGTATATTTTAATTCTTGCATTTCTTTTTTCTCTTGTTCACTTGTTCCACCTAAGTCAAACATAGATACTTGTCCATCAAAGCTTTTTTTACTACTGTCAGAAATACTATCTATAATTGCTTCAAATGATTCCATAAGAGTTGCTCTTGTTTGTTCAAATGAATCAAATGCTCCTGCTTTTATAAGACTTTCTACACATTTTTTATTAACAGATACATCTTTTATTCTTTCACAGAAATCTGCAAAATCTTGATATGCTCCACCATCATTTCTTATTTTTACAATTTCATCAACTGCTGAAGTTCCTACGTTTTTGATGCTTCCTAAACCAAAGCGTATTTTACCTTCATCTACCGTAAATTTGGTATAGCTTTTATTGATGTCTGGTTTTAAAATATCAATGTTTAGTCTTTTACATTCATCTATATAGCCTGGTATTTTATCTAAATTTCCTAAAAAGCTGTTTAGCATTGCTGCCATAAACTCTGCTGGATAATACGTCTTTAAATATGCTGTTTGGTATGAAAGTACTGCATATGCGGCTGCGTGTGATTTGTTAAAAGCATATTTGGCAAACTCTGCCATTTCGTCAAATATGGTATTTGCTGATTTTTCATCAATTCCATTTCTAACACAGCCTGGTACAACAATATTTCCATTTTCGTCTAGTTGTCCGTGAATAAATATCTCACGTTCTTTTGCCATAACATCTAGCTTTTTCTTACCCATAGCACGTCTTACTAAGTCCGCTCTTCCTAAAGAATATCCTGCTAAGTCTCTTACAATTTGCATAACTTGTTCTTGATATACCATACAACCATAGGTAACATTTAAAATTGGCTTTAATGCTGGATGTGTATATATGGCATGCTCTGTATCTTTTTTGTTGGCAATATATCTTGGAATTTGGTCCATTGGTCCTGGTCGATATAGCGAAACACCAGCTATAATGTCTTCCAAACCATCTGGTTTTAATTCCTTCATAAAGTTCGTCATTCCTTGACTTTCAAATTGGAATATTCCTACAGATGTTCCCTCTTGCCATTGTCTATATACTTGCGGATCATTCATATCTTCATCAAATTGTACCTCTATTCCTCTTGTTTGCTTTACTAAGTCTTTCGTATCTTGGATAACGGTTAAGGTTCTTAATCCTAAAAAGTCCATTTTTAAAAGGCCTAGCTCTTCTAATGTGGTCATAATATACTGTGTTGAAATAGCACCTTCGCGGAAATAAAGTGGTACATAAGTATCTACTGGGTCTTTTGTAATAACAATTCCACAAGCATGGGTTGATGCCTGTCTTGGCATTCCCTCTAATGCCATAGCAGTATCTAGTAGTTTCTTTATTTCTGGGTCTGCTTCATATAATTCTGCAAGTTCTCTATTTTGTTCCATTGCTTTTTTAATTGTAATGTGTAATTCATTTGGTATCATTTTAGCTAACTTATCCGCTTCTGCATATGGCAAGTCTAGCGCTCTTCCCACATCACGAATAACCATTCTAGCAGACATAGTACCAAATGTAATAATCTGCGAAACGTGATCTACTCCATATTTTCTGCCAACATAGTCAATTACTTCTTGTCTTCTTTCGTAGCAAAAATCTACGTCAAAATCTGGCATACTAATTCTTTCTGGATTTAAAAACCTCTCAAAAATTAAGCTATATTTAATAGGGTCTATATCTGTAATTCCTATTGCATAAGCAACAATAGATCCTGCTCCTGAACCACGTCCTGGTCCTACTGGTATGCCATTTGATTTAGCATAGTTAATATAGTCCCATACAATTAGGAAGTAGTCTACATATCCCATTTTTCGAATAACGCTTAGTTCATAGTCTTTTCTTTCTATAATTTCTGATGATGGCTGTGTCCCATATCTTGCTGTTATTCCATCATCTGTTAGCTTCTTTAAATAGTCAAAATGTGTGTCATATCCTTCTGGTACATCATAATTTGGTAAAATAGTATGTCCAAATTCAAAAGTTACATTGCATTTTTCTGCAATTTTTACCGTATTTTCTATTGCTTCTGGAACACCTGCAAAATATTCCTTCATTTCTTCTGGAGATTTTACATATAGCTCGTCTGTGTCAAAACGCATTCTGTCTTCATCTGTCATTCTTTTTCCTGTTTGAATGCAAAGTAGTACTTCATGATTATAGGCATCTTCTTTTTTTAGATAATGCGCATCATTTGTTGCAACTAGCGGAATATCTAATTTTTTTGATAACTCTACTAATTTTTGATTCACTAGCACTTGTTCTTTTACACCATTATTTTGTATTTCCAAATAATAGTCTTCTCCAAACAATTCCTTATACCATAATGCTGCTTTTTCCGCTTCTTCCATATCATTTTTTAAAATAGCTTGACTAATTTCTCCTGCCAAACATGCACTACAACACACTAAGTTTTCATGATATTTTTCTAGTATTTCTTTATCAATACGTGGTTTATAATAAAAACCATCTACAAACCCTAAAGAAACAAGCTTTGAGAGATTTTTATATCCTTCATTGTTTTTGGCTAGTAATATTAAATGGTTGTATTTGCTATCTAAGTTGGGGTCTTTGTCAAATCTACTTCTTGGCGCCACATATACTTCACAACCAATAATTGGTTTTACGCCATTTGCCCTACATGCTTTATAAAAATCAATTGCTCCGAAACATAACACCATGGTCCGTAATTGCAATTGCATCCATTCCTAGCTCTTTTGCCCTTACAGGTAAGTCCTTTATTCTATTCGCTCCATCTAGTAAACTAAATTCACTATGGATATGTAAATGCACAAAATCTCCCATTGTTCCTCCACGTTTTTTATTTTTGTCCCATTATATCACATTTTATTAATTTGTCATACTTTTTTATGATAATGCATATATCATTGCTGTATCTACTTTTCTTCCTAATGTTTCTTCTAATGCCTTTTGGTATATTTCTAGTTGCAATTTATATTTTTCTTCTAACAGTTTTTCTTCACCTTTTTTTATATAGTCTGTTTTAAAATCTACTAATATTAGTTTGTCATCTTTATCAATATAGTATAAGTCAATGATACCTTGTACTAAAATCTTTTCTTCTTCTGCTCCATTTTCATAAATTGCCTTAGCTGGTATATTAATATAAAATGGTTGTTCTTTATATATTTTTTTCGCTGTTTTTAAGCTTTCAAATAATTTTGATTTTGTATATTGATATAATACTGGTATATTTACACTTTGTTTTTCTATTTCACTAATCATATCATTTTCATATAATTTTTGTACAAACTCTTCAATATCTTTTTGAGTATAATCCCTTTTTTCGTCTAATTTTTGCACACATAAATGCATTAATGTTCCTTTTTGTGCTGGTGTTAATCTTTGTTCTTTTTCCATAAACTTAGGCATATAGGTTAATGCTATTTGCTCTTTTTGATATTTTATTAAATCTTCTATATCAGTAGTCTCTTCTAACTGTTTTAACTTAGTTACTGATGTTTTCGTTGGTATTTTAGCTGATTCTTGATATGGATATTCCCATTGTAGCAGATTTGCTACCTTTTCTTGTTCTTCTTTGTGCCAATCTTCCTTTTCTACTTTTTCTATTTTTTGCTTTAATATGGTTTCAACATCAATCTCTTGTTTCTCTTCTTTTTGTACGCCTTTTAAAATATCCTCTCTTTTATGTTTTTCTAAAAGCATCACATTTTCTACTTCTCCTTCGTGATGCATGTATACAAGTTCTAGCCAATCCAAATATGAGATATATTTTTCTACTAATTTAGAATTCATTTTGTTTTTAGAATGTTCATATACATTTAACAATTGCTTCTTTTCTTCTAATGCTTTACTTAAGTCTTTTGTAAGCCCTGTTATCATTAATTTTTCTTTTGCACGTGTTAGAGCAACATATAGTATTCTCATTTCTTCTGAAATTGTTTCTTTTTTACTGATAATACGAATGGCTTCTTTTGTTAATGTATTATATTCTACTTTTCTTTCAGAATCTATCATTTTTGTTCCAAAGCCAATGTCTTGATGTAATAAAATTGGTTTGTTTAAATCTTGCATATTAAACTTCTTACCAGTACCACATAAAAATACTACTGGAAATTCTAATCCTTTACTTTTATGAATACTCATAATTCTAATTACATTTTCATTTTCGCCAATTAATTTGGCAGCTCCCATGTCATTGCTATTTTGTTTCACTTTGTCAATAAAATTAATAAAGTTAAATAATCCTTTAAAACTTGCTTTTTCATATTGTTTTGCTTTTTCAAATAATAATTTTAAGTTCGCTTTCCTTAATTCTCCATTTGCTAGTAGACTTACATAGTGATAAAATCCAGTTTCTTTATATAGTTTCCATATAAATTCATCTAACGCTATATCTTTTTCTTCTTCTTGCCATTTTTCTATCTGATTAATTGCGTTTTCTATTTTGTCTCTTAGTTCTTTTGACACTGCAAGTCTTGCTTTTAGCATTGCCTCATAAAAAGTACTGTTTTTATCTGAAAGTCTTATTTGAATTAATTCGTCATCAATAAAATGAAAAATAGATGACCTAAGTACTGTTACAAGCGGAATATCTTGCATTGGGTTATCAACCACTTTCAAAAGTGCCATAATTGTTTGCACTTCCATGGAATCTAAATATGTACTTGATGTATCGCTAAAAACTGGAAAACTTAAGTCTGCAATTTCTTTTTCATAAATTGGCGCTAAGCTGGAAGTCGCTCGTAGTAAGACACAAATATCTTTATATGTTATTTTTCTATAACCACATTTTTTGTCATAAACTAGGTAATTGCTTTCTAACAACTCTTTTATTTTATTGGCTACAAATCTAGCTTCTAGTACACTGTTTTCTATTCTTTCTTCTTCCGCTTCTTCCTTTTGATTGTCCTCTAGTTCTGTTTTATAACAATCTAAATCTTCTTCTTTCAAATCAATAATATGTAATTCTGCCACTCCTGCAAAATTTTGATTTTCTTCTGGTACTGGGTAATTGGCACCATAGTTTAAGTATTCTTCATTTGTATATTCTACATTTCCAAGTTCTTTACTCATAATATTTTCAAAAACCAAATTGGTAATATCTAATACATTTTCTCGACTTCTAAAGTTTTTAAATAGTTGAATTTTCAAACTGTCTTCTTGCCCTTTATTTTTCTTTTGCTTATAATTATGATACTTTTCTAAAAACAACTCTGGTCTTGCTTGTCTAAATTTATATATACTTTGTTTTACGTCGCCTACCATAAAGATATTGTTTCCATTTGAAATACTATTTAAAATATACTCTTGTACCATATTACTGTCTTGGTATTCATCAATTAAAATTTCTAAAAATTTATCCTTATATTTCTTTGCTACTTGTGTTGGTTCAATTTTATCTGTGTCTTCCTTTAATAAGATTTTTAATGCAAAGTGTTCAATGTCGTTAAAATCTATAATATTTTTTTCCCTTTTCTTACTTGCAAAATTTTTGCTAAATTCTTCTACTAAGTTTTGTAACTCTTTTAAAATAGGATACATCATTTTAATATCTGTTATTGCTTCTTTAGAAGAGCAATTGATTCCTATCCCTGCAAATTGTTTTTTTACCTTATCTCTTATCTCTTTTGCTTTATTTTTAATATCAAGAGTTACTTTTCTATCTACTGGCCATTTTTTCCATTCCATCTCAGCAATGTTTTTATAAGTATTATCCCATGTGTTACTATTTTGATAAACATATTGTAGTCCATTTATATCTTCTTCTAAAACTCTACTATATTTTTCCAATTCACTAAATTTTAATGTGTCATTTTGTACTTTTTTTAGTTTCATCATACATTCATAAATTAACTCTTGTACTTCTTGTAAAATAATTTTTCCCCATATGGTATCTGAAAAGTCTCTTTCGTTTTCTATATCAAATAAATCTACTTTTTCTTTTAGCCATTTTTCTGGATATGGACTACTTTGTATGTATTTGTAAATACTTAGAATTAACTCTACTAAAGCTTCATCGCCTCGATAACCAGTATATGTATCAATTAATTTTAAAAATCCTTTATTTTCTTCCTCATATTTTTTTTCAAATATCTCTTCTAATACATCATTTTTTAATAATTCAATTTCTGCTGTATCACCTATTCTAAAATTTGCAGAAGTATCAATTTCATAAAAATGATTACGAATAACATCCAAACAAAAGGAGTGAATGGTACATATGCTTGCTTTATTTAAAAGTGTAATTTGCCTTTGCAAATTAATATCTTCTGGATTTTCTTCTATTTTTTTGTATATTGCATCTAAAATTCTTTCTCTCATTTCTGATGCCGCTGCATTTGTAAATGTTACTACTAATATTTTATCTATATCAATTCTTTCATCTACCACTTTGTGAATGATTCTTTCCACAAGTACTGCTGTTTTTCCACTCCCTGCTGCTGCTGCAACCAATATATTGGAATCTTTTTCATAAATTGCTTCTTTTTGCTCTTCTGTCCAGTTCATTTTCTCCTCCTTGCTTTTTCCTTACTATATCATATCAGCAACACACAGTCTATCGTTTTTTACATTCAATATTGTAAATTGTTTTTTATGATTGAATTATCTATCAATTAAATCAAAATGAACTTATGATTCTTGTTACTAAAGCTAACAAGAAAGTCCAAATATATAAATAGTTTATTTTCTATATTGCTCGTAATTTTCATGAATATTATAACAAAAACCTGAGCTAAGTTTACTCAGGTTTTCATTTTTTATTCTTTTATATATAGCTCTGGATCTAAATATTCTCCATCTTTTGTAATTTCAAAATGAAGATGTGCCTCGTCAGAAATTTCAAAAGATGCTGTGTTGCCGATTGTTCCTACTGTTTGTCCTTGTTTTATATTTTCTCCTTCTACTACAAATTCTGCTGTTAATAAATTTGAATATACTGTAGAAAATCCATTCGTATGTTCTACTACTACTGTTAAACCATATCTTGGGTCATTTTTGATTGATTTTACAGTTCCATCTGCAGCTACTTTTACAACAGTTGTTTTATCTGCTTTAATGTCTACTCCATTATGTGTTACCCATTCTGCAAGTGTATTTGAATATACAAGTTTGTCTTTTGCAAATTCTCTAATAACTTCACCTACAACTGGTCTTTTAAAAGTAGGGTCTGACACCTTTGTTTCTGTTTTTGCCTCTTCTTTTTTATTTGTTTCATTTTTGGCTGTTTTACTTTTGTCAGTACTTTCTTTGTCTTTCTTTGTATTTTGAGTTGTTGTTTTTTCTTCTACATTACTAGTATTTACTGCATATTTAGTAGTATTGGTCTCATTTACTGTATTATTGCTTGAATTTCCTAATACTTCATTTGCTAATGTATTGGTCATTTCGTTTACCGTTTTGCCTAAGCTTGAACTTGCTTCTTCTGTATTTTGCATATACTCTGTTGTCATATTCGTATCTAGTTTACCTAGGTTTGTATCAGCCTTTTTTAATCCTTTTCCATAAACAAAAAATGTAACAACAAATCCTATGATAGCAACTGATAAAATGCTTCCTGCTATATATAATATCTTTTTAGTATCTAAGCCATTATCTTCGCTACTTCTCCTATTTTCTCTTCTCATAAATATTCCTCCTTGATTTTTCTTTAAAATCATTATTTACATTTTTGAGAAAATTATACAAATTTATCTTACATATTTTCAATTTTTACATTTTTGTAATAATGGTGAATAATGTCTTCATAATTCTTACCTGACTTTGCTAAACTGTCTGCCCCTGTTTGACTCATTCCTACTCCATGTCCATATCCTAATACTTCAAATTTTATATTTTTTTCATCTAAGCTTACTTTAAAGTTTGCTGATCTTAAGTTAAAAATACTTCTTATTTCAACACCAGATAACTTCAAATTTCCTATTTTTATGGTTTTTACCCTATTTCCTTCTGTATATTCTTCTATTTTAATACAATCTTTCTCTTTGTAATTAATTTTAAAATCACTATGTTCCTCTTTTATTTTGCTTTCAAATTCTTTTTTAGTTATACTAACTTTTGAATTATATTGACTATATGCGTCTTCTCCTGCCGTTGTTACGGTTTGTAAATAAGGCAGTCCTGTTCCTCCCCATACATTTACTGGTGCTTCTGTTGCTCCCCCACTATTTGCATGAAAAAATGCATTAATCGGCTTGCCATTATATGTTACAATTTTTCCTTGTGTATCATTTACAGCCTCGACAATTTTTTTCCAGTACTCTTCTCTATTTTCCTTATCCCACTTGCTTACTCTATCATTCTTAGAAATCCATGCTTGGCAGCAACCTGGGTCATCACAAATATCTGCTTTATCATGTTTTTTATTATTGTTTACTATTTTATATAGTGTATATGTCCTTGCTACAACTGCTTGTGCCTTTAATGCTTCTTTTTCAAAACTTGCTGGCATTTCTGCTGAAACAACACCATATAAATATTCATCTAGTTTTATATTCTCTACTTTTTTAGTAGACTTATGGTAAAGCTTTATCGTATTATATTTTTTATAATCGTATGTAGACTTCGATAGTCCAGATACTTTCTTGTTTTCAGTAGTTTGTGCATTTACTTTATCAATACGTCTTGTTGTAAAAATAATAGGTATTGCAAAACAAATCAAAATAAAAGATAAAACAAGCAATAAAATTTTTTTCATACCATCCTCCTTGCCTCACCATCTATTTTAATACCAAATCATCTGTTAGCTTTCTTTTCATATTTTCTAACACTCTTTTTTCAATTCTTGACACTTGCACCTGGCTTGTTCCTAGTACTTTTGCTACTTCTGTTTGTGTTTTTCCTCGATAGTATCTTAGTAATATAACTTGTTTTTCTACTTCTTTTAGATTTTCAATTAATTCGCTAACCGCAATTTTATTGGTAATTAAACTTTGTTCATCTATATTGGTTGATATTTTTTCTATCATACTAATTCCATCATCGCCTTCGCCTTCTGTCTCATAAATAGATGTTACTGGATTTTTACTTTCTAATGCCATTGTAATTTCTTCTTTGGATACGCCAAGTTCTTTTGCCATTTCTTCTATTCCTATATCTTGTCCAGTTTTTCTTAAGTGCTCTTTTTGTACAAGTGCTATTTTACTATTTAACTCCTTTAATGCTCTACTTACCTTTATTGGTCCATCTTCTTGTATGTATCTTTTAATTTCTCCTAATATGTATGGTACTGCATATGTTGATAGTCTTACTTCAAAACTTGTATCAAATCTTTTAATACATTTAATAAATCCTAGACTTGCAATTTGATACAAATCTTCTAATTCATAACCCCTACCACTAAATCTTTTCACAATACTCCAAAGTAGTCCTTGATTATTTTCTATTAATTTTTCTAATGCTTCTTCACTACCACTTTGGGCTTTGATAATATCTTCAGTATGGTTATCATATTTTTCATACATATTCTTTTCTATCACTTAACTCTATATGCCTCCCAAACTCATTAGTTCTAGGCTATCTTCTTCAATTGGTATCTTTTTTATCATCTTCTTCATTTTTATTTTAGTCCCCAAGCCTAACACAGATTCAATTTCCACTTCATCCATAAAGCTTTCCATAATAGTAAATCCCATACCAGACCTTTCCAAATTCGCCTTTGTGGTATATAGTGGCTTTCTTGCTAAGTCTACATTTTCAATTCCTCTACCAGTATCAGAAATCTCAATTTCTATGGTATTGGCAAAAATTCTCCCTATAATCTTTACTACACCCTCGCAATCCTCATATCCATGAATAATACAGTTTGTTACTGCCTCTGATACCGCAGTTTTAATATCTGCTAGTTCCTCAATTGTTGGATCTAATTGAGAAACAAAAGCAGCAACTGTAATTCTAGCAAATGCTTCATTATTTGATTTACTTAAAAACTCTAATTTCATTTCATTATCATAAATACTTTTCATCTTTCCTCCTATGCCAT
The DNA here is from genome assembly GCA_949747775.1 of uncultured Clostridia bacterium. Lineage (GTDB taxonomy): Bacteria > Bacillota > Clostridia > TANB77 > CAG-508 > CALXVA01. The sequence goes on along the minus strand of CATKGX010000054.1, from coordinate 1,345 downwards.
TTTTAATTCACTAATTGGGATTATCTTTAGTATCCCACTCATTTCTAGTATTTTCTTACTACTTTCATTTACATTTTCTATTTCTAAACTTCCACCAATCAGTTTCATCATTTTATATCTTCCAATTATCATTCCGATTCCGGCACTGTCCATAAAAGTAACCCTACTAAAATCAAATACAGTTTTTCTAGGCATATATCTTGTAATTTCATTGTCTACCTTCCTCCTTATTTTATCTGCTGCGTGATGGTCAATTTCTTCTGTTATTTCAATACATAACACTTTTTCATTTTGGTTATAATTAATATTCAAAGACTTTCCTCCTTTTCTTTCGTTTTTTTGCTTGTCCTATTATACTGCCTTTTACATATTTTTCCAATAGCAAAATTTAGGAAGTTTTGTCGATTACAAAGAAGTTTTCGACATTTTCTATGGGTAACAAAAAATAAGTAATTCTAAATTCCAAAAATGTATCTCGAATTACTTATTTGTTACTGTTATCTCTATAACTTTGAGTCCTCATCGATAGAGGGGGGTCTTATGCTACACTTATTATAATATACGATTGTTTGATCACATCACTTTACTGTGCCCCATCTTTAACAATCTAGCTCTCAACAGTCCTATTTAATATAAAGAACCAACCTGAACCCTATATATTCAAATGCGGTCGTAGGATCATCGAGGATCCAATCATAGTCCTCCTCCACTTGGAAGGAGCCTTTCCCGGTACAGGCGGCCAGAATACATAAGTTCGTAACAGTTTCCAGCCAGATCAAAGACATTTTTTGAGACATCTGACGTATGGCTTCCTGTTAGTTTAATGTTACCCACACCACCAGGAGCTGTCAAACTTTCCCCGCAGTATGTCGTTAAAGCGGACCAATGACAGTCGTCACATAACAAACTCTCTACACTATCTGGGTGTTCATACAAGTCTCTAGCCGTTTTTACCGCTCCGAAGGTCGATCCTGTAATTGTCTTGTTATCTGTACTCGTAACAATTGCATCCACGTCGAAGTTTGGTCCCCCCCAAGGCATCCAATTGCACGGAGCTACCCCACGTTTACTTACTACCTCAATAGTACGTTGCGTTTTCGTTCTTAACACAGTACTATTGACACCCGCCTCAAATCTTCCTATATAAAATCCTCCATACTTTATCACTTCCGATATTGTTAGTGTTTCTGCATTTGCTGGTATCCACACAAATTGACTTCCCATACTTGTTCCAGATGCATCCATAGTATCTCCTTCTTTATCTGAGATTACTAATCCTGTGTCAATATCTCCTCCGACATAGTAATATTCATTTGGTAGCGGTACTACACCTCCTTTTCCATCG
>CATKGX010000053.1 GCA_949747775.1 uncultured Clostridia bacterium | reverse complement strand
GCTTTTACAATTGCTTTCATTAGGTCTTCTATGTTATCTGTATTTTGAATCTCAATATCTACCGCATATTTTGAAACAAGATTTTTTAATGCTTCTGTTAAGTTTTCCCCTATTGCCAATTTGTTTCCTGATGCAACTACTACTTTTTTTAGAGTTGGTACAGAATTTTCTTCATTAATATATTGTTGATAAATTGGTTCTACATATAGAAGTGTATTGTTTAATGGTACAATTACCATATTTTTAGTAATTCTAGTTCCATTTACATTTAATGCATCCAATTCTTTTGAAATTTGTTCATCTTGTTCTATTTGTGTATCTAACTGCATTGGTCCTAGAATGTTACTATCTGATGAAAACTTATAAATAGATAGTTTTGATTTTCCTTCTTCATAAGTTCCTACCATATAAGAAATAATATTTTGCTTTTCATATGGTGTAAATGGTAATATAAGCCCTAGTCTACTTTCATCAGTATCGATTGTTTTTACCATTGTGTAATAAGGTGATATATCTGTTCCTGTTTTTGTAGCAATTCTATTGGTATTGTGTGTTGCTACATCCCATACGTCATCCCCTCTATATAATACATCTGCTTGTATATTGTGATATCTTTCTATAATGCCTGCTTGTATATTATATAAAAATTCTGGGTAAACAAACTGGCTACTAATATCTGCTGGTATTTCTGTCTTTTTAAATAAATCTGGATAAATTTTCTCATATGCACTAGCAATAGGATCTGACTTATCTGTAACATAAAAATCAATTGTTCCATCATAAGCATCGATTAGTACTTTTACAGAATTTCTAATATAATTAAACTCTAATTTATTAATAGCATCTAATTGCAATATTGTTTTTTGTGAATATGGATAATTGTTTGATGTTGTATAGGCATCTAATACCCATATCAATCTGCCTTCTTCATTTACAACCATATATGGATTTGTATCATATAACAAATATGGCATAATGGTTTGTGCTCTATCAATAATATTTCTATTCGTTAATATTTTGCTGTCATGGTTTACATTGGCTGAAAGTGCTAATCTTAAGTCTCCTTCTTTTATTCCTAGTATAAACCTATCTAAGAAATTAAGTTGTAAACCTGCTTTTCCTGCATATATATTTTCAGTATTTTCTGAAGTAGTCCCATTGGTAATTGGATAGTCAAATTCTTTTCTATTATTGCTATTTGTTACAATATTGTTATTGGTTTGCATACCAAAATAAATTCTTGGCTCACTTATCGAAACAATATCTTTTTTAGATGTTACAAAGTCTTTTTGCAATTTGTTTAAGTTACCATTTGCATTTGTTCCTACTGCTGATGTAGCAATAACCCCATATCCATGTGTATATTCATATGTTTTATTATTATATGTTCCATTGCTGTTAATCTCTCTTGGTGAAATATATAACAATTGATTTTTTCCATCTACTTTATACTTTGCAATTTGTGTGGTTCTATATGTATAGTATCCTTTTTCTGTTTGTACTCCATTTAAGTCTTTTAATACAGCTTGCTTATCTACAATTGCAATATTTTCTATCGTTTCCTTTGTACTATTTAGCATTTCTTCTGTAACCGTAGTACCGCCACCTGCAATATTTACTTCTTCTAAGTTAATTCCATAAGCATCTTTTGTATTTTTAATATTTCGTTCGATATTGCCTTTTTCTTTATCTAACTCATTTGGCGTAACAAATATTAATTGAAATGTTAACATTACAATTAATAAAGTTACAATATATGTTGGAACTACTGCTATATTTAAAATTACTTTTTTAGTATTTCCCTTTTTAAATGCTCTAATTGCCATATATACTGAAATAATAATTAATATTGGAAGTATTCTGTAGCCCCATAATTTAATTGTAAGATCTGTTACCCCTGCACCATAAATAGAATATGATGTATCTTCTTGTAGTGACATAAACTTTTCTAGTCCTATATTTTGAACTTGTAACATGGTAAGTCCAGCAAGCAAGATAGCTGCTATCATAATATTATTTAATAATTGTTTTAAAATTTTACTTTTCTTTAATGTTTCTCTACTAATTCCTTCAAAATAAATGTTAAAAGTTGCAATATAATAAATAACATTATATATGGTAAGTCCAGCTACTATAAGTAGCGCATATACCAACATAAATTCAATAAATGGCTTTTGGAACATAAAATATCCTATATCTAAGCCAAATATTGGGTCTACACTACCAAATGAAGTGCTATTCATACATAGCATATATGTGTTTAAAATTACTTTTGAAGTAATACTACTTACAATAATTGAAACAATAAATGCAATTGATTTATTCGGTAATTTTGGCGTTTCCCTGTGCTCTTCGTCAAAAAACACCTTTACCCCTTTTTTGATTCTACGGTTATTTATATATATAATGAAAAATAGTACAATAAAATTAATACCAAATGTCAAAGCAATTGAACTAACATTTTGCCAAAATATACTGACATATTGTCCACCAATCTCTACTGTCTCTAAATAGTCACCTCTAAAAATAACATATCCCACAGCAATAGTAAGAAGTAAAAATAAAAGTACCATACACATTCTTGTTTTCCCTTTTCTTACTCTACTTGCCGCTTCTTTCTTTTCTTTTTCTTTTGCAGCTCTTAATTCATTTGTAATATCCTCTTTTGAAACTTCAGTTTCCTTTTTGATATTTTCGTTCATTTCTTCACTCCTTTATATCAAAGCTTTTACAAAATCTGTACTATTAAAGATTTCCATATCATCTATTTGCTCTCCAACTCCGATGAATTTTACTGGCATTTTATTTTCTGAAACAATTCCAATAACCACTCCACCTTTCGCTGTTCCATCTAATTTGGTAAGTACTAACCCCGTAATGTCTACTGTTTCTTTAAAAGCTTTTACTTGTTCTATTGCATTTTGTCCTGTTGTAGCATCTAGTACCATTAAAACTTCTTTTGACGCTCCTGGTAATTCTTTGTCAATTACTTTTTTTATCTTTATCAGCTCGTCCATTAAGTATTTTTTGTTATGCAATCTTCCAGCTGTGTCACAAATTAATACATCTGCCTTTTTTTCTTTTGCCACTTTTATTGCGTCATATACAACAGAAGCAGGATCAATCCCTTCTTGCTTCTTTACAATATCACATTCTGCTCGTTTTGCCCAAATCTCCAATTGTTCTACTGCTGCTGCTCTAAAAGTATCCGCTGCTGCAATAACCACCTTTTTGCCATCTTGCTTCAACCTGTTTGCTATTTTCCCAATAGATGTTGTCTTTCCTACTCCATTCACTCCAACTACTAATATAACAGCTGGAGTTGTTTCTAATTTTAAGTCATTTTCTACCGAGTCTAATACAAATTGTATTTCTTCTCTTAATGCTTGTTTTACCCCTTCTTCATCTTGTATTTTTTCTTTTTTTACTCTATCTCTTAATCTTCCTACAATTTCTGTTGATGT
>CATKGX010000052.1 GCA_949747775.1 uncultured Clostridia bacterium | reverse complement strand
TTCTTCATCAAATTCTCGGTACATGAACTGCAAATATTGTTTTTTAATAGTCTCTGTTGACAGATTGCCTACTTGATAGGCAATTATATCATAATCCCCCATCCTTATGGTAACATTATATTGCTTGGCATACTCGAAATAAATTCCTATCACCCATCCGCCCTTCTCTTCTTTCGCATTCCACGGATTGGCATCTCTTGAGATTAGATAGCGACAGTAGTCTTTTTGAAATACAATTAGACGCTCTTTCACTTCCATCAGAGACTTCAAAATATTTGCAAATTCCTCTACTTTCTTTTGGGGTAGCCGTTCTACAAATTCCATTATTGTTCCTCCTTTAATGTTATCTTTGTAAAATAGTTTCTGCTACGGAAAAGAACTCTTTAGCTTTGCTTACGCAATGCACAAATTATATCACCTCTTACTAATTATGTCAATCAATTCTTTCGATTATTCTGTACTTTGTTACCAAATAACGGTTTCATCATTCTTTTATGCTTTGGACTAACACGATTGAACTCCTTTACGTTTCTTGTTAGACAAAGTAACTGTGTATTTTTATAATTTCAAATCTTAATACGTCTCCAAATTTTTCACACTAGGCCCATAAATTAACTTTCCTTCATAAGTATATCTAGACCCGTGACATGGACAATCCCAAGTTTTATCTAAATTATTCCACGCTAACTCACACCCTAAATGCATACATACTGGCTTTACTTTAAATACTTCTCCTTGATTATTTTTATAAATACCCACTTTTTTTCCTTCTATTTCTACAATACCACCTTGCCCATTCTCAATTTGGCTTTCTGTTTCTTCAGGTATATCTAATTTATTAAGCACCAAAGAATGTATACTTTCTTTTATCATATTTCTCATTTCTTTATGGTTTTTCATCGGTTCTAATCTTGTTGCTCGAAATACCTCTTCATATTCACTTTCTTTTCCCATTATTTTGTCTACAATAATGTTCGCTGCTACATTTGAACTGGTTATTCCCCATTTGTTATATCCTGTAGCCACATACACGTGTGGCATTGTATTTGAAAACTCCCCTATATATGGTATTTTATCTAGCGATATGCAGTCCTCTGTGTTCCAACGATATTTTACTTTGCAATTAGGATACATATCCTTTGCCACTTTTTCTAAATACTGATATCCATTTTCTAACTCTATTTTGCTACCTGTTTTATGGTCAAATCCTGCAACTACAACAAAATTTGCACCTTTTTCTTGAATGGTTCTTAATGAAATAGTAGGGTCTTCACTATTAATATATAGTCCTTCAAATAACTCTCCTTTCGGCTCTACTACAATGACATTGCTGGTTGATTGATACATTTTTAAAAAATACATTCCTGGGAAATTAACAATAGGATATTTGGTTGCAATTACGACATATTTTGCTTTTACTCTGCTTCCATTTTCTAAAATAATGTGATATCCTTTTTCCGCTTCTTCAAAATCCATTACTTTACTATGTTCATATATTTGCGTGCCACTATTTTCGCACACTTTTGCTAATCCTGATACATACTTGTATGGATTTATCATTCCTTGATTTGGAAATTCAATAGCAGCTAGAGCTTTTATTCTACAGTCACTTTCTGCATTTATTTTATTAATTTGTATGTCTTGTGCTTCTACATAGTTCGCTTTTCCTCCAAAACTTTGTACTGCCTGTACCTCATCTTTTATTTTTTGGACATCTTCTATTTTCTGTGTAAAAACATATGCTGACTCTCTTGTGAAATTGCAATCTATGCTTTCTTTATTAATTATTTGACTTATATTTTGAATTGCCTCTTCATTTGCTTCATAATATTTCTTTGCAAATTCTATTCCTTGCGAATCAATTAAATATTTGTAAAACAACCCATGTTGACTTGTTACTTTAGCTGTACTATATCCGCTTGTTCTACTACAAATTCTATCCTTTTCTAAAATAACATTTTTAATTTTATACTTGTTTAAATAATAACTAACACTTACGCCGGTAATTCCTCCACCTATAATACAGATATCTGTTTCAATGTCTTCCTTTAACTCTTTATATTTTTCCTTTTCTTTTTCACTATCAATCCAATATGACTTCATTTACACTCTTCCTTCCTTGTACATATTATCAATAGTATTTGTTATTTTTTCTTTTTCATACATGTTATTTTTACCTACTTCCCAGCTTCACCTTCATCTCTACCACTCTACCGTCTCTCAAAATCCTCAACATTACCTCATCCTTCGGCTTTTTCGTATACACATATCTCCTTAACTCACACATTCTTTCCAATTCCTGACCATCAATACTTAAAATGATATCTTCTTTTTGTATTCCTACCTTCTCTGCTGCTGTCCCAGCTACTACCTTAGTAACATATACTCCTGTATCTGACTTCGCCTTCATATACTGCATTGTATTGGTATCATATGCATATACTCCGAAGCCTTGCCTCTTCAAATTTCCCATTTTTAGCAAAACTCTCTATCACCGTTTTTACCGTATTAATTGGAACCGCAAACCCTATTCCCTCTGCTGATGTAATTTTCACACTATTAATCCCGACTATTTCTCCTCTCGCGTTTATAAGTGGCCCTCCACTATTTCCTGGGTTAATCGTAGCATCGGTTTGAATAAGGTCCTCCATATAAACCTCTTCCCCATTTTCTTCTAACTTTATTGTTCTGTCCTTTGCACTAATAATTCCTGATGTAACTGTTCTTTGAAATTCATATCCGATGGGATTTCCAATCGCATATACGGTCTGTCCTACTTCTACTTCATCCGAATTTCCAAATACCGCAGGCGTTAGCTTCTTTTCATTTATTTTAATAATTGCCATATCCACATCTGAATTTGACCATACTACTGTTCCTGTATATGTTTTTCCTGTACTTGCTGTGACATAGCAAGTACTATTTTTTTTCCCTGAAACATGTTCATTTGTTAATATATACCCATTTTCTGCTATAATAACTCCTGTCCCTAATCCTAAACTTGATACACCATCTTCTAAAAAAATACTTTCTCCAGCTTCTTTTAACTTTGATATTCCTACTACAGTATCATTAGCTTTTTGTATTACTCCTATCACTGTTTGGTCATTCTCTTCTACTTGTTTTATTGTTTGTGATACTTTCGTTGCAGTATAAGGAGTCGTAGTCTTATTTCCTTCTTCTATATCTATTTTCAAATACAAATAATATCCAAAAGAACATATAATAAAGACTAAAAGTATACAGATAATTCCTATCAAATATCCTTTTAGTCTTTTTTGTTTATCTTGCTTTATGTAATCTTTCATAATAACCTCCGAAAAAAATATATCTTGTATATATTTTTTCCAGAAATTCTATTTTTAAACAATTTATTTTTGTGCTTTTTCAATTTTTTTAATTTCTACAAATCTTTTTACTTTTTGTGTTGTTGTTTTTTCTAATGGTTCATCTGTTACAACAATTTCTTTAATATGCTTATATGTTGGAAGTTCTTGATTCATTTCTTTAATGTCTTTCCATACAAGCGCTTTATAGTCTTTTTGCTTTCCAAATTTTTCTATTATATTTTCTTTATTGTATACAATTTTAGCACATAATACAGTATCTGTTTTTGATTTGTTTCTTGAATATATAATACTTTCTTCTATATATGGTAATTTATTTATCATAAATTCAATTTCTTGTGGATAAATGTTTTTACCGTTTCTTAATACAATTACATCGCTTTTTCTGCCTGTAATGTAAACAAAACCATCTTTATCTATGTAGGCATAGTCTCCTGTATGAAGCCATCCATCTTCATTAATTGTTTCTTTGGTTGCTGTATCATTTTCATAATAGCCTAGCATTATATTTGGTCCTTTTGCCAAAAGCTCTCCTATTCCTTCTTCATTTGGATTTTCTATTTTTACTTCTATATTTTCTAAAGGAAGTCCTACTGAACCTGGTCTTTTTTGTTTGTCTGTTTCTGTTGTAATAACTGGTGAACTTTCTGTTAAACCATATCCTTGCACTAAATCAATTCCTAGCTCATTATAACCTAAAATAGTCGACTTATCCATTGATGCAGCTCCATATAAAACAACTCTTAAATGTTCGTCAAATTGTTTTAATACTGGTTTAAATAGTTTTTTTCTAACATCTATATGAAGTTTTAAAAGTAGGTTTGATATCTTTTTCATTTTATCAATTAAATCTTTTTTACCACTGTCTGCAATTCCTTTGTTAATCTTTTTAAACATTGTTTCTAGTACAAGTGGAACTGCTACAAATACAGTTACTTCATAGTCCTTTAGATTTTGTGCTATATATTTTAGTCCCTCGCAAAATGCAATCGTTGTTCCATTATATGTTCCATATAAAAATGTAATTGTACATTCAAATGTATGGTGAATTGGTAAAAATGATAGTAATGTATCTGTTTCATATAATTTTACATGATCTGTAATTGCTGCTACTTGTGAACATATATTATTTTGTGATAGCATAACTGCTTTTGGTTCTGCTGTTGTTCCTGATGTAAATAACATTACTGCCATTTTGTCATTATCAATTGTAACATGGTCATAACTATCTTCTTTTCTTTTTAGTAAATCATATCCTTGCCCTAATAAATGTCTGTATCTCGTTACCCCTTCTTGTATTAAGTCATCCATACATATTGCATAGCCCAAATCACATTTGCTAATCGCGTTTTGATATTTTTCATCATATATTACTGCTTGTGCTCCACTTCTTTTAATTAGCCTTATAATTTCATTATCTGTTAAAGCCTTATCTAATGGAACTACTACTTTTCCTGCTGTAGTAGTTGCTAAATAGCTAACACACCATTCATATCTATTATTTCCAATAACAGCAATTCTTTCTACATCATCTAAGTTTAAAATCGCTGTCCCTAAAGCTCTAATGTCTTCTACAAATTGTTTATATGTAACATTTACAATTTTTCCTTTTTGTTTATATTTAAAAGCAATATTTTCTTCAAAGTTCTTATATCTTTCTACAAGTTCTCTAAAGTTATGCATTACTTGATTTTTTACTTTTTCTTTTTTGCTCATATTCTTTTCCTCCTATTCTTCATTATTCTATACTAAATTGCTTATAATTTCAATCGTTTTTGTTGCTTTTTTTATTTTTTAAGTATATAATTTCTGTAATAATTTGTAATTTTTTGCTGTTTTAGAGAGGATTAAAAATATGGAGAATTTTTTATATGACTTAACCGCACCACAAAAGTCTATTTGGCTTACAGAACAATTTGGTGCAAATACTAGTCTAAACAATATTGGAGGATACGTTTTTATTCATGATAAAGTTTGTTTTGATGCTTTAGAAGAAGCAATTAAACTTTATATTAGAAAAAATCCTGCTCTTAATTTAAAAATACAATTGGTAGATGGTACGCCAAAACAGTACATCTCCGATTTCGAAGATTTTAAGATAGATGTTATAGAATTAAAAGATAGGACGGAAGTAGAAACATTTAATCAAAAGATAACAAATACACCTTTTGACTTTTTTAACTCTGCTTTATATCGTTTTGTTATGTTTCGATTACCTGATGGAACTGGTGGCTTTAACCCTACTTTACATCATATTATTTCTGATGCTTGGAACATGAGTTTATTAATTGATGAAATTATGGAAGCATATTCTTCTTTATTAAATAAACAACAACCAGACAATTCTGTAATGCCTTCTTATATTGATTATATAAATAGTGAACAAGAATATGTTGCAAGTAATCGTTTTCAAAAAGATAGAGAATATTGGAATAATGTTTTTGCTCAAACACCTACCCTTACTTATATTGCACCAGATAAAAAAGAAGATGCAATTTTTGCCTCTGCTAGAAAAATGTTTGAACTAGATAAAGTATTTCAAGATAAAGTTACTCATTTTTGTCAAGAATATCATTGTTCTTTATATACATTTTTTATGGCAATCTACTCATTATATATTGCTAAAATCAATCATACTCACACTTCTATTATTGGAACCCCAATTTTAAATAGAAGTAATTTTAAAGAAAAACATACTAGTGGTATGTTTGTTAGTACTGTGCCTTTTAAAGTAGATTATACACAAGAGACTTCTTTTACCTCTTTTCTAAAGCAAGTAGCTTCTACTCAGTTAAGTATTTTTAAACATCAAAAGTATCCTTATGATACTTTGTTAAAAGATATCAAAAAAGAACATCAAATTTCAGATAATTTATATGATTTTGTATTTTCTTACCAAAATGCTAGAGATAATAAGAGTTCATCTTGTGTAAACTTTTCTTCTCATTGGCTATTTACTGGTCATACTTTAGATACTCTTGAAGTCCATTTTTATGACCTAGATGATACTGGTCTTTTGAAGCTTTATTACGATTATCAAACAAGTAAGCTAACTTGTGAAGATATAGAAAATATGCATGCTAGAATTATACATATGGCAAATACCGTTATTCAAAATCCTAATATTTTATTACAACATATTGGTGTCGTAACTCCAGAAGAAGAAGCATTTTTACAACATGAATTTAACGATACTTCTTTTGACTTTGATAAAAATACTTCTTTGGCTTCCTTATTTGAAAACCAAGTCGCTTCTCATCCTCATAAAACAGCTTGTATTTTTGAAAATACATCACTTACTTATGCGGATTTAAATGAAAAAGCAAACCAAATAGCTAATTTCCTAATTAATGGCCAATCTTGCTCAAAACAGGTTATCGGAATTATGCTACCACGTTGTTTAGAGCTATTACCTTGCATATGGGGTATTTTAAAGTCCGGTAATGCCTATTTACTAATTGACCCTACACTTCCTCAAGACAGAATTACATATATGCTTGAAAATGCAAAAGTTTCTACTCTTATTACGACTAATACGATAGAAGTGCCTTTTCAAAACACAGTATTTTGGGAAGATATCCTTGTAGGCTCTAATACTAATGTACAAAATCCTAATATTTCGGTTTCACCGGAAGATGCTTTTTGTGTTATTTATACTTCTGGCTCTACAGGTCTTCCAAAAGGTGTTTTATTAAAAAATTTAGGTGTTTTAAATATGCTATATAGCTACCAACACTTTCTTGGTACAAATGATTGCAATATCTTTTTAAGCACTAGCACAGTTGCTTTTGATATGTTTATTGTAGAAAATTTTGTTTCTATTCTTTCTGGAAAAACTGTTGTTTTGGCCAATGAAGAGGAACAAAAAGTTCCAATATTTACAGCAAATCTAATTCAAAAGTATCATGCTGATTTTATTTTAAGCACACCTTCTAAAATTAGTTTGCTATTATTTAGCCCTGAAACCAAATCTTGTTTAAAAGATGTAAAAGTTATTCAACTCGGTGGAGAAGTTTTTCAAGAACATTTATATAAAGAACTTTCTTCTTGTAGCAATGCTAGAATTTTTAATGGGTATGGTCCTTCTGAATGTACCGCTTGTTGTTCTAATAAAGAAATTATACAAGCACAAGATATTACAATTGGAAGACCTTTCTTAAACACGCATATTTACTTATTAAACTCTGATTTAAATCTTTTGCCAATTGGCTATAGTGGTGAAATTTGCGTATCTGGCTTTGGTGTAGGACATGGATATATACATCATTCAGATTTAACAAACCGAGCTTTTATTCCAAATCCTTTTGGAGAAGGATTATTATATAAAACTGGTGATATGGGAAAATATTTGCCAAATGGAGATTTAGTATATCTTGGTAGAAAAGATACGCAAGTAAAACTACGTGGACTTCGTATTGAACTTGACGAAATTACCAATAAATTGTTAGAAGTAGACGGAATATCTAATGCTGTTTGTGTCATTAAAAAGGTAAATCATATTGATTCTATTTGTGCTTATGTTGTTACGTCTAACCTTAGTTTACAAATAGATGATATTAAAGCTTATTTATCAGGTTGTCTTCCTCATTATATGGTACCTTCTCATATTGTGTTTTTAGAGAATTTACCAATTACTTTGAATGGAAAAGTAGATGTAAAAAAACTACCTGAAATTAGCTTAACTCCGATGGATTTTATTGCACCTAAAACAAAAACAGAAATGGTTTTAGCTTCTTTATGGTGCAAAATTTTGGAATTAGATTCTATTAGCATTCAAATGAATTTCTTTGACTTTGGAGGGGATTCGTTATGTGCTATTAAGTTAATATCAGAAGTTTATGGACATTTAAATATAAAAATCTCTATTAAAGATATATTTACTTATCCTACTATTGAGACACTTGCAAAATATATTGACACTCTTGAGGCTTCTCATATGCAAAAAGAGATTATTCCTAAAGCAGGCGTATTTGATGCTTATCCACTTAGTTCTGCACAAAAAAGGATTTACTATACTATGCAAATGTCACCAAACAGTGTGCATTATAACACTCCTGGCGGACTTATTTTTACACAAATGCCAGATATCGCAAAATTAGAAAAATGTCTAAATACATTAATCAATAGACATGCTTCTTTGCGTACTTATTTTGAAACTACTTCAGATGGTCCTGAACAAAAAATATTAGAAGATGTTACGATTTCTTTAAAGATGCAACATTCTGAAAATAAAACAATAGAAGAAATATTTAACGAATTTTTAAAACCTTTTGATTTAAGCAAAGCACCTTTGTTACGTGTATCTTTACATGCTTTAGCAAATCATCAGTATTTATTATTATTAGACATGCATCATATTATTTGTGATGGTGAGTCTATTGCTATTTTCGTAGATGAACTTTGCAAATTATATCGTGGTCAAGCATTAGATCCTTTATCATTGGATTATACAGATTATGCTGTTTGGGAGCAAAACTTAATTTCTTCTGAAGAATACAAAAAAAGTGAAGCTTTTTGGTTAAAGCAATTTGAAGAAGAAATCCCTGTTTTGAACATGCCTACTACTCATGCAAGACCTAGCGTGCAATGCTTTGAAGGTAATAAAATATATAAAGAGATAAATGGCAACTCACATTTATTTAATCTATGCAAAGAATTAAATACAACACCATATTTATTCTTACTTTCTGTTTATTATATTTTACTATATAAGTATACAAATCAAACAGATATGGTTGTGGGAAGCCCTATCGTTGGCAGACAAAACCCTAATACTACAAACATGCTTGGTATGTTTGTTAATACGATTGCCTTAAGAATGAAACTAAATTCTTCTGACTCTTTTAAAACATTTTTGCAATATGTTACTAACAAAGGGCTTGCTGCTTTTGAACATCAAACTTATCCTTTTGATGAATTATTAAAGAAATTAAATATAACAAGAGATACTAGCAGAAATCCATTATTTGATACTATGTTTATTTATCAAAATAATGGTACCCCTGAAGTCTCTCTTGATGGTTTACAAGCTACACATTATATTCCAGACAATCATACTTCTAAATTTGATTTTTCTTTGGAAGTTATCCCAAGTGGCGATACTTTAAAGCTAAATCTAGAATATTGTACAAAGTTATTTGACCATGATTTTATGCAAGATTTTTTAGAACATTATCTTCATATTTTAGAAATTGTATTACAAGACACCTCTATTTCTATTGCAAAAATCGATATGTTGTTAGAAAAAGAGGAAAAAAACCTTATACACAATTTTAATAATACAACTTTAGACTATCCTTCTTGTAAAACAATTATAGAGTTGTTTGAAACACAAGTGCATATGCATCCTAACCAAACAGCTTTAATATACGGAAATACTTCACTTTCTTATATACAGCTACATAAAAAGGTACTTGCATTTGCAAGTTTCTTACAAGCGCAAGGAGTACATAAACAAGATTATGTTTGTACTTTGTTACCAAGGTCTATTGATTTAATTGTTTCCTTGCTTGCTATTATGAAATGTGGAGCCATTTATTTACCAATTTCTACGGCTTTTCCAGCTGATAGAATTCAGTATATTGTACAAGATAGCAAAGCGAAATTGGTTATTACACATTCTACTATCTCTAAAATAGAACATATTCCTTCTATTTTTATTGATAAAGTAGATATCCCTGCCTCTGGTTTTACTAACACACTAGTACCACTACTTCCAGAAGATGTTATTTACACCATTTATACTTCTGGTTCTACTGGAAATCCGAAAGGAGTACAAATTACAAATCAAAACTTAAATAACTTTATTCATTCTTTTAAAGAGTTATTTAATCAAAGTGTTTCTTGTCAAGATAGATGCTTATCTACAACAAGTATTGCTTTTGATGTTAGTATTTGGGAAATTTTCTTTACTCTTTTAAATGGTGCTACTTTATGTTTGTATGGGCATGAAAGCATTGAGGATATTTTTGATTTTTGTAACACACTAATTGAATATCAAATTACAATGGCATATATTCCACCAAATATTTTAGATGAAACCTATTCTATTCTTGCCAACTATGGAAAACAAATTCGTTTATCTAAAATACTTCTTGGTGTTGAACCAATTAAAACGAATATTGTTATGAAATATTTTACACTAAACCCTAATATGAAAATTATTAATGGGTATGGTCCAACAGAAACAACAATTTGTACAACAGCATTTCCAATAACCAATAAAATGCATGTTTCTGGTTCAATTATTCCAATTGGAAAGCCTTTGCATAATACAAAACTATATGTACTAGATAGTGACCTAAATCCGCTTCCTATTAATGTTCCTGGTGAACTGTATGTTGCTGGAGATGGTGTTGGACACGGATATTTAAATAACAAAGAATTAACAAACAAAAAATACATTTCTTCTCCTTTTAACATAAATACGACCATGTATCAAACAGGAGATGTTGTAAAATGGCTACCAGATGGTAATTTAATGTTTATTGGTAGAAATGACCATCAAGTAAAAATAAAGGGCCATCGTATCGAACTTGGAGAAATTACAAACTACATTTTAGAATATCCTACTATTACAAAATGTGTTGTATTGGTAAAAGAAGAAAACAACAATAAAAACTTAGTATGTTATTTTACTGCTAGTAAGAAAATAGTTCTTAGTGATTTACGTAGTTTTCTTGCTTTAAAATTACCATTTTACAGCATACCAAACTTTTTTGTACAATTAGATAAATTCATTCTAACTTCAAATGGTAAAATTGACTTTAACTACTTAAAATCATTAAGTTTGGAGTCAACTACTATTTATGAAGCTCCTAGAAATGACTTTGAAAATAAACTGGTTAACCTTTGGAAAGAATTTTTAAAAGTAGATAAAGTTGGTATTAACGATAACTTCTTTGATTTAGGTGGTGACTCTTTAATCGCTATTAAATTGCAAATAGAAGCATTTAAACTAGGAATTGATATTTCATATGGAGACATTTTTAGCTATCCTACTATAAAGCAATTATCTAGTAAAGCTTCTACACCTAATGTCCAAAATATGGACATTAAAGACTATGACTACCATGCAATTGACCAATTAATTGCAAAAAACACATTACCACTTCCAAGTAGTTTTAACAAAATAGACTTAAAAAATGTTCTTCTTACTGGTGTTACTGGTTTTGTTGGTATTCATATATTAGACAAATTACTTACAAATACAAATGCTTGTGTATATTGTTTAGTACGTAATAAAAATCATACCTCTTATGCAAATCGTTTAAAAAAGACTCTTGACTTTTATTTTGGACATAAATATGATGATGTCATTGGTAAGCGCATTAAAATAATTCAAGGAGATATTACAAAAGAAAATTTGGGAATGTCAAATTCTGTTTGTCAGAATGTAGGTACTGATATCTCTTGTATTATCAACTCTGCAGCTCTTGTAAAACACTATGGAACATCAGGATTATTTGATGATACCAATATTGCAGGAGTTAGAAATATGATTCATTTTGCCACACGTTTTGGTGTAAAACTATATCATATTTCCACTTTAAGTGTTTCAGGAAATGTCTTTGCAGAAGATAACTTCCTAGGCGCTACTACAGATGCTAAAATTACTTTTAAAGAAAATAATCTGTTTGCTAATCAAGACTTATCAAACCTATACATTCATACTAAGTTTGTAGCAGAGCGAATGATTTTAGAAAATGTAGAACAAGGAACTTTAAATGCTACAATTCTTAGACTAGGAAATATTACAAGTAGATTTTCAGATGGTAAATTCCAAATGAATGCTTCTGAAAATGCTTTTCTAAACAGACTACTTTCATTTATTAAATTAAAATGTATTCCAGATTATTTAATAGAAGGATATACAGAATTTACACCTGTTGACTGTTTAGCAGATTCTATTAGTAAAATGATACAATATGATTTTCCTTACACGATATTACATTTATTTAATCATAATCATATTAGTATTGCTAATATTGTTCAGTACTTCAATGACTATGGCTTAACTTTAGATGTTGTTGATCAAGATACTTTTTTACAAGTAATTGATATGGCTTTACAAACAAATAAAAATGCATTATCTGGAATTATTAATGACTTTGACACAGATAAAAAATTAGTATATCATTCTAATGTAAAACTAAATGACGATTTTACAGCAGCTTTTTTAGCTAGCATATCATTTGCTTGGCCAGAAATTAATAAGGAATACATATTTAACTATTTACGTTATTTAAATAGTATTGATTTTCTTGAAGATGAGAAGGAGGAATATCATGAATAATATATATATTATTGGATTAAGTGTTTGTACTTTTTTACTACTAATTTTACTGGTAATTAATTTAACTTATAAAAAGAAAAAGCAAATTAATAGGGCTTTTGTCTTCTTTATTGTTTGCTTAATGATTTGTTGTACTGGACAACTTGCTTCACTACTACTATCAAATAGAGCTGATATTCCGCCTATTTACTTTGACTACTTTGTTTATATTGGTACTTGTTTGCTACCTGTGGCTCTTTGGTTTTTTGGTTACATTTTTACGAAAACCAAAATTCAATTTAAGAAAAAGTATTTACTATTATTTGTCATTCCTATTTTGTCCCTTTTCATTTTATGGACAAATGATTGGCATCATCTATTTTACATACAATATTCGCAACAAACTGCAAACACAGTATTTGGACCATATTTTTATGTGCATACTATTTATACTTTTGCATTAGTTTTTGTTGCCTTACTATATTTAATTAAATATTCAATCAGAAACTCTGGATTCTTTTCAAAGCAATCTGTGTTAATTATTCTTGGATCTCTTGTTCCCATTATAATTAACTTACTTGGTATTGTTGGAATTCCAATGAGCATTTATTTAACACCTATGTCTTTTACAATTACAGCAATCTTCTTTGCTTTTGGAATTTTAAAGTTTCGTTTTTTATCTATTACACCAATTGCCTTGCAACGTATTGTAGATAGAATTTCAGATGGCTATATTGTTTTAAATGAGGATAATATTATTACTGATTTCAACAGACCTTTTTTAGATATTTTTCACTTTGAAGAATCTATTGTAAGAAATAACAATTTTTCTTCACTGATTACTTCTGATTATATATCTAATACAGATTTAATTATGATAAAAGATTCTGTTATTAATGCTAGAACATCTACTGACACTAGTAGATTAGAATTAAAATTAGTTAACGAAGATAAGTGCTTTAATGTTGAAATTAATAGTATTATGTCTGAAAAAGATTTTCTTGGTACTCTTATCTTATTTAAAGATACGACTCAACATATGCAAGATATGAAAACCATTCAAAATAACCAAAACATGTTAATGGAAAAAGAACGTCTCGCTTCTCTTGGGCAGTTAATTGGCGGTATTGCACACAACTTAAAAACACCAATTATGTCCATTGCAGGTGCTGCTGAAGGCCTAAATGATCTCATTAGAGAATATGATACTTCTATTGGAGACCCAGAAGTAACCACAAAAGACCATCATGATATTGCATCCGATATGTCTGATTGGACACAAAAAATAAAAACATACACAGAATATATGTCTGACGTTATTACTGCCGTAAAAGGTCAAGCAGTTACCCTATCAGAAGAACAAAGTGTATCGTTTGATATAGAAGAACTAATGAAAAGAGTTAATATTTTAATGAGGCATGAACTAAAAAATGCACTTGTTACACTTAACTTTAAAATTAACACAGATGCAAATACCACTTTACATGGTAATATTAATAGCTTAGTTCAAGTCATGAATAATATGATTTCTAATGCTATTCAAGCATATCATGGAGAAACGGGCAAAGAAATCGACTTAATTGTTGAAAAACAAGACAAATCTATTATTATTTCTATTAAAGATTATGCTGGCGGACTTCCAAAAGAAGTACAAGACAAACTATTTAAAGAAATGATTACAACAAAAGGAAAAAATGGAACAGGACTTGGACTGTTTATGTCCTATTCTACTATTCGTGCTCATTTTAATGGAAACATTACCTTTGAGACGGAAAAAGGAAAAGGTACCAAATTTAATATTATATTACCTATTCACTAATACAAAAAAACTCAAGGCAACATTAAACCTTGAGTTTTTCTATAAGTTTTATAAGAATTATTATTTTATCTCTCACAGCTTTGGAAGTGTACGCACTCGAAGGACACACAGGAAGTTATATTTTAAAATGAGAGCTCATCGTACATTTTATTCCCATATGCAGGTCTGGCACCCACCTTGAACCTTCCACAGCGTTAAATAGTAGTTTGTCCATTCATAGTTTAGTGAAAGACGAAAACCACTTTCAAATCGCTTCCATAAAGTAATCTATTGATTCTTTCTCCATTACGACACTAGCATGACCGCTGGAGACTCCACGTTCTTCACTTCTAAAAAATCAATAGATTACTTTATTCACGCTACTCTACTTTTAAAATGCTAAAAACTGTAAATTTTAACCCTTAGGTCATACAACCTTACTCTAGCAATTTTTTTCCCTTTTTCCCTTGATTTTTCTCCTATTTTATGAATATAATAGGTTAACAAAAAGACGAGGTGAGATTATGCGAAAAAATAATGTACAAATGTCTGCTTCTAATGGTTATAAAATTATTGCAGTTGACGACGAAATGGGAATTGTAGATTCTTTATCTATTTTCTTAAAACGTTCTGGCTATAATTTTATTGGTGTTACAGACCCTATGGAAGCAATTGAACGTGTCAAAAATGAACATTTTGACCTAATGATACTTGATTTTATTATGGATCCAATTCACGGAGACCAAGTAGTTGAAGAAATTCGTAAGTTTAATAAAGAATTATATATTTTATTATTAACTGGTCACAAGGACTTAGCTCCTCCACTTGAAACTATTCGAAAGTTAGATATTCAAGGTTATTGCGAGAAAAGTGACAAATTTGACCAACTTTTATTACTAATTGAGTCTGGTATTAAATCTATTGCACAAATGAACGAAATTAAAAGAATGAATGCAGAGCTTGCTGATACATATGAAAAATTAGAAAAAGCATATTTAGATAGTATTCAAACATTACGATATACAGTAGAAGCCAAAGACCCATACACAAGAGGTCATTCTGATAGAGTTTCTGAATATTCTGTATTAATTGGTAAAAAATTGGGATTATCCGAAAAAGATATGAAAACACTACAAGTAGGTGGTCTATTCCACGACATTGGTAAAATTGGTATCCCTGATAGCATTTTATTAAAAGAAGCCAAACTTACGGATGACGAATATTCTGAAATTAAAAACCATCCATCTATTGGTGCTCATATCTTATGCAATGCTGAAGTATTCCAAGATATTATTCCTATTGTAAAACACCATCATGAAAAATTCGATGGTACTGGTTACCCTGGAAAACTAAAAGGCGAGGATATTCCATACCTTGCCAGAATTGCAGCTGTCGCTGATACTTTTGACGCAATGACTTCAAAAAGAACTTATCGTAATGCCTTACCACTTGATGTCGTTAAAGCAGAAATTGAAAGATGCTCTGGTACACAATTTGACCCTACTATTGCAAAAGTGTTTATCGATATATTAGATAACAATTATGATGAAATCGAAGCAATACAAGAAAAATATAAATAAATTTAGTTCTATGCAAAAAGACCTTCAACTGTGAAGGTCTTTTTCAATGCTTTTATGATACTAATTTTCATCTATGCTGTCTGCTGGAATGTAGAATACATATTGCCGCTTTACACCAATCCATTCTACTTTTCTAATTACTAATAAAAGTGCCATTTCTTCTTTTCTTACTGACTGGACTTTAACTTCTATCTCTTCGTTTTCTTCTACTATTTGTAAGCCTTTCTTGTCACTTGGATACCTATCTTTATAAATATAAGATCCTTCATTTTCAATTAAGTAACTGTCTTCTGAAACTAAATCTAAAACGCTTTGCTTTTCAAGGATCCAGCCTTGGTTTATGTTTATTATTGCATAGATATTCGCTACTACTCCACATAGTGTTAATACTATTCCCATAAGCATAAGCTGGTTTCGTTTTGCTTTAGGAGCTTCGCATACGATAGAAAAAAATCCCATTACTATTAGTAAAACCCCGAGAATGATAACAAACAACATATTTTTCATCCTTTCTTTAATTAAAATTGGCTTTTATATACGTCCATTCTAACATTTGTATTATGCTAGAAACTAAAAAGGATTTATTATACATTAAGTTGCTTTTTATTTTATCACGTTTTACATAATATTGCAATATATTTTTTAATCGGATTTTACATTTGCCTGTAATCATCACAAAATTAGAAACTACTAATCATTTGTTCTATGCAAAAAGACCTTCTTTTGAAGGTCTTCTTCTATAACTGCTAAATTTTGCTAGAATACTGATACTAAGATTTATCACTGTATAATGCTAGCAATACTAGCATTATTACTAGTCCTACAAATAGCATTATTTGTCCTAATAACAGTAAGTGATCACCCCCAGATACTAATGCTTTAACTATTAATATACATCCCGCTCCTGACATCACATCTCCTGCTCCCATTGGAATTTGCCTATACTTTCTCTTTCTAATTCCTCCTAATAGGAGATCTGTTCCTGCTACTATCATAACTATTCCCAATAGCATCACTATTGCAACATCTAGCTTCAAACTGTTTCATCCTCTCTTTAATTAAAATTGTATTTTATATACGTACATTTTAGCATCTGTCCTGTATGCTAAAAATTTGAAAAGGATTTATAATAAAATTAGCTAGTTTTAATTATAGCACATTTTACATAATATTGCAACTCTATATTTTCATGCTTAGTTTTACTTTTTGTCTTTCTTTATCGATTCCAATAACTTTTACTTTAACAACATCTCCTACTTGCACAATATCTGATGGATTTTTTACAAATCCATGACTCATTTCTGATATGTGTACTAATCCATCATGTTTTACTCCAATATCCACGAATGCACCAAAATCTGTCACATTTCTAACTGTCCCTGTTAATATTTGATTGTCTTGTAAGTCTTCAAATTTTAATACATCGCTCCTTAAAACTGGCTTTGGCATTTCTTCTCTTGGGTCTCTTCCTGGCTTTGAAAGCTCGGCTATAATATCTTTTAAGGTTAGCTCTCCTACCTTTAATTCTTCCCCTATTTTTGCAATGTTTAATCCTGATAATTTTGTTCTAATTTCTTTTAGCTTTTCACTATCTTTAATATCATCTTTCTGATATCCAATCATATTTAATAGTTTTTCTGCTACTTCATAACTTTCTGGGTGTACACCTGTTATTTCCAAAGGATTTTTTCCATCAAATACACGAATAAATCCTGCACATTGTTCAAATGCTACTTTCCCTAGTTTTGATACTTCTAAAAGTTCTTTTCTTTCTTTTATTTTACCATTTTCATCTCTATATTTTACAATATTATTTGCAATTGTTTTATTAATTCCAGATACATATGAAAGTAGTGATGGTGTTGCTGTATTGATATCTACCCCAACTTTATTAACTGCATCTTCTACTACTCCTGTAAGACTCTCTGATAACTTTTTCTGGTCTACATCATGTTGATATTGTCCTACTCCAATTGATTTTGGATCTATTTTTACAAGTTCAGCAAGTGGGTCTTGTAGTCTTCTTGCAATAGAAATAGCGCCTCTTAAAGATACGTTAATATCTGGATATTCTTCTGTTGCAAGTTTTGATGCAGAATATACGGATGCTCCCGCTTCTGACACTATTGCATAATGTACCTCTTTACCTAACTTTTCCTTGGCTTGTTTGATAACATCAGATACAAATATCTCTGACTCCCTAGAAGCTGTTCCATTTCCTATGGCAAACATATTTACATCATATTTTTTAATTAACTCTAGCAATTCTTTACTTGCCTTTTCTACATCGTTTTGTGGCTCTGTTGGATATATTGTGGTTGTTGCAAGTACCTTTCCTGTTTCGTCGATAACTGCTATTTTGCAACCTGTTCTATAAGCTGGGTCAAACCCAATCACTGTTAAATTTTTAATTGGTGCTCCTAATAATAATTGTTTTGCATTTTTTCCAAATACTTTTATGGCTTTTTCTTCTGCCTTCCCTGTTAAATCTGAACGAATTTCTCTATCAATTGATGGCTCAATTAATCTTTTCCAACTGTCCAAAATTGTATTTTTTAAATAATCTGTAAACTGTGTTTGTCCTTCAATTACATCTCTTTCTATGAAATTTATTATTTTATCTTCTGGTTTGTTAATTTTTACTTTTAAGAATTCCTCTTTTTCACCTCTATTAATTGCAAGTATTCTATGGCTTGGCAATCGATTAATGTTTTCTGTAAATTCATAATACATTTCATAGCTTGACTTTTCTTCTGGTTTTGCTGCTTTGGTTTCTATAACAGCTTCTCTATAACATATTCTTTTAATATTTTTTCTATAGTTTGCATGATCTGATATATTTTCTGCTATAATATCTAATGCACCTGCAATTGCTTCTTGCACATCTGCAACAATTTTGTCTTTTTCGGTTTGGTTATCCACAGTTTCCACATTTGTTACATACTCTTTTGCTATTTCTTCTATTGGTTTTGTTTCTTTTTGTGCATAAATAATTTCAGCCAAAGGTTCTAATCCTTTTGCTTTCGCAACACTTCCTCTTGTCTTTCTTTTTTGCTTATATGGTCTGTAAATATCTTCTACTTCCGCCAATGTTTTGGCAACCTCTATTTCCTGCGCAATTTCTTCTGTCATTTTTCCTTGCTCTTCTATTGATTTTGTAACTTCTTCTTTTCTAGCATCTAAGTTTCTTAAATATGTTAGTCTTTCTCCAAATGTTCTTAATATTTCGTCTGACAAACCTCCTGTTACTTCTTTTCTATAACGTGCTATAAAAGGAATGGTATTTCCCTCGTCAATTAATGCAATGGTTTTTTCTACTTGCATCTCTTTTATATTTAGCTCTTCTGCTAATGTTTTTATGATATTCATCTATGTTTACCTCTTTCTTTTTTTATCTTGCCTATTATATCAAACTTTTTCTTTTTTGATAAGTCCTTCAAATAAAAAAAGCCCCCCACACAATTACTGTGTGGGGGGTGAGGCTTGTCTTAGCCCTGCTGTACCATCTGCTTCCTTTCCTTCATTGTTTTCTCGAACCGTTCGCACTGTTCCTTGTAGACTGCTTTGATTTGCTCAATAGCACCCTTCAGGAATGTTGCCTCCTCTCGGTTAAAGTTCAGCTGCCGGATTCCGCCAAACCAGCTCCTTTCTTGGGAACTGTACAGGCAGGCTTCCAGTTTTTCTTTAATCTGACCTTGCCAACCTGCCCGGTCTCTGATTCGGAACATCAGCCTGTCATAGGCATATGTGTCACCGCCCAGAGCCTTCAGGAGTGCCTTCTCCGCATTGGTTGTATGCGTAAAGGCTTGCCCATATTTCCAGCCCGGATGCGCTGCCCTATAAAAACGGGCAATCGTATCTTGGACTTCCTTTACCTGGCCTTTAGCCAGTTTGCCAAAGCCCATGGCTTTGCTGGCTTCTTTGGGCTGATACGACAGTTTCCAAAGAAGGTTGTTCACTGTTTTGGTGTCGGCACTGATATTCTCTCCGATCACCTTCCGCAGCGTCTGGCGTTCTTCCTGGTCGAGCTGAGTACCGATGTATTCCCAACTCGGGTGGGTAGCCTTATAAAAATGGACCAGCTCCTCCCGAACCGCGTTTACTTCGCTCTTGGTCAGGTCCTCGAATCCCAGCTCACGGCTGGTCTTCTCGGGCTTATTCTTCAGCTTCCAAATCAGCTCCTGCATCTCCCAGCCGTCGGTGGACATGTGATTGTTAATCACATCCCGCAGCGTCTGGCGCGCTTTCTGATTGGTCAGAACGTTCAGGGTCTTGCTCCGCAGGGTTACATTAAAAGTCATAGCAATAGCCTCCTATATATTTGTAGTATGAATTTATTATAGCACGCTTTCCATATTATGTCAAGTTTTTTCGTTTCTTTTAGTTGTATAATTATCCCCCAGTATAACTGGGGGATTTTCATATCGGCCTATAAGGCCTTGATACCAGATAACACTGAAGTGCCTCAGTTTGACAGCTATCGCCATTTACACTTGCATTTTTTTTACTTGCTACCCTTAAAAGGGTCTTTATATTCTTTTATTGTTAT
>CATKGX010000051.1 GCA_949747775.1 uncultured Clostridia bacterium | reverse complement strand
TGAAGTCTACCTGCTGTATCTAAAATAACAACATCATTTAATTTGCTAATTGCTGTGTCTATTGCTTGTCTTGCAATTTTAACAACATCTTTTGAATTTTCGTTTGCAAATACTGGTATGTTTAATTGTGAACCTACTACTTGCAATTGTTTAATTGCCGCTGGTCTATACACATCACAGGCAACAAGTAATGGCTTTTTACCTTGTTTTCTTAGTAAGTTTGCAATTTTACCAGAAGTAGTTGTTTTTCCGAGAACCTTGCAGACCTACCATCATAATAACTGTTGGTGGATTTGGTGTAAAATTAATTTTGCTTTCTGTTCCACCAAGTAATTCTACTAATTCGTCTTTTACTATTTTAATAACCTGTTGTCCTGGTGTTAAAGATTTTAAAACATCTTGGCCTAGGGCTTTTTCTTGTATGGTACTAATGAATTCTTTTACAATGATATAGTTGACATCCGCTTCTAACAGGGCAAGCTTTACTTCTCTTAACATTTCCTTTAAGTCAGACTCTGTTATTCTTGCTTTTCCCCTTAGTTTTCTTGTAACTTCTTGTAATTTTTCAGATAATCCCTCAAATGCCATACGTTTTCCTCCCTTGTTAATTTAGACAAATTAATTCTTTTCTAATATGATTTAATAGTTTTTCAATTTTTTTGTCTGATGATGTTTCTTGCAATTTGTTTAGTTCTAATAAAATTGCTTGTATTTGCTTTTCTTGGTCTAACATCTTTTTCATAAATTGTAGCTTTTCCTCAAATTCGAAAAGTTTATTTTCCCCCTTTTTTATGATGTCTCTTACTGCTTGCCTTGTAATTTGATTGTTTTCCGCAATCTCTGAAAGTGATAAGTCATTATTATAGTAATCGTTAATTAATTCACATTGCTTTTCTGTTAAAAGCTTGCCATATATTTGGCATAGCATACTTACTTCAATATGTTTTTCCATTTTATCACTTCCTATTATTAAAAGTATGTCAGTTTTATTTTGTAATGCTATTATACTTTACATCATTTTTTCGAATTTGTCAAGTATTTTTGCTAGTTTTCTTTAGAATAGCTAGTTGGGGACAGGACAAAAAGTGGACACTTTTGTTCTGTCCCCAACCAGCCACCTTCTTACAACAAAAACTCCAGCTAATAAAAGCTAGAGTTTTTGTTGTGGTCATCGTTGTATGGAATGCTCTATGTTACTTCACTATTCACTTTGTCATGTTTGCAGTTTCCCACTTCATTCTTTTTGTATACATTTCCTCGCAATTCAATTTCGGATTTGCCAAACTTTGTATTTGAATAGCAGTTAGTCCACCTTCTATGCCTCGCCTAATCTGCTCCATTTGCATGTGTGTATATGCGGAATCAGAATAAATGCATACTTGGTCAACTTTTAAGCCATGCTCAAATCCCATTCTAATTTCAGCCATTTGCCTTTCGTTGTATTTTTTGGAAGCATATATGGCTATTTGTTGACGAGTTAGCCGTTCTTCAAGTCCCCATCTAATTTGCTCCATCTGAAAATGTGAATATTCAGGTTTCGCATAGACGGAAATTTGCCTTTCTTGTAGTCCATGCTTGCGTCCTGCTTCAATTTGCCTTACTTGCAGAATGTCGAACTGAACACTGTTATTTGGCATTGTTACCTCCTAAAGTCTTATAAGGTTTGGCTGGTTTGACCTTACCAGCATTTTACATAACGTATTCACTTATTATACTCTTTTTTGTTTTATTTGTCAAATTTTATGTATTCTCCCTTTTATTTTTTCTAAAATTAGATATCCCAACACGAAGAAAAATCTGGTACATATTCTTCCTCATGTTCTCCCAACTCTTGTATATATCCATTTTCCAGTCCCAATGTATATAAATAGTTTTCAACTTCTTTATATTCTTTTTTGGTTATTTTTCTATTTAGTCTTTCGTCTTTCTTTGCCTTATAAGTAGGAAAATATTGAGCCATAATACTTATGTAAATGTCTTCTGGCATATTTTCCTTAATCCATTTTAGAATATGTTTTGTATTTTGAATATGATTTGGCAATATTAAATGTCTTATAATAACACCTTGTTGCATTATTCCATTTTCGTCAAATTTAGCTGTTCCTACTTGATGATACATTTCTTTAATAGCATTTGTGGCTATTTTAAAATAATTATCTACTTTAGAATATTTTTTTGACATCTCGTCCCCATAATATTTTAAGTCTGGTAAATAAATATCAATATATCCTTTTAATGCTTTGATTGTTTCTACTTTTTCATAGCCATTTGTATTATATACAATTGGTATTTTTAATCCATTTTTTCTGGCTATTTTAATTGCTTCTATGATTTGATATACATACATAGTAGGTGTTACTAAATTAATATTATTTACGTTTTTTTCTTGCTGTTTTAACATAATATTAGCCAATTCTTCTATTGTAACATTCTTTCCCTTTCCTTGCTGACTAATTTCGTAGTTCTGACAATACATACAATTCAAATTACAATTTGTAAAAAAAATGGTTCCTGAACCACCATTTTCGCTTAAACACGGTTCTTCATATTGATGTACAGATGCTAATGCTATTTTTATGTTATTATCACATTTGCATCTGCCTTTAAGCCCTTCTTTTCTATTAATATTGCAATTATGTGGGCAAATATTACATTTTTCTAATTGTTCCATTTTATATTCCTCACTTTTTATATTTACCTATTCAATATAAAAGTCTTTTCGTATTTTGTCAAATCCTTTTTACTTTTGTTTTAAAACGTGATATAATTCCTTTTAAGTAAATTTTCAAATAAAGAAAGGATTTTTTTAATGGCTATTTTTGAACAAAATTATGTAGTAGGAGTTACACATGTTGACCCTTCTGCTACTATTAGTAATATGGGAATGCTTAGTATCTTAGAAGATATCGCTTGCAAGCATTCTGATATAGCAGGTCTTGGTTTTATGGATATTCCTGTTAAGCATCTTTCTTGGGTTCTACTTGCTTGGAAAGTAAAAATTCTAAAAAGGGTATCTTATGGAGCTACTTTAAAGGTTACTACTTGGGCTAAAGCTGCCAATAAATTCCAAACTTGTCGTGATTTTGAAGTATTTGATGAAAATGGAGATGTTGTTTGTATTGCTACTTCTAAATGGACTTTAATTGATACACAAAAAGAAACAATTACTAGAATTACCGATGAAATCATTGCTCCTTATTCACCTGAGCAAAAAAATATTTTTGAAAATGCAGAAATTGATAAACTATTAGAACCTGAGAATCATTCTTGCATTTATACATATGTTGCTCAAAGAAGAGATATTGATGTTAACAATCATATGCATAATTTAAATTATCTTGCTGTTGCTTATGAGGCTTTGCCTACTAATATATATTTAGAAAAGTCTTTTAATAATATCGAAATTATGTATAAGAAAAGCATTCGATTAGGCAATACTGTAAAGTGTTTTTACACAGTTTCTGATAATATTCATTATGTAACAATGAAAAGTGAAGATGAGAAATCTTTACATGCAATTATAAAATTAAGTTAGAAACAAGGGATTTCCCTTGTTTTTTTATGTCACATTTTCTCTTCGCATGTCATATGATGTAATATAACATATGAATAAGGAGGAAAAAGTATGTATAGTAGATATAATAGATGCTGTGGACATTGTCATTCTAATCCAGCTTTAGAAACAATTTGTGATGATGTAGACATGGCAAATAGTACACCATGCCCTTGTCACTGTCATCACATGGATAACAGTGAAGATTGTGGTTGTGGATTTGATGAGCAAATGAATTTATTTCCTACTAATCCAATGCTTGCACAAAGTTATGTGCCAATACAATATATGGATAAAACATTTACCCCTTGCTGTGGATTAAAAATGGGAACTATTTTTCCTGAGCTTGTAAGCCCATATGCTCCTGGTCAAAGTATGAGAGAAATTGATTACCTTAGAGCAAGAAATGAAATTGGAGAGGGGTGTAATGGATAATGGAAAATGAAAACAGAAATTGCGGTTGTCCTTGTCATACAGATATGGACTGTGAGTATACGCCAGAAGGCATTAATGCTGCTTTTGGTTATAATACTTGTTCAACATTATTTGATGATTTAAATTGCAACTGTGAAAATAATACAAATGAATGTATGGAAAATAGAAGACAAATAAGAGAAGAAATGATGAGAAAAATTAAATGCTTAAACTTTGCTGTAATAGATTTAGCAGAATATTTAGATACTCACCCAGATGATAGAAAAGCTCTTTGTTTGCATAGAGAATATACCAATGAGTTAAAAGAATTAAAAGATAAATATCAAAGGGTATTTGGCCCTCTTAGTATATATTATCCTTGCAATAAATGGAGATGGCTAGAAGGTCCTTGGCCATGGGAAAGGAGTGATTTTAATGTGGACTTATAATAAAGTATTACAATACCCTATCAATATTAAATGCCCAAATCCAAGACTTGCTA
Source organism: uncultured Clostridia bacterium (assembly GCA_949747775.1). Lineage (GTDB taxonomy): Bacteria > Bacillota > Clostridia > TANB77 > CAG-508 > CALXVA01. The sequence continues at coordinate 224 of CATKGX010000051.1, read as the reverse complement.
AGTTTATCATATCTCAATATGGTGGACCAGATGGCGAGCTTGCCGCTTCTCTTAGATATTTATCTCAAAGATTTGGTATGCCAGATCAAAAGTCAAAAGCAATATTAAATGATATTGGTACCGAAGAACTTGCTCACTTAGAAATGGTTGGGACAATTGTTCATCAACTAACTGATGGTGTTAGTGTAGAGGAAATTGAAAAGGCTGGTCTTGGTGCTTATTAT
>CATKGX010000050.1 GCA_949747775.1 uncultured Clostridia bacterium | reverse complement strand
ACAGCAGAAGATTTAAAAGAATTAGTAAATAGATTTAAAGCAATATATAGAAAAGAGCAAGGAAGCGAATTTCCAAATAATGCAACAGAACAATTAATAGAGTCAGTAGAAGCTGTATTTAAGTCTTGGAACAATCCAAGAGCCATTACTTATAGAAAGTTAAATGACATACCAAGTGATTGGGGAACAGCAGTTAATGTGCAAGAAATGGTATTTGGAAACATGGGAGATGATTGTGGAACAGGTGTAGCATTTACACGTAACCCTGCAACTGGTGAAAACAAAATATTTGGTGAATATTTAATGAATGCACAAGGAGAAGATGTTGTTGCAGGAGTAAGAACGCCAGAGCCAATTGCAAAACTAGAAAGTACCAATAAAAAAGCTTATGACGATTTTATGATGTATGCTAACAAGCTAGAAAGACATTATAAAGATATGCAAGACATGGAATTTACAATAGAACATGGAAAGCTATTCTTCTTACAAACAAGAAATGGCAAAAGGACAGCAAATGCAGCTTTAAAAATTGCAGTAGACTTAGTAGAAGAAGGAATGATAACAGAAAAAGAGGCTGTTTTAAGAGTTGAACCAAATCAACTAGACCAATTACTACATCCAAATTTTGATAATGAAAAATTAAAAGCAGCAAAGCCAATTACAGAAGGATTAGCAGCTTCTCCAGGAGCAGCTACTGGTAAAGTTGTTTTTACAGCAGAAAAAGCTGTAGAATTACATGATAAAGGGGAAAAAGACTTAATCTTAGTAAGACTTGAAACATCACCAGAAGATATAGATGGAATGCACGTATGCCATGGTGTTTTAACAGTAAGAGGAGGAATGACATCACACGCAGCAGTAGTTGCACGTGGAATGGGAACATGTTGCGTAGCAGGGTGTGGCGAAGTAGTTGTAAATGAAGAAGAAAAATATTTTGAAGTAAACGGAAATAGATACCATGAAGGAGATTGGATTTCACTTGATGGTTCAGCAGGAAAAGTATATGGAGAAAGAATAGATACTGTACCTGCTGCTGTATCTGGAAATTTTGCTAAATTTATGGGTTGGGCAGATAGCTTCCGCCAAATGGAAGTAAGAGCAAATGCAGATACACCAAAAGATGCAAGACAAGCTTATGAATTTGGCGCACAAGGAATTGGCTTATGTAGAACAGAGCACATGTTTTTTGCTCCAGAAAGAATTGCAGCAATTCGTGAAATGATTGTTTCTAAAACAGTAGACCAACGTAAAAAAGCGCTAGAAAAACTATTACCAATGCAAAGAGAAGACTTTGAAGGATTGTTCAGAGCAATGGACGGATTACCTGTTACAATTAGACTATTAGACCCACCATTACATGAATTTTTACCACATACAGATGAAGAAATAGAAAGTTTGGCAAAAGAAATGAATATGACTTTTGAAGAACTAAAAAATGTAGTCCAAGGATTACACGAATTTAACCCAATGATGGGACACAGAGGATGTAGATTAGATGTAACATATCCTGAAATTGGAGAAATGCAAACAAGAGCTATTATAGAAGCAGCAATTAATGTGGCAAAAGAGGGAATTCAAGTAAAACCAGAAATTATGATACCTTTAATTGGAGAAATAAAAGAGTTACAATATGTAAAAGACATTGTAACAAAAACAGCGACAGAAGTGATAAATGCTGCAAATACAAATTTAGAGTACATGGTAGGAACCATGATAGAACTTCCAAGAGCAGCGCTTCTAGCAGATGAAATTGCAAAAGAAGCAGAGTTTTTCTCATTTGGCACAAATGACTTAACACAAATGACATTTGGATTTAGTCGTGATGATGCAGGAAAATTTTTAGATGAATATTATACGAAAAAGATTTACGAATCTGACCCATTTAAAAAAATTGACCAAAACGGTGTAGGAAAATTAGTAGAAATGGCAATAAAATTAGGAAGACAAACAAGACCAAACATTGAACTTGGAATTTGCGGAGAACATGGAGGAGAGCCAAGTTCAGTAGAGTATTGCCATAGAATTGGACTAACCTATGTATCTTGTTCACCATTTAGAGTGCCAATTGCACGTTTAGCAGCTTCTCAAGCAGCAATTAAAAATCCAAGATAAATGATTTTATAATACTAAGGGGGCTTATAAGCTCTCTTAGTACTAACCTTTTATTTATATTCTTATGTATATTTCTATACAAATTATCAAAATATGTAACTACAAATTAGAAAGAGAGGAGAGATTTTTTGAATTTAGATTTTTTGAATGATTTAGCGAATCACATTGAAAAAAACGAGGGGGTAAAAAATTTCTTAAATGAATTGCAAAATTTCTTAAGTAATATTAAAATAGACAATAATGGAATAAATGGGGCAGAGCCAAATTTATTAGATAAAATAAAAAGTACAAGAAATGTAAGCTTAATTTCTGAGAATCAAATTAATAATCAAAAGGACGAAATTCTTCAAAATTATTCAAGGGAAGAGTTATCAAAAGAACCTATTTATTTTATTGCTGATAGAATAGGAAATGATTATAGAATTGAAAAATATGACAATGGTGGAAGAGAAAATATGAGGCTAGCGAAAAACGATTTACCAGAAGAGGCAAAAGTGAATACAATTATAAGAGAAAACGAAGGAAAGTATATAGTAGACCAAGAGGCAACTAGCTACATTTTAGAACAAATTGAAGAAAATGCAAATCAAATATTAGATGAGCAAGATGCAAAACTTCAAGCATATCGACAAGAAGGACATTTGTATACCATAACAGAAGATATGAACGGTAGAATTTTCCTATGGGATTTAACAGAAAAGCCAGAAACAGAAATAGAAGAAATTGACTTTCCAAACGAGCTACGTGCAAGCGTTTCAGAAGGTACTACATTATTATATGAAAATGGAAGGTATACAATTAAGGAGGATTTTTGAAAAGTGAGTAAACAAAGGAAAAACAGAAAAAAGAATATAGGACTTATGCAGTACATAATTACGTCTGTTATTTTAATTTGCATAGGAATTGCAGGCTATTTTAATAGTGATTGGATTTACAATCCAGAAATACAAGAAACGAATGGTACAGAAATATCATTTACATTAAGTGATATTCCAGAATTTACAAACAAACCATATGTTACAATTAATAACAATATACCAACTTTCACAAAGGAAGACGAAACCACAAAAGCATTTGAGAAATATAACGAATTAGATTCATTAGGAAGATGCGGTGTAGCTTTTGCTTGTGTTGGAAAAGAAACCATGCCAACAGAAGAAAGAAAAGCGATTGGATCTATTAAACCATCAGGTTGGAAAACAGCGAAATATGACATAGTAGAAGGCAAATACTTATACAACAGATGTCACTTAATAGGGTATCAACTAACAGCAGAGAATGCTAACCCTAAAAATTTGATTACTGGAACAAGGTATATGAATGTAGAAGGAATGCTACCTTTTGAAAACGAAGTAGCAACATACATAAAAGAAACAAGCTATCATGTATTATATAGAGTAACGCCTGTTTACAAAAACAATAACTTAGTAGCAAACGGAGTACAAATAGAAGCAAAATCAGTAGAGGATAAAGGAAAAGGAGTTTGTTTTAATGTGTATGTCTATAATATACAGCCAGGAATAGAAATTAATTATGCAAATGGAGAAAGTAGATTGAAATAAAGATGAAAAAACAACTATAAAATCATTAGTACAACATATTGCAAATAAATATTACAATAAAGGACATTTATAGATAAGAACTTTTAATTTTCCCTTTCCACTTTATTCCACTTTCATTGAAATATAGTTTTAAGTAAGATATGATTGCAATAATAAGAAATTTATAATCATGTGGTACCATAAAATCTATATGTAGGGAGGTGGGACAGTATAAAATTTGTAAAATAAACATAAGAAAGGGGAAATATTATGAAAATAAAGAAAAATAGTTTAAAAATGCTTTTATTATTAATTATAGCTATGTTTGTAATTGCAATTCCAGGAATATCGAATGCTGCATACCCAACATATAAACAGGATTGGGAATGGAATTATAATGGGGCTGCTCATTATTATGTAGTAAGTTTAACTTCTAAATATCAAACAGCAGCAAAAGAGGCAGCGACTAATTGGTACAAAACAGGCTATCATACAAACCCACTGTACCCTATGACAAAAACATCAACTCAGACAGAAAGTCCAATAGATTTATATAAATCAAATTTAGGAGTAAATACATATGGAAGAACAGAATTTTATATAAAAGGAGGAACAAAACTAGATCTTGGAGACAACAACTATGGGCCAGTGAAAAATTGGTTGTATTGTAAAATCTTAATTAATGAGAGCTTATTTGATGCAGACTTTAGTGCGAGTAACACTACTATAAGAAAGATTTTAATTGCTCATGAAATGGGACATGTTTTTGGATTAGCTCACAATACATCATCTACTAGTTTAGTTATGTATCCATATATAGAACTTATTAAGGCAACACAAATAACAAAAGATGATAGTGCAGCTTTAGTACAGAAACTGAAATTTTAATAAAAGGAGGAACAAGAACATGAAAAATAAGAAAAATATTATAACAATTATTTGTATAATAATTTTAGCAATTACAATAGCAGTGTT
>CATKGX010000049.1 GCA_949747775.1 uncultured Clostridia bacterium | reverse complement strand
AGAAAATGTTACTGAAACGGTTATCATTGAAAATGAAACAGAAAAGGGACAAATCAGAGTAATAAAAGTAGATAAAGATAACAATGAGATAAAATTAGAGGGTGTCACTTTTAATATAATAGATGAGAAAGGAACAGTCGTAGACACTATAATAACAGACAAAAATGGAGAGGCTATTTCAAAGGAGTTACCAATTGCTTTAAAACATTATACAATCATTGAAAAAGAAACGAAAAACGAGTATGTACTCACAAAAGAAACTCAGACAGTAGAATTAAAGGCAAATGAGATAATTGATGTCATCTTTGAAAATGAATTAAAAAAATCACAAGTAAAAGTGATTAAGGTAGATGAAGAAAATCATGAAATAAAATTAAAAGATGTTGAGTTTGAAGTACTAGACAGAGAGAATAATGTATTGGAAACTATAAGGACAAATGAACAAGGCGAAGCGGTTACATCTCGTTATCCTGTTAAGTACTATCCAGAACTTTATATTAGAGAGACATTAACAAATGAAAGATATGTTTTAGATGATACGGTACATAAAATTGTATTGAAAGAAAACGAAATAGTGAATGAAATATTTGAAAATAAAAAAATCAAAGGGCAAATAAAGGTGGTTAAGACATCTGAAAAGGATAGCAAGATTACAGGAGCAAAAGCAGGAGAACCAATGCCAAATGTATCATTTGATATATATGATGAAAACAAAAAATATGTTGAAACAATTAAAACAGCAAAGGATGGAACTGCTATTACAAGTTTATTAAATAAAGGAAACTATTTTGTAAAAGAGAGTGAAAAAGATTCTCCTGAATGGTATTTATTAAATACTAATGAATATTCAGCAGAGATAGTAAATGATGGAGATGTTATTATATTAGATATTACAAATATTCCAGAGAATCCTGATGTTGATATAGAAAAAGATGGTATTATTCAAACAACAGCAAATCAAGAAATAAAATACAATTTCCATATTAAGAATACTGGAAACACATCATTAGATCATTTTGTTTGGACAGATATATTACCAACAGATTATATAACTGCTACTAGATTAATTACTGGAACATATAATCAAGATTTAAATTATGCAATTTATTATAAGACAAATAAAAATGGTTATAAATTATTGAAGGATAATCTAAATACACAAGTAAACAATTATATTTCTTTTACTGATATACAATTAGAAAAGGGCGAGTATGTAACAGAATTTAAAGCAGATTTTGGAACAGTAGATGTTGATTTTGAATCACTAGAAACACCACAACTTTTTGTTAATGTAAAAAGTACAGTAAAAAATGATGATGTATTTACCAATAAAACAAGAATAGAGGGATATAACAAGACTTATTTGGTATGGGATGAAGACGATCATACAACTAAAGTATATGAAAAGAAAATAGAGGTAAAATTACCAAGAACAGGTTGTTAGGAAGTAGGAGGGGAGCTCGAAGGAGCTCTCTTTTATTATGAAAGGAGAATTTTTATAAGTGGAAGAAAAATTAGAATTAAGAAAAATGGAAGAACTAGATGCCAGAGTTGATAAGATTAATTATGATTTAATTGGTTTAGAGAATAGAAAAAAGGATTTGGAAGATGAAAAATTAAATAAGCAAAAAGAAATTGAAAAATTAGAAAAAGAAAAAAGCAGCATATTAGAAAAGACAGATACTATGAAACCATTACAAAAATTTATTTATGTTGTTGTATCATTAAGGACAGATCTTAAAAGAGTTGACTTAATCAATGTGAAGTTATCGGAGCATCAAAAGGAAAAAAACAATATTCAAAATAAAATTGATATTCAAAATGGCTTATATGTAGATACCATAAAAGAGAAGGACAACTATATTCAACAGAGAAGAGAACTATATACTGCCAAAACTGCAACAAGAGAAAAAGCACAAGAAGATGTCAAAGTATCACAAGTAAAAGCATTAACACAAATTTATGAAATAACAACAGGATTTAAAAATAATGAATTAATGAATAGACTAAGTCAATTAGTAGAAAAAGAAATTAATCAGTATTTAAGTATGGATAACAGCAAAATGGAAAAGGCAAAACAAACAGAAGAACAAGACGAAATGGAGTAGATTTTGAAAGGAGAAACATTGGAAAAAATAGTGAAAACAATAAGGAGAGGAAATACAGGATATAAAAGGATTTACGCTCGAAGATTGCCATATAAAAAAATGAAATACAAGAAAGTAGGTGATTCACATAGAAGATGGAGTACAAGAATTAATTGATAGTACAGATGATTTAGTGAAATCATTATTTGAAAGCCAAGATAAAATGAAAGATTTTTTACTGACACTATCCCAAATGTATAATACAAGTTATAGTAATATTTTACTATTAAAAAATAAGAGAAAAGATATTAGTTTTGTGGCTAATAAAGAAACAATGGAGAAATACAAATTTCATATAAAAGATAAAGAAGAACCTTTGAAAATAATAAAAAGAATAAAAGCAGCAGATGAGATAAAATTTAAAATAGACGAAGTGTATGATATAAGTCAAACGGATGCAGTAAGAAAAGAGAAAAAGACTTATTCAAAAGAATATATTGAAGTACTTTTAAAAGGAATGTGTTCAAGACGAGGAATATCATTTGAAGATAATAATTTAATGTTAAATTTAGAAAATATCATTACAGATATTTCTAGTAATAGTAGATCTAGTAATGCTTCTATGTACAATGTAGATCAATATGCAAGCCAAACACAAGTAGAGGTAAATGCTACTATATTTGCAGTTGCAAAAAAAATAAATATCAATACGAGAAATTATAATTTGAAAGATATTTGTAAATGGGGAATTAATAAAGATGTAAGAACTTTAAAAGAAAGTCTGAAATATATTCAAAAATTTACAAACTATTTTATAAAGGATTTTCAAACACAAGAAAAATTGAATCATATTGAAAATGAAAAGGAAGAAGATGAAGAAATGGAATAATTGAATAAATAAGACACAAATAAAAAGCATTCGTAAATAAAAAATACGGATGCTTTTTTTCGTGCAACGAGAGAAGCCATAAACTCGTTAAAAGTGATAGGTGTTATGAGCCAATGCATAAAAATTCATTCGTATTCGTGTAAACAGTCTATTTGCACAAAATGCGTAAGTGAGATTTTGTAACATATACTCACAATAAAATAAAGAGTTTCAGGAGGCAAAACTTGTAAGAGGATATGTAGGTGTAAAAAGTGT
>CATKGX010000048.1 GCA_949747775.1 uncultured Clostridia bacterium | reverse complement strand
TGTCCATTGCTACCAAATTCTGTCCTTGTCAATGTATCTTCGTTTGGCACAGGTATCCACACAAATTGGCTTCCGCATATCTACTCCTGATGCATCCATGGTATCTCCTGCTTTATCTGAGATAACTAATCCTGTGTCAATATCTCCTCCAACATAATAATATCCATCTGGTAATGGCACCATGCCTCCTTTTCCATCTGCTATGGCTATTACTTTTTCGCTTGTCCATGTATTGGGTTTCTTAACCTGTGTCCCAGCTGGTGTAGTTGGCATTATGTCTGGTAACTCTGTTGTTCCTCCTCCGTTCCCACTTTCTAGTTCATCTTTTACATTATTATACTCACTCATCAAGTCATCTAGTGACTTCTCTTCTTCATTTCTTCCATTTTCATACAATTCTTTTGCTTCTTGTGCTTGTTTAATTAAGCCTTTTTCTCCAAACAACGCACCTATACTTATCGTTGCTAATATGATTAATACAACAATTGTTACCACTAATGCTACTAACGTGATTCCGTTTATTTCTCTGTGCTATTTTCCTTTGTTTCTTATACATATTTTTCCCTTCTTTCGTTTATTTTTTATTTATTTTCTTATGCTTATTTTTTACTTTTTTATTCATATTTTACTGTTTTTTCTACTTTCAATTAAGTCATAATACTACTTTACTTTTTCTTAGAATAACATATATTTTATTTTAAATGTACTCTAACTTATTTTAACTCATAACCTCTTTATGTGTACAAGTAATTATTACTAATATGTTTTTATTTTACCCATTTAGCGTTTATTTGTCAACGCATCTTTTATTTTTTGTTACTTTTCAAAAAGGTACAGAACAATCCCCAAACTGATGCATATTTACTATTTTTTACTTATTTTAACAAAAGTTAGAGAAAACAAAAAATACAGGATATGTTTTTCAATATATTCTGCTTGTTTCTAATTAGTGCCATTGGTGTAGATATCTACACCCTTTTCAGCTCTGTTGACAATTGACACAAATATCAATCAATTTATTAAAGTATGTCATATTCTTTATAAAAAACAATAACTTACGATAAATTTCTAAAAAATAAAAACAAAATGTACCACCTTTAAAAGATGATACATTCTGCTTGTCTGTTGGCTTACTTCTCACGGAAGTCTTTTTTTTAAATTGCATCTTCATGTGCTTTTTGGTCTTTTTCACACCTTGTAATGAAACGGTGTCCATCGTAAGTTTGGATCTGCTTTCTTTCTGGCATATACCTTACAGGACAATTCTCCTTTTTACAAAAGGCACACTTCAAGTTGCTTTTTAACACAGAAAAAAATGTAATTCTTGCCATACTATAACCTCCATAACAAATCTGTTTACGAGTTACATTAGAAGTTTATTTTTTTCTTTCTTTTTTAAAATTTCTACCATTTTACTAAAACTCATTTTTCATACCACCTTTCGTATTTTGTCTTTTTTGAGCAAAAAAAGACACCACGCTAATGGTGGCACCACGCTAGTAAATTTTGGGGGCTAACCTCACTGTCGTTCGACATCCCCCAAAATTTACGGTTCGCGTACTCCGTTCGCTCGGAGTTTCTTGATTTAATTTTATATTTTTTCTACTCACGTTACATATACTACTTTT
>CATKGX010000047.1 GCA_949747775.1 uncultured Clostridia bacterium | reverse complement strand
TTTCTTATGAAGAAAAAGAACTTTTAGTATAAAAAAATAAGTTACATTGGAATATATGGTTAAAAGAATATAGTAGCTTTAAAATAAAAGGATGTCCAAGATAATTGCAATTATTTTGGACATCCTTTTATTTTATTATACTTGCTCTCTTTTGGCTTCAGCAATTGGTGGAATTAATGGACTATATCCACTTCCATCAAAAACATCTACTTCAACAGTTCTTGTTAAAATATCTGTATAACTATATGTAACATTTCCCGCATCCTCTTCATATTTAATAACAAAAATATTAGGATACGCTTTTTCTATTGTAGCTTCTTTCTCAAACGATTTACACCTTCCTAGTGAACCCTTTACGATTATCTTTTGTCCTACCATTTCATTAATATCTGTTTTTAAACTTGCTATATCGTTTTGGCAAATCATTTTATCACCCACTTTTCTAAGATGGCTCAAGTATATCATAGAAAAGTGCTAAAGTCAAAAAAAGAGGATTATTGTCATAAGCTGGAAAGCTACTGCTGTCAAGGGTTGCAGAGAAAAAAGAGAAATATTACAATTATATTACAATTGCGTTACAAAAATATTACAAAATGGTAAAAGATGTTAGATGCAATATACCATTTAATAATAAACCACTTAAATTTCTAATATTTTCTTCTTACCCATTGCACCAATTCCACTAACACCGCGTTCACCATCACGAAGTTCATCTTCTATATCATTTATTGTTAAGTATTTGTTAAAATTAGTAGTAGCTACTCTTTCAGCAACAATTAGCGGATCAATAAAGTCAATTAATATTCGGGCAGGTGAAGAGGCAAAGTTAGCTCCTGCATTAATAAGTTCTTCATAATAACTTTGACAAGCACCAGCAAATATGACTAAGTCTTTCTTTGATTTTTCGCAAAGTCTTGCTTTTTTTACTGCATTAACAAAATGTTTAGAATTTCTATAATTATAAATATCATGATAAGCAGTTCCTCTTTTTATCATACCATCATGCCCCGTAATAACTAATATATCTGGTTTATATCGCTCAAGAAAAGCAGTTACAACATTTGCTTGCCTGCTTTCTGGTACATTTTTTACAATTGCTTTCAATCCCATCTTTCTATAGAAAAGAATTGACTTTTCGCTATATCTTCTATCACCATCTAGGTGAAGAATTTTTCCTGTGTAAATGATTTTGTTGCTCCTTTTGAGAGATTCACTTTCATCATCTTGTCTACCTTGTTTTTCTAATTTTTTTTGAAAACGGTTTTTAATTCGATTATTACTTTGATTAATTTCTTTTTGATCCATTAGCTCTAAATCTTCAATATCACTATCTGCTTGAATACGGATATTCAAGCCCTTTAATAATGCAATTGTATGATTGCTAGATTTGATAATTCTATCAACCACAAATAAAATATCTTTATGATATGATTTACGTCCAACAATGTCTCCTTTTTTTATTTTATCCATATGACACCTCTTGTAAAAATATTGTTAATACATAATATGTCGAAT
>CATKGX010000046.1 GCA_949747775.1 uncultured Clostridia bacterium | reverse complement strand
GGTTTATTTCCAGATATTTTATTTTAAGTTTTAAGCTCCCATAAATTCATCAATTGAATCTTTGTATTTCTTAGAAACTTTTACTTCTTTTCCACCTTTGCTTAGGTATGTTTTTTCTGAAGCATTTGTATCTATTGTAACAATTGCTTTTTTCCAGTCAGATGTTTTTCCAACATTTCTTCCAACTCTTTTTTCTTTTCCTTTTACAGTAATTGTATTAACTTTTAATACTTTAACTTCAAAAAGTTTTTCTACTGCATTTTTTATATCTACTTTTGTAGCTTTTTTATTTACTTTAAAAGTGTACTTTCCTTCTTGGATACCGTCACTACTTTTTTCTGTAATAACTGGAGCTATTATAATATCTTCTGCTACCATTATGCGTACACCTCCTCTAATTTTTTAACAGTATCTAATGTGATAACAAGATTTTTGTATTTTAATAAATCATATACATTAATTGTATTTACTAGAGTTGTTTTAACTCCTTCAATGTTTCTTGCTGATTTTTGTACTGTTTCATTTTTCTCAGGTAAAAGGATTAATGTTTTTCCTTCTACTTTTAAATTTGTAAGAGCATTTACCATTTCTTTTGTTTTGATTTCTTTAAATGGTAAGCTATCTACAACTACTAATGAGCTTTCTAATACTTTTGAGCTTAAGCAAGATTTAATTGCTAATCTCTTTTCTTTTTTATTTACTTGATATTTATATGAACGAGGTTTTGGACCTAAAGCAATACCACCTTTTATCCATTGTGGAGCTCTTATGCTTCCTTGTCTTGCTCTACCTGTTCCTTTTTGTCTCCAAGGTTTTCTTCCACCACCACGAACTTCTGCTCTTGTTTTTGTGTTTTGTGTACCTTGTCTTTGATTAGCTAAGTAGTTAACTAAAACGCTATGTACAACAGCTTCATTTGGTTCAATACCAAAGATTTCTTCTTTTAAGTCAACTGTGCTAACTTTTTTACCTTCTACATCGTATACATCCATTTTAGGCATTTCGTTTCTCCTCCTTCTTTATTTTGTTTTTACACTTGATTTTATTTTTAGTATTGCACCTTTTGCTCCTGGCACACTACCTTTTACTAATATTACATTTTTATCTAAGTCAACTCTTACAACTTCTAAATTTTGAATTGTAACTGTTTGAACTCCCATATGTCCTGGTAATTTTTTACCTTTGAAAACTCTTCCTGGTGTTGATGTTGGTCCCATTGAACCTGGTCTTCTATGATACATAGAACCATGTCCCATTGGTCCTCTTGATTGTCCATGACGTTTAATAACACCTTGGAATCCTTTACCTTTTGAAGTTCCTTGAATATCAATTTTATCTCCAGCTGCAAAAACATCAGCTTTTAATTCATCTCCAACTTTTACTTCTACTGAGTCTACTCTGAATTCTCTTAAATGTTTTTTAGGTGTAACATTTCCTTTTGCAAAATGTCCCTTTACTGGTTTATTTACTTTCTTTTCTTTTACATCTCCAAATCCTAATTGGATTGCAGTGTATCCGTCAGTTTCTTCTGTTTTAACTTGTGCTACTACACAAGGTCCAGCTTCAATTGCTGTTACTGGAATAACTTTTCCTGATTCATCAAAAATTTGTGTCATTCCAACTTTTTTTCCGATTAATCCTTTATTCATTATTTTTCCTCCTAACTATTGGCTGACATTTGCCAGCTTGGTTTTCTGGGCTGTCATTTTGTTTATTACAGCGTCAGTGTTCAAATGTCTAAGCATTTAAAAAATCTTATTTCATTTTTCCAACTTATAACTTAACTGGGCTCGCTCTGCGGGTCTAGCTAACTTGCATAAGTTCTAAGTAAAGTTCAAACTCCTTATCAGTCGTTTTCACTAACTTATAACTTAATTTCTATGTCAACACCAGCTGGTAAATCAATTTTCATTAAACTATCAACTGTTTTTTGTGTTGGGTAAAGAATATCAATAACTCTTTTATGTGTTCTCATTTCAAATTGTTCTCTTGAGTCTTTGTGTTTATGTGGAGAACGTAATATTGTTATTACTTCTTTTTGTGTTGGTAATGGAATAGGACCAGATACTTTTGCTCCTGTTTTTTTAGCAGTATCTACTATCTTTTCAGCAGACTGTTCTAAAACCACATGATCATAAGCCTTTAATCTTATTCTGATTTTTTCACTTGTTACCGTATTTTCCTTCTTTGTTGCCATTAAAAATTCCCTCCTTAAAATATTATTTTTGGTCGGAAGTTATAAACGCACCCTGGTGTATCTGTTATTACCAATATAAAACCCCAAGTTCGCATGATAAAAAATCTTGGGATAAGTGCTATTGTTTTTAAACTTACCGCCTTGGTCTTAGCCACGACATACTCCATAAGAGTTCCCTCCATCATAGTTATATTCTATGTGTAGCCACATCTTACTTCATCGCCAATACATGCTTTTTAATTATACAATACTTTTCCCCTATAAGTCAATACTTTTATCCTATTTTTTAGACAATTTGCCATATTTTTTCATTACTTTGTTATATATTAGTAACATCATTATCTTTATACAAACAAAATCCCCTAATCTTATTCAGATTAAGGGATTCCACTTTAAAACTTAAATCGTATATCGCTACTCCTTTTATTTTAAAGAATTAGTCGAAACTTTATATCTCTTTCTGAGCTGTTACCCACTTTCGTAGACTTTCTTCAGACAAATCAAAAATCAAGTGTTTTTGCTCCAAGTAGCTGTATAAGTCACATCTTCTGTCACCTTTCCATCTATCGCAGGGGCCCAGCCTTCAAAGGTATAACCTTCACGACTCGGGGTTCCCTCAAATTCAGGAGTATCGCTATCTTCTTCCAAGTCCTCATAGACCTGGTCATCAAAAACGATTTCTCCTGTTACACCATCGGTATATGTGACAGTATAAGTATTTTTTCTCCAAGTGGCTGTATAAGTCACATCTTCTGTCACTTTTTCACTTATCGCAGGGGCCCAGCCCATAAAAGTATATCCTTTACGAGTGGGATTTTTTCCAAAACCAGGAGTATCACTACCCTTTTCCAGGCTTCCACATTCCACATCTCCGAAAACCGCTCCGTCCAAGCCATCAGTGTATTTAACAGTGTAGGTTTCCTTTCTTATGTTAGCTATTTTTACTATTTGGGTAGCAGTTCCATTCTCTCCCGTTATTGTTACTCTTATCATGTACTTTTCTTCTTCATTTAATGTTGGCGTTGTTACTGTTGTGCTTGTACTATTATCTTCTATTGTTATCCAACCACTTTCTTCATTTCCATCATCTATTTTATATTCATATTTATACTTATCTGCTCTTATTGCTTCTACTGTTATTTTTATTTTGGCTGTCTCTACCACTTCTGTTTTCACGTTTTTTATTCTTGGTAGCAATGCTCCTACTTTTCCATCTATCGTTATCTTTACGTCATTTTCTCCGTTTGGCTCTATTAATACGTTATAATTTGTATCAGTTATTACTGTCTTGCTTCCTTCTCCATTATCCGTTATTTCCTCCGTTGTGGTTATTCTCTGATTAATTAATTCTTCTATATATGTATCTACTGTCACTTTCCCTAGATAGTTCCTGTTACTAGCTACATCAGCTTTTATTAGTTCTAATCTTTCTTTTTCTCGTTCCAATTCATGCATTTCTTTTCCTCTTTGTGTTCTATTTGCTAAAGCTCCATTTAGTACTATATTCACACTTATTGTTGCTAATATAATCAATATAACTATTGTTACTACTAGAGCCACTAATGTGATTCCGTTTATTTCTTTGTACCATTTCTTTTTGTTTTTTGTTCATTTTTTCCTCCCTTTCTTTCGTTTCTTCTTTATCTGTTTTCTTATTTTCTGCTTTTCTCACTTTTATTTCTCTTTTTATCTGCTTTAATTTAGTCCATCATACTCTTTTTGAATAACACATATTTTTTACGTACTCTGGTTTTCTTTTATTCATGCTTATCTTTATGTATACAAGTTATTATTAGTATACTTTTATTTTACCCATTTAACCTCTTTCTGTCAACCTTTGTTTCTTATTTTTCACTAATTTGTGTGTTTGTAATATTTTCCATTCATCAAACATCAAAAACCCCCTAACCTTATTCAGGTTAGGGGGTTTCGATTTAAAACTTAAACCGTGCTCTCGTTAGTCCTTTTATTTCAAAGGATTAACGTAAAACTTATATCTCTTACTGGTGGCGACGTACCTTCTTAGAGATTACCAATACTGCTACCAACGCACTGGCTATCAACAGGATAAGACCTGCATAGTCAGTCTGCTGTCCAGTTTTAGGAATCTCTCTTTCCGATTGGCCGCCAGACTCAGTAGGCTTCTCATCCGGCTTTTCAGTCGGATCTACCGGATCGGGATCAGGAGTCGGATCTACCGGATCGGGATCAGGAGTCGGATCTACCGGATCAGGATCAGGAGTCGGATCTACCGGATCAGGATCGGGAGTCGGATCTACCGGATCAGGATCGGGAGTCGGATCTACCG
>CATKGX010000045.1 GCA_949747775.1 uncultured Clostridia bacterium | reverse complement strand
TTGTATTTCTTCTCTTAATGCTTGTTTTACCCCTTCTTCATCTTGTATTTTTTCTTTTTTTACTCTATCTCTTAATCTTCCTACAATTTCTGTTGATGTTTTTACTCCTACATCCGACATAATTAAAGCTTCTTCTAGCTCTTCTAATAACTCCTCATCTACTTTTCTAAAATTGCTAAAAACATCATTCATCTTTTCTTCAAAAGATGTCTTTGTCTTGTTTAAACCTTGTTTTAATTTATCAAAAAATCCCATACTTTCCTCCGTTTTATTAAACTAACATATTTAGTATACCACAGATTTCCTGAAATGTATACTTTTGCATAAGAAAACTCTTGCACTATATTTTGAATTTTTTTTGAAAAACCATAGAAAAAAAAATTATTATATGATACAATACAAAATGTTAGTAAATTTATGCCAATATAGCTCAGTTGGTAGAGCAACGGATTCGTAACCCGTAGGTCAGCAGTTCGATTCTGCTTGTTGGCACCAAAACAAAGTGGTTTTTGCCACTTTATTTTATTTTGTGAATTTATGTGTCACTCTTAAAAAGCTTGCTATATTCACGTTTTTTCTTTTTATCACTTCCTACGTATTTTTATAATTTTTTGTACCTTTATGTGTTTTTGTCACAGAACTGTCACGAAAATTTTCTCTGTGACAGTTCTGTGACAAAATGTTGCAAAATTCTTTTATTATCTGTCTTCTAGCTCATTGTTGTTGTTATCTATACTATTTTCTAAATAGTAACTATTCAACTTTTGTAATTCACTATTCTTAAACCTATTTAATATTGATGTATATGTATTTAATGTTATACTTATATCTTTATGTCCCATAAGTCTTTGTACAACAACTGGGGTCATTCCACTTTCAATACACCTAGTTCCAAATGTGTGTCTTAAGCTATGAGTGGTTATATCTTTAATATCACAG
This sequence comes from uncultured Clostridia bacterium, assembly GCA_949747775.1. Taxonomy (GTDB): domain Bacteria; phylum Bacillota; class Clostridia; order TANB77; family CAG-508; genus CALXVA01. Next base: position 3,453 of record CATKGX010000045.1, on the reverse strand, counting down.
TTTTGTATTAAAATTCTTTTTAATATATTATTTACACTCCTTGGGTCTGCATATTTCCCATTACTTGCTATAAATAATTGCCCATCAAAATTATTCTTTCCTATTTCTAATTGTGCTTTTAATTCTTCTAAAATAATTCCTTGTATTGGTACATCTCTCATTCCAGAAAAAGTCTTTGTACTATTGCCCATAATAACTCTTTCTTCTGCGTCTCTAGTTAATGTTTTATTTATATGTATCTGATTATTCTTTAAATCTATATCTTTAACTTGTAAAGCTAATACTTCCCCAATTCTTAAGCCTGCATACATTTGTATCAGAAATGCATTCTTATAGGGTTCTTCTATAATTGTCTTACTTTTCAAGTAATTTGTAAGTGCTTGTTGTTCTTCTAATTCCATAGCTCTAATCACTTTGTCTTTTTTTACGCTTTGAGGTTTATATACATCTGTCATTGGATTTATTCTTATATAGCCTTTATCATGAGCGTAGCTAAATGCTTTTGAAAACTGCATAATATATTTTTGCATATACGAATTACTATAATGTGTTAGAGAGTTAAAATAATCTTGTATTTCATCTGCTGTTATCTCAGAAATATCCTTTTTTCCAATACTTTCTTTCTCAATTCTATCTATTATTTTCATATTTTTTCCGTATTGTTGTTCTGCTAATAATTTCATTTTGTATTTTCTTTCTACTAAAAATTTCATCAATTCATTCAATGGAATTCCATTATTTTTTATGAATATACTATCTCCCTTTTTATATTGTAATTCTTCATAAAATTGATTAGCTGCTTCTTCTGTATCAAAGCTTTTTCTAGTTCGCTTTTCTTGTCCAGTTTCTTTATTTTTAATATTATATGATACTACATATTTTTTTCTATTTTTATCATAATATATTCCCGTTTTTTTATTCTTCATACACTTTACCCCCTAGACTCTTTTTTGTGTTTTCCATAATAAATAAGAAATTAAACATATTTTCCAACATCTGCCTATATTAATTGATGGGAAATCGTCCCTCTTAAATATAGCATATGCCATATTCTCACCAATTTTTAAATCTTTAGCAACATCTTGTACAGATATATTTATAAATGGATTTTTTAGCCTTTTAATACTCTCTAATAAAATTCTTTCTTGGTAATTATCTAACGTTAAAACTATATTGTTAAGTTTATCTTTTGTATCAATTACATCTGTTTTTATATTTTCATTATCCATGTTCTTATCTCTCGCTTTCATCATTTTTTGTTTTATCACTTCCGTTTATATCTTTTGTATATTCTGGGTATCTTAGTTTTACACCTTCATAAAAATATGGAGCATACGAGCAAGCAAATATTTCACTTGGGTTATATCCTTTTGACATTTTATTGTTTTCTATATCTTCTTCACTATCATACATACAACCATTCCATAAACTAAAAGCCATTCTAGTTACTTTTTCAGATGTTCCAGTTTGCCAGGGAAGAGATAGGGCATCTATATTTATTTCGCCTTTTTTTGTATTAATGATTGTATCAAAGTGTTTTCTTGTAGTTTCACAAATTCCTAATGTATATACTAAAGAAGTATAATATACGTCTGTTTTTCCATGATGATATAATTCTTTTAATTTATTTATAAAAAATAGTTCGTGTTCTTCGTCTATAAAATACATATTAATTTCCGCCTTTCTTGTTATTTGCCACTAAACATGATAAAGTTAGTTGGATATTGTTTAGCACATTAATTAAATCATGCTCAAAACTAGTATTACTTTTTGGAGAATTAGACCTTTTTATGCCATTAGAAATATAACTTGCGAAAGATTTCATATCTATTTTAGGTTTTATATCTTGTGAAACAGGACTTCTATTCATTAAATCTTCAGTAAACCATACAATATTTTCTTGTGATATACTTTTGAATTCTCTTTTTCGACGGTCTATTTCTAATACAAGAAAATCTCCAGCAATATGACTAAAATCTAATATTACATTTTTCTCCATACTTTTCATCTGTTTTTTATTGTGGCATATTATATAAACATTTTGGTAGGGAATAATGTTAAGCTTTTTAATAACAATTGTCCTTTTTAGTTTATATATGCTATCAATTATTTTTACTTCTGGAGGCTGTCCTATCTTTTTATATAAAACCCTAATAGCATTTCTATTATTAGATTTTACTGGGATAAGATTACAACATTCTTTCATCTTCGTTAAAATCTCCCTCTATTTCTCCTAAAATATGGTCATATGCGCTTAAAGAAAGTTCTTCAGCATATTGTTCATAATCAGTATAAAATTTTTTTAAAATTTTATTTGTATCCTTATTTTTATTTTCATATTTATCAAGATAGTAACTGTATACATCTGCAAAAAATGCACCAACATCCATTAATTTTTTCCCCCATTCTTTAAATTATTTGCTTTGTACAAAAATTCCAAGTTATGTTTAAAATGATTTATACCACTATTCCTTAATTTAATAACTTCTTTCTTTGGTAACTTTAATCTTCTACAAATATCGTCTAATCTAATATTTTCAACATATGATAGATATAAAACTTTTCTTTCAAGCAATGGAACGATTTTCATTGCTAAATAGTAAGTTTCATTTGTAAAAATGTTTTCTAAGTGATTTATAGTTACAGTTGAATTATCTAATTGCTTTATAGATTTTTCATAGTAACTATTGGCAAGTATCTTTTGTATTTCTTCATTTGGTAATTGAATTTCTTTTAAATGTTTCTTTTTCTCCTTTTTCATATTGAAATCTCCTATAAAATATTTGATTCCCAGAAATCATAAATGTTCGAACTACTACAAGGATAACACGAATAAATAGAAATGATTTATTCTAGGGAAATTGTGATTAAAAGAGAGAAAAAAAGTGAAAAATTTTGTTTGTATAAAAGTTATAATAAAAATCAAATAAACTCCCAAAAGTTGAACACTTTTGGGAGTTTATTTGATTTTTAATTTTATGAATTAGCTTTAACAACCTCGTAATCAATTCTATTAGATATATCAGATGTTAAAAATCTTTCTTTTCTAGCTTTCATACATTTGTATCAAAAATGCGTTTTTATAAGGTTCTTCCATAATTGTCTTACTTTTTAAGTAATCTGTAAGTGCTTGTTGTTCTTCTAATTCCATAGCTCTAATCACTCTGTCTTTTTTTACGCTTTGAGGTTTATATACATCTGTCATTGGATTTATTCTTATATAGCCTTTATCATGAGCATAGCTAAATGCTTTTGAAAACTGCATAATATATTTTTGCATATATGAATTGCTATAATGTGTTAAAGAATTAAAATAATCTTGTACTAGGTTAAAAGAAAAGATAAAGCAGGAATTACAGAAATTCAAAAATTTTTGGCATAGCATTATGAGCCATTTTCACAAAAGAATTTGCTTTGATAAAGATAATAATTATAAAGTTGTTAGTGATGACT
>CATKGX010000044.1 GCA_949747775.1 uncultured Clostridia bacterium | reverse complement strand
TTGCTAGTATGATTAATATAACTATTGTTACAACTAACGCAATTAGTGTAATTCCATTTTCATTTTTCTTGCTTCTACTCTTCATTTCATCTTATCTCCTTTTTTTCGTCTTTTGCTTTTGCACGCAAAAATGACAGCCTACTTATTTTTCTACAATAAATAGTCTGTCACCTAGTTTATCCATCTCTAATAAGGGCATTTACGCCCTTATATATACTTATTTCTTTAGAATATAGCTCTCTCTCTCTCTCTCTCTCTACAGCCTCATAGCTTTTAAGTTTTAGCATTTTTATGTACTCCTTCTATGCTTTATTTACCGATTCATTCTATACCATGTTTTTACTTTTTTCAATACATTTTCTAATAAATTATGTATAAAAATCTTTTTTCTATTAAAATAAGGATGTTCTATTCTTATATAAAACACCCTGAAAAGCATAAATTTGTATAGCTTTTTTACTTACTTTCGTTCTACTGATTCATATATTGAAAATGTTCCATCATTGTATATACTTTTATAGTCTATATTTCTTTGTAAAAATATGTTAAGATTATCATCTGTTTTGGTTATAATATGCGTAATTCCATATTTCTTAAATATGTCTTCATACCATACTTGTAGTGAAGTGGTAGACATATAGTCTGTAAATATATCATCTTCTTTTCCATTAAACATTGGGTCATATACATCTGCTCTTCCATCTATAAATACTGGCACATTTTTAAACAATAAATAGCTTCCATAATTAAAGTCATTAAACAATTTCATTTTTGATATATCCACATTACTCTTTAACCAATTGGTAGCTTGTACAGGATATTCGTTGCTATCTATATAGCTTTGTGATGCTATTTCTTTATATTGTAATAAAAATATAATTACAATAACAAGTATCACATATATCATTCCCTTTATTGACAACACTTTTTCTACTAGCTTTTTTACTTTTTCTTTTCCATTTTCAGTTAGCAACATATTTATCATTTTATTGACAATACACATCGTACAAATTAAGAATATTGGAAATTGTTTGTATGATATTAGAGCAAGAATACTCATTCCGCCTAGCATAAATAAGTCTTGTAATCTTACTTTTATCTTATTTGAAAACAATAATATTACAATAATTGCAAATGTTCCTAAAATTGTTGGCGCACCTATTAAAGTAACTGCTTGATGTTCTGATATGTAATGCATTGTATTTCCTATTAATGATTTTATCATGTATGTATATGGTATATCTTTTAATGGTGTTAATAGACCTGTAAAAATTGCGATAACAAATACAAGCATTAACCATTTTACATTTTTGTTTTTTTCTATTATTATTTTGCTTTGCTCTATCTTTTCTTTTTCATGTATTTTATTTAGCTTTTCTTTACATCTTGCTATACTGTTTTCTTTTTTTTGTATTTTCTTTAATCTTCTTTCTGCTTTTTTTGTATTTTCCTCTGTTTTTAAGTTTACCTTTTCTTTTAGTTTTTCTATAGTCTTATCATTTCTTTTTATTTTTCTTGTGTATCGTTCTTCTCTTCTAAAAAATGAGATAGCATATTCTGCTATATATGGTAAATAAATAACAAAATAAATTGGGAATAATGCTGCATGACAATTTGCAAGTAATATTGGTACTAGTATTAATCCAATTAAATATCTCTTTTTACCATTTTCTAAGAATTTTTCAATCAATAATATTGTTAAAATACAACAAATGTATGTTATCATTTGTGACCTTGCTGCCATATATCCACTTAGCAAATAAATACTTGCTATTGTAATAATTGCTGATATAATATTATTTTTTCCTACCTTAACATTTGTGTAATAAATTAGCAGATAAATACCTACTCCCATTAATACTGTGAATATATATACACCAAATATATCAAAAGTACTAAATAACCCATAAAACACTACATCTAATAACCAATGCGGATAGGTATATATCATTCCTTCTTGCCATGCAAATGGTTCTATTCTATTTTCTATGACTTCCATTCCATTTTGGCAAATATATTCTCCTACTTTTATCATATAATAAGTATCTTCTTGAAATGTTTTTGGTATTGTTCCTATTGCGAATAGAATAATCGCTATAATAATAATGATATTAAATTTTATTTTACTCTTTTTCTCCATCTTCAATTTTTCCCTTCTCTTGTACTTCTATTTTTTCTTCTCCTTCTGGAACTACTTCTCTACTGATTACTAAAAATTCCTGTCCATCTATTTTCATGTTATATTCTCCTGTTTCTTCTTTTATGTCCAAATGTTCTATGCCTTCAATACTTCTTAATGCCTGTTCTAATTTCATTCCATCTGTTGAAGAAAATATTTTAATTGCTGTATCCAACTTTTCTGCTGCATTTCCTTCATTGATTTTTGCTAGTACTCCATTATCCGATTTTATCAAATAGATAATAAATAAAATTAGTGCTATTAGTATTAACAGTTGTATTGTAACTTTTAGTACTCCTATTATTTTCTCTTTTTTTGTCATATTTCTCCCTTCTTCCTTGTATAAAATGTTTTGGTATGTTGCTTTTTCTTTTGCTTGTTTATTCTATACTTTTTCTGCACATCTTTCAAGACCCTTTCCACTTTTTTCTTATGCTAGAACAAATAGAACCAGCAGTAAGAATACTGCTAGTTCCTATATAGCATATCTCGCATTATTATGCCATTTTTTATATGCTCTCTCCTTCTTTATAAACTACTCAATTCCTTTATATACATACCAATAACCATCTTGATATGCATTATTTGGATATTGTGATGAATTGCTGCTTGTTACATCTGAATATTGCGTTGTTCCTTTTGAATATGTTGTATCACTTACATATTTCCATGTTGTAACTTGTTGCGTATAGTAACATACATTTCCTCCTATATCAGCACTAATACAACGCATACAACTTACAACTCCCTGTGATTTACTTGTAGGATATAAAACATACCCTACGCTTAGTCCACACCAAGCTCCCGCTCTTCCACCAGGAGAGTTTGTATACCAGCCTCGACGTTCTGTGCATTCATAAATAGAAGTTTTATAATCATAAGCTAAACAACACCATGAACAACATCTAACATTTGAAGAAGTACCTTGTTTTTTATAGTTTGTTGTTGCGTTTGCATTCCATCTTTCCCATACATATTGCTTTGTTTTACCTATAATAGTTGCTCTTGAAGTATTTCCTAATTCATCTGTAACAATTACATAACATTCTATATCTCCCATACTTACTTCTGTTACAGTATAATTTGCTGTCTCTTCTTCTATATTAATGGTTTCTTTTAATATATCATTTACATAGAATTCATATTTTACCACTTTTGTTTCATTATCATGTGCTGTTGCTGTTAATGTAAATGATGTCTCCGATACTGGATTTGATGTTAATTCAACTTCTGGTCCTGCATTGTCAAAATAAAACGCCTCGCTTCTCCCTATTGCTGTTTTTCCATTTTCTGTTTCTAATAATGTCCACAAGTACCATTTTCCTGTTATTTCATTTTTCGTAATAGTGTCTCCATTGTTGCAACTTTCTACAAAACTATCTGCTGTAGGTTCTGCTGTTGTCTCTAACCATTGATATTTAATATTCTTTACTTTTGCTACCTCTTCATCTGCAGTTACTTTTACTGTATGCTCTTTTTTGTACGTTTCATTTCCATTTGGGCTATATTGTACATTTGCAAGAATTCCATCTACTTCTATTACTTTGCTAGTAACTAATTCTCCATATGCTCTTATTTCATATTTGCCATTTTGCTTTGCAGCATATTCTATTACTATCTGTTCTTTTACATGATCATAATCATATTTTTCAATTTGAAAACCTTCTTGCCATATTTCTATCTTGTTAATTCCCTTTTCCTTTTCTTCTGCTGTTATCGTTATTATTGCTGATGCATTATTGGAAGCATTATTTACTTTTGCATCTAGCTTTGGAAAAATTAGTTGTGTTTCTTTTCCTATATATTTTCCTATTTTTGGTACACTTCTGTCTATTTCAAACGCATACCCATCTACGATAACTATATCTCCTCCTATTTTTACTTGTGGTAAACTTTTTCTTATAAATTCATCTAAAAATTCATTTTGATTATATTTTTTGTTTATTCTTTTTTCTATTTGCGCATCTCCTAAAGTTATGTCTAGCTTTTCTCTTGCTCCTGCTATTTTATATTCTTCTCCCGATTTTTGGCTTCTACTTACTAGTCCTCCATCTCCTAATATAAGATTTATGCTAATAGTTGCTAGTATGATTAATATAACTATTGTTACAACTAACGCAATTAGTGTAATTCCATTTTCATTTTTCTTGCTTCTACTCTTCATTTCATCTTATCTC
>CATKGX010000043.1 GCA_949747775.1 uncultured Clostridia bacterium | reverse complement strand
TTATTGATGCAGAACATGCATTAGATCCTGTATATGCAAAGCATCTTGGTGTTGATATTGATAATTTAATTGTTTCACAACCAGATACAGGAGAACAAGCGCTAGAAATTACAGAAGCATTAGTAAGAAGTGGAGCGATTGACGTTGTTGTAGTAGACTCTGTTGCAGCATTAGTTCCAAAAGCTGAAATTGATGGAGATATGGGAGACTCTCATATTGGCTTACAAGCAAGACTTATGTCACAAGCACTAAGAAAATTAGCAGGTGTTATTAATAAATCAAAATGTGTTGTTATTTTCATTAACCAATTAAGAGAAAAAGTTGGTGTTATGTTTGGAAATCCAGAGACAACAGCAGGTGGTAGAGCACTAAAATATTATGCTTCTGTTAGATTAGACATTAGAAAAATAGAAAATATCAAACAAGATGGAGAAGTAGTAGGAAATAGAGCAAGAGTGAAAGTTGTAAAAAACAAAGTAGCGCCACCATTTAGAGAGGCAGAATTTGATATTGTTTATGGAAAAGGAATTTCAAAAGAAGGTAACATACTAGATATTGCAGTTAACTTAGACATCATTGAAAAAAGTGGTTCATGGTTTAGCTATAATGGAGAAAGAATTGGACAAGGTAGAGAAAATGTAAAAAGATACCTTGCTGAAAATTCAAAAATGAAAGACGAAGTAGAAAAGAAAATTAGAGATAACTTCAATGAAGCATTTGAAAAAAGTTTGGGAGATGAAGAAATAGACGAAGAACAAGAAAAAGAACCAGAAGAATAGTACATTTAATAGGAAATAAGCTATATTAGTAAAGTCGAGTAAAATTTCACAATGTTTACTCGACTTTGCCAAATAGTATGTTATACTTTTTGAATTATAAAATAGGACAAGTGAAAGGAAAATAAAAGATGTATAATCTAGAACAAGAACTAAACAAATTAAATAGTAAGTCTTCATTACAAGAAATTCAAACATATATTAATAAAATGATAGAAGAACGAGGATTTGATAAAGAAACACCACAAGATGTTATGCTATTACTAACAGAAGAAGTAGGAGAACTAGCAAAAGAAATTAGAAAAACAACACAAATAAAAATAGATATTAGCAGAGGAAGAAAAGCAGATGTTTCAGGAGAAATAGCAGATGTGTTTATGTACATATTGTCTATGTGCAGAGTGATGAATATTGATTTATTAGAGGCATTAAAAGAAAAAGAAGAAATAAACTTAAAAAGAACGTGGAAATAGTATAGGGGTAAGAAAAATGGATTTAGACTATGTAGCAGAGTATGACAAATTAAAAACGAAAGTATTAAAATATATTGTATATAAAAAAAGGACAGAAAAAGAAATTAGACAAAAATTTGAACCGACTATTGAAGAGGAGATATTAGACGATATCATAGAAGAACTAAAAGAAAACGGATATATAGATGATAACAATTATATTAAAAGAGCAGTTCAAGAATTTATTGCACTAAAGAATATGTCTATCAAAGAAATAAAATATAAACTATTTGCAAAAGGATTAAGTCATGATATAATAGACGAATATATTTCCAATCATATAGATGACTTAATAGATTATGAAATTAGATCTGTTAAAAATATATACTATAAAAAGCAATTATCTATGGAAATAGAAGAAATAAAGCAATTCTTGTTAAAAAAAGGATATGCCACAGAAAGTATTAAAGAAGCGCTAAGTGAGGTAGAGTAATGCAAAATATACTAACATTAGAAACAAAGAAATATGCCATTAAAACCCAGAATTTTGAGGGACCATTAGATTTATTGTGTCATTTAATTGATAAAAATAAGATGGATATTTATGATATTAAATTATCTGAAATTACAGACCAATATGTTGACTATATTAATAGTATGGAACAGATGAATTTAGAAGTAACAAGTGAGTTTTTAATTATGGCGTCTACTCTTCTATACTTAAAATCAAAGAACTTACTTCCTTCTGAAGTAGAAGAAGAAAAAGAGTTAACAGAAGAGGAATTGCTAAGAAGGATTATTGAATATAAAAAATATAAAGAAATTAGCAAAACATTAAAAGAGTATTACATTAATAATGGAAAGAGCTTTTTTAAATTACCAGAGGAAATTGAGCTACCAAAACAGAAATTAGAAAGAAATTACGAAAAAACAATTATACCAGAGGTATATAAAGAGGTAGTAGAAAAAAATACAAAAAGGTTAAATCAAAATGCCAAAAATATTGAAAAGATAGCAATTACAGAAACATATACTGTTGCAGATAAAGTAAAGACAATGTTTCGAGAATTATTACATCATAAAAAGTTTGTATTTAACAAGCTATTTTCTAAGAAAGAGTGTTCTAGACCAGAAATTGTAACAGCTTTTTCAGGACTTTTAGAATTATCAAGAAGAAGTAAAGTATTAACATCGCAACGAGAGACTTTTGGGAATATAGAAGTAGAAAAAAGAAAAAATGCTTAAAAACAAAAAATAAAATAAAAAATATGTTTAAAATGATAAATTTTGGAAAAACTAATACTAAATAACTTCAAAGGAGGTTATATATGGTATTAGTTTTTATTTTATGTATCATTATTGCCATCAGCCTTTTAACATGTATGATATTACTATCAACATTAAAACTGGAAGTAAAACACTTACAAGTATCTAACTTTATACAAAATAAAGAAAAGTTAAATGATAAATATTGTATTGCCATTTCTTTATCTTTATTTAACAAAATAAGATGGTTGTGGATGCATTTAGATAGTAAAAGAATGGACAAACTGTATCGTAAAATGAAATTACAAAAGGTAGATTGGAAAAGAATTGAACAAGATATATCATTAGATGACTTGAAAAGAATAAAAATGTTAGCACCTAAAATATCTTACTTGAATTTAAAAACAAAAGTAGGACTAACAGATATTACAATAACAAACGTATTGGTATGCATACTTAGTATAGCAATATCATTGGGATTACCACATTTAATAGAAAAATATGAAAAAGAAAAATATTATTATGAAGTTGTACCAGTATATATGAATAGAAATGTGTATGAAATTAAATTTGACTGTATAATTGAAATAAAAATGGTACATATTATGAATATAATATATTATTTTTTAAAGAAAAGGAGAGAAAAAAATCATGAACAACGAACATCCAATAGAAGGGCTTATGGTTACAGCTATGAATAGCATACAAGATATGATTGATGTAAATACCATTATAGGAGAGCCAATAGAGACAAGCAATAATGTCATTATTATTCCAATATCAAAAGTAGGATTTGGTTTTGCAGCAGGAGGTAGTGAATTTAAAGGAGAAACTATAGACGAGTACAGTAAAAAAGAAAAAGAAGAGCAAGTACAATACCGTTTGCCATTTGGAGGAGGAGCAGGTGCAGGTGTTAGCATATCTCCAATAGCATTTTTAGTTGTACAACCAAATGGAGTAAAGTTACTACCAGTTTGTCATTCTTCAGCAGTAGATAGATTACTGGATTATGTACCAGATTTAATGGAAAAAATGAACAATTACTTAAATAAATCAATGCAAAACAAAAAAGAGGAAAAGAAAGAAGAATTAAAAAAAGCAGAAAGAGAAAGAAAAGAAGCAAAAGAAACAATAGAAAATTTGGCAGAAACTGTACAAAATATGAGCAAAACGCGTCCAAGAAGAACCAGAATGCAAAGACCACAGCAGGCATATGAGTTTGAATATGATGAAGTAGACGAAGATTTTGAAAACATCCCAGACGAAAATGAATAGTGCATAAACAAAATACTCCCGAATATATATGGAATATATAGAAATAGAGGGGGTATTTTTTATGTATAAAAATAAAAAATATATCAAAATAATCAGTAGTATATTAATTGGAATAACCATATTTGCTTTTTCTGTTGTTCTAGCAGCAGATGATAGTGTATATGTGTGGTCAAATAATACAAAGCCACTTTCAAAGGAAACAAGTAGTAATTTAAATAAAAGTGTAACAAACGTTATTAGTACAAATGCGAAAGAAGCAAATAATTTAAAATTAGAGTCAGGTGCTGCTATTTTAATAGAACAACATTCAGGTCAAGTATTATATGAGCATAACAGCCACGAGAAATTAAGACCAGCAAGTGTAACAAAAGTAATGAGCATATTATTAATTATGGAAGCATTAGATAATAGGCAAATCGCATTAACGGATAAAGTCCCATGTACAGAAGATGCAGCTGCTATGGGAGGCTCTCAAATATGGCTAGATGTAAGAGAAGAATTAACCGTTGATGAGATGTTAAAAGCAATTTGTGTGGTATCAGCCAATGATTGTACTGT
>CATKGX010000042.1 GCA_949747775.1 uncultured Clostridia bacterium | reverse complement strand
TCGTGGCGTTCAAGATAAATTGGCTGAAAAGAAATTTTATATGAATGAAATGTCTTGCCCTAATAATATGCCTGATAATGATTGTGGCTGTGGAAGATAAACTACTAAAAAATGCAATTAGCTAATGATAGCTAGTTGCATTTTTTGTCTTATACTTTTTGAATTAGAAATTTCCACTTCATTATACATTAGTCGGAAAGTCACTCTACATAAAGTGTAAGGCGAAATGAAAAGAATGGGTCTACACTGCTGAGAGAGTTGATACAACTACGGTCAGACACCAAATTACTACCGTAGGAAACACCCTCCACGAACAACTGGCCCACGGTTGCCACTGGCTTCCATTGTCCTTTCAAAACAATTTCCTGCTAAATCGTATATATTCTTTGAAACATCTGTGTTTACATTTCCAGTTAATTCTGGGCCAGATTTTCCTGGTGCAGTTCTATTACTGTCTCCTATATATCTACACATTGCATCCCATTGGCAACTATAGCATAATGTACTTGTTACACTATCTGAATGGTTGTACATATTTTTTGCCAAATACACTGCTCCTTTGGTTGCTGTTGTTATAGCACTATCGTCTGAACTTGTTACATCTGAGTTAATATCATCCACACTTTTCCCCCAAGGTACATAATTATATGGTGCTACTCCTCTTTTACTTACTACTGGTTGTGCTGCTGTAGTTCCTGTACGTAGTGTAGTACTATTTATACCAGCCTCAAATCTTCCTATAAAAAATCCCCCATATTTTAATACTTGCGTTTTCATTGTATTGTATTCTGCATCTTCTCCTGGGTATCCATTTATATAGGGTTCCGTATAAACTGTATCTAATCCAGTTGTTGGCTGTCCTTTGCTATCAAATTCTGTTCTTGTTAATGTACCTTCGTCTGGTACTGGTATCCACACAAATTGGCTTCCGCATATTTACTCCAGATGCATCCATTGTATCTCCTACTTTATCTGAGATAACTAATCCTGTATCATAATCTCCTCCTATGTAATTATATCCATTTGGTAGTGGCACTATTCCTCCTTTTCCATCGGCTATTGCGCTTACTTTTTCGCTTGTCCATGTGCTTGGCTTTTTTACCTCTGTTCCAGCTGGTGTGGTTGGTGTTATATCTGGCAGTTCAGGTACTGGAGTTGGCGTTGTTGTAGGAGAAACTGTTGGCACTGGATTTGGATTTTCTGCAATTTTATCTCCTTCTATACTAATTACTATATCGTTTGTTCCATTAGGCTTTATTGTTGCTTTGTATCCTGTATCTGTAAGCACTGTTTTACTTCCATCTCCATTATCGGTTACTTTATCTGCTGTTGTTATTCCTTGTTTAATTAACTCTTCTATATAACTATCTACTGTCACTTTCCCTGCATAATTTGCGTTACTTACTATATCTGCCTTTACTAACTCTAGCCTTTCTTTCTCTCTTTGCAACTCATATATCCCTTTTCCACTTTGTGCTCTATCAATTAGTCCTCCTTGCATGACAATATTCACGCTAATTGTTGCTAGTATAATTAGTATAACAATGGTTACCACTAATGCTACTAATGTAATTCCGTTTTTCCCTTTTCTCAATCTTTCCATTTTATTCCTCCATTCTTTTGTTTCTTATTTTCCTTTTTCTATAGTTTTTATTCTTTCAAACAGTTAACCTAATTTTATATAAGCACATCGTTCTTGTCAACGTTATTTTTAACTTTTATCGTATTTGGTTTACTTATTCACATAATCATGTTTTCAAAGGAATTTTATATGAATGAGATGACTTGCCCAAATTATGTCAGATAATGATTGTGAATGTAGAAGATAATTTACTAAAAAATGCAATTAGCCAACAATAGCTAACTGCATTTTTCTCGCTATTAACTAGTATTTTATTTTACATAAAATGAAAGGCGAAACGAATAGGACCTATACACCATCATAGGTAGGGAACTACTACGGTAAGACACTGGAAGAGCATTGGAAAGATCAGCCCCGCGCTTAACACGATGAAAATTGCCACTGGCCTCCATTGTCCATTCCCAGCAGTTACCAGCTAAGTCGTAAATGTTTTTTGAAATATCCGTCGTTACGTTTCCTGTTAATTCTACACTAGATTTTGTTGGTGTAGTTCTATTACCATCACCTATATATCTACACATTGCATCCCATTGGCTACTATAGCATAATGTACTTGTTACACTATTTGGATGTGTGTACATATTTTTTGCTAAGTATACTGCTCCTTTTGTAGCCGTCTTTATATCTTCATTATCTGCACTTGTTATATCTGAGTTAACATCATTCATGTCTTTTCCCCATGGTACATAATTATATGGTGCTACTCCTCTTTTGCTTACTACTGGTTGTGCTGCTGTTGTTGCTGTACGTAGTGTAGTACTATTAACACCTGCCTCAAATCTCCCTATGAAGAAACCTCCGTATTTTAATACCTGTGTTTTCATAGTATTATATTCTGTATCTTCTCCTGTGTATCCACTAGGATATGGCTCTGTCCAACTTGTACCTAATCCATGGCTTGGCTGTCCATTGCTAAAACTTGTTCTTGTTAATGTTGCTTCATCTGGTACTGGTATCCACACAAATTGGCTTCCGCATGCTTGTTCCAGATGCATTCATTGTATCACCTGCTTTATCGGAGATAACTAATCCAGTATCGATATCTCCTCCTACATAATAATATCCATCTGGTAATGGCACTATGCCTCCTGCTCCATCGGCTATTGCGCTTACTTTTTCGCTTGTCCATGTGCTTGGCTTTTTTACCTCTGTTCCAGCTGGTGTGGTTGGTGTGGGAGTTGGAATTGGTGTTGATGTAGGAGCTGGAGTTGGTACTGGTGTAGGTGTCGTTCCACTCATGCTATTTTTATATTCTCCTAGTAACTCATTTAAATTCTCTTCTTCTTTCTTTACTGCATCTTCGTGTTGTTTCTTACTATCTTTCGCTTGTTGTATTATTCCTTTTTCGCTAAACACAGCTCCTATGCTTACGCTTGCTAATGTCATTAATACGATTATTGTTACTACTAATGCTACTAATGTTATTCCGCTTTTGCCTTCTCTGAATTTTTCCATTTCGTTCCCTCGTTTCTTTTGTTTCTTATTTTTTCCTTCTTTCGTTTTTTTATATATCAAAAAAACATGCCTTTTAGGTAATTCAATTTTACTTAAGCAGCATGTCTTTGTCAATATTGTTTTTGATTTTTGTCATATTGTATTTACTTGTTTACATATCATATCTACCTACATCACATTAATTGTGGTTGTGGAAGATAAATTACTAAAAAATGCAATTAGCTAATAATAGCAAGTTGCATTTTTAGTCTTTATATTTTTTTAATTAAAAATTGGGTCTTTACTATATCTTTTTCTTTCTCTTTGTTTCAAATTCTTCCCATGACTTGCTAAATTCGTGATTGGCAAATAGATCTTTTAAGCCTGTAATTTGTTTTAGTCTAATAATTTCATCTAATTCCATTCCTAAATGTTTTGATATTTCTTTTTCTGTCCAACCATTTTTCGTTAGCGTTAGAACAATATGTGACATATCTATAATTTGATGTGTTCCTCTTGCTCTATTATGTCTTATTGTGCTTGCCATACGGTTTTCTAAGTCTTTGTCAATTGTTACAACAGGAACTTGCTTTAATTTAAAATATTCTTTTGCACATCGATAACGGTGGAATCCATCTACAACCGTGTAAATATCTCTTTCTTTATCATAATAGGTTACAATTGGTTGTGTGTATCCATCTTCTTCTATAGAATGTTTTAATAATTGCATTTCTGGAGGTGCTACTTTGTTTGGGTTATAATCATTTGCAACAACTTTGTCTATATCTACCATTTTCACGTTTAATACTGGAAATTGTATTTCTTTCATTTCTATGTTCCCTTCTTCCTTTTTTATCCGCATTTTTCCATATAAATTGTAACAAAATTTTTATAATCTTTTGGTTTCCATATTTTAAATCCGCATTTTTCGTAAATTGCTGTATAGCAATTTGCTACAATACTATATGTAATCTTATTTTCTTTTTTTACTTCTTCTAGTATTCTCTCTAAGTACTCTTCTTTAGTAGCATATACATTCTTTATGACATTTTTTTTAATTGATACAAATGCTT
>CATKGX010000041.1 GCA_949747775.1 uncultured Clostridia bacterium | reverse complement strand
GATGGAAATGGATATACTATTAAGAACTTAAGGATAGAAACAGGAACATCATCAAGCCTAGGAGCAAACCAAGGATTATTTGGATTTATTAACAAAGCGACTATTAGTAATGTAGTGCTAGACAACTACAACATAGTAGGAGGATATGGAGAAAACATCGGAGGATTAGTCGGATATGGAGCAGCATCAACTATATCAAAAGTATATACAAATGGAAAGATAACACTATCATATAGTAGATATGATTCAGCAAATATCGGAGGAATCATAGGAACATTAGACTCATCAGACACAGTATCATCAAGTATATCACAATGTTATTCAGAAGGAAGTATATCAACAGCTTCTACAGGATATACAGTAGGAGGAATAGCAGGATTAACACAAGGAGCATATAGACACTCAGTAACAGTACAAAATTGCTATTCAAGTGCACAAATAAGTGCTGGTGATGGAGTAGGAGGAATAATAGGACATGCAGCAACAACCAATATCTATTATAGCTATGCAATGGGAAATTTAACAGCAAAAGGAGAGACAATAGGAGGATTAGTAGGAAGTATAGATAGCGCAAGTGCAACATCATCATATTGGAGTGAAGAACTAACAGGAAGGGCAACAAGCGAAATAGGAGTAAAAATAACAGCATCAAACTTAACAAAGCAGGCAGCATACAGTGGATGGAATTTTAGTACAATATGGGCAATAGATGAAGGAAAATCATATGCATATTTACAAGGAATGAAAGTACCAGATGCAGTAACAGAGAAGATAAAAGACAATCCAGTAATGGAAGGTTTAGGAACAAGTAGTAGTCCATACATGATTACAAATGCAGAACAACTAAGTACAGTAAAATATGACTTAAAAGCATACTACAAATTGGGACAAGATATCGACTTAAGTAGTATTACAAGATGGACACCAATTGGGACAGAAGAGACACCATTTACAGGAAACTTTGATGGAGATGGGCATAGTATTAAAAATATGAAAATAAATGTAGGAACATCATCAAACATAGGAAACAATGTGGGATTATTCGGATTTACGAATAATGGAGCAACAATCAAAAATGTAACATTAGAGAACTATAAACTAAATGGAGGATATGGAAATAACGTAGGAGCACTAATTGGATATGCAAGAGGAACTACAATTACGAAAGTAACAACAAAGGGAAGTATCTATTTGGGATATAGCAGATATAACTCAGAAAATATCGGAGGAATTGTAGGACATGTAGAAACAGAAAGCAGTATGACAATTACACAATGCCATACAGAAGGAAGTATAACAACAAGTTCAGCAGGTTATCAAGTGGGAGGAATTGTGGGACTATCAGAAGCAGCGGCAAGCCGATCAGTATCCATAACAAATAGTTACTCAACAATGCAGGTAAGTGGTAATGACAGTATAGGAGGAATTCTAGGTTGGGGAAGCAGAAGCTACATTAGCTATTGTTATGGGACAGGAAAAGTAACAGGAAGAGGCGAAAATGTAGGAGGTATACTAGGCGGATATGATAGTGGAAGTGTAAGCTCATCATTCTGGGATATAACAACAAGTGGAACAGAACAGGGAGTATTAGGAACAGGAAAAGACACAGCCACAATGCAAACAGTAAGTAACTATAGTGGATGGAGCACAACTGTATGGAATTTGGAAGAAGGAAAATATCCAACATTAAAATAAAGCATAAGGAAAAGAGAAACTATAGGAGGAAAGTTTCCTACTATAGTGTAAAATAAAAAAGGAGAGAATAAAATGAGTGGTAAAGAAAAAAAGATGATTATGATATTACTAGTAATAGTAGTGATAGCATTAGGAATTCTATTTATGGTAAAAAATAAAAACAAAGGAAGTGTAGAAAAAGGGGACGGAGATATCTGGAAGACAAGTGGAATTGATGTAAATGACGAAGCATACAAAGACAAAAAAATCTATGAAAAAGACGGAGACATTATTATAGAAGGAAAAGATGGAAGTAAAACAATAGAGAGCAAAAAAGGAGAGCCAACAGATTTAAAAGAAACATCAAGTCAAGAAAAGGAACAGTATCAAATAATAGATGTAAAGGTAGATGTGCAAGGAAACAGAACAGGTATTACAGGAAAGGTAAAAAATAATACAAAAGATACAAGAAAAATATGTGTACAAGTGAAATTCTATTCAGACAATAGAGCAAAAGGTTCAGCAAGTACAGTGCTAGAAGGAGTAAAAGCAGGAGAAACAAAGGCATTTGATATGTATGTAATGGGAAATATGAAAGGATTTACACATAAAATAGAGGTAACTTATACAAATTAGAATATCATATGAAAAGCATTCCAACATAAATTCTATGTTAGAATGCTTTTTTAATAAATAGGACGTTTTAAATTCCTAAAATTTGTTTTGCACGATTTACATCTTGAGTAGTAGCAGAAGGAACACCTTCTAGCTCATATTTACAACCAAGCTCAATCCATTTGAACTTTCCTAAGTCGTGATAAGGTAGTACTTCTACTTTTTTTACAGTTTGAAGTTCGGAAATAAAAGCTCTTAATTGTTTTAAGTCTTCTTCTTTATCTGTAATTCCTGGAACTAAAACTTGCCTAATCCACATATCTTTTCCGTTTTTACTTAAATATCTTGCAAATTCAAGTTCTCTTTGATTAGAAATGCCAGTTAAATCTTTACAAATTTCATCATTAATACATTTGATATCTAGTAAAAATAAATCAGTTAAATCAATTAGCTTTTTCATATCGTCTGTAATACTGAACGAACCAGAAGTATCAATGGCAGTATGAATGCCAAGAGCTTTTAGCTTAGTAAAGAATTCAATTAAAAATGGCATTTGAAGTAAAGGTTCGCCACCACTTACAGTAACACCTCCACCAGAGACTGAAAAATAGTTTTTATAACGAGAAACCTTAGCAACTAATTCATCAGATGTATATTCCATTCCACCATTTAAATTCCAAGTATCTCTATTTTGACAGTATTTACATTTTAGGCTACAGCCTTGCATAAATACAATAAATCGAATGCCTGGACCATCAACGGCTCCAAAGGATTCAAATGAATGTACTCTAGCTATTTTTTGTTCCATTATATTTCCTCCTATAAAATGGAAGGTAGGTTCGAAACCTACCTTGCACTTTTATCATTAAATTCTTTCATGAATTGTTCTATTAATAACATCTAATTGTTGTTCTCTTGTTAATTTAATGAAGTTAACAGCATATCCAGAAACACGAATTGTTAGTTGTGGGTAATTTTCTGGATGTTCCATAGCATCTTCTAATAATTCTCTATTAAATACATTTACATTAATATGATGACCTGTTTGTTTAAAGTACCCATCTAGCATATTTACTAAATTATTTACTTTTGTATCTTCGTCTTTTCCAAGTGTTGCGGGTGTAATAGAGAATGTATATGAAATACCATCTTCTGAGTATTCATAAGGAAGTTTAGCAATTGTATTCATAACAGCTAAAGCTCCGTTTGTATCTCTTCCATGAAGTGGGTTTGCACCAGGTCCAAATGGTTCTCCTGCAGTTCTTCCATCAGGTGTACTTCCCGTATTTTTACCATATACAACATTAGAAGTAATTGTAAGGATTGATAAAGTATGTTTTGAACCTCTATATGTGTAATGTCTTTGTAATTTTCTTAAGAAAGTTTTTACAACTTCTACTGCTAATCCATCTACACGATCATCATCATTTCCGTATTTTGGGAAATCTCCTTCAACTTCATAATCAGTAGCAAGACCTGTTTCATCACGAATAACTTTTACTTTTGCATATTTAATAGCAGAAAGTGAATCAGCAACTACTGATAATCCTGCAATACCACATGCCATTGTTCTTAAAATGTTTTCATCTCTATCATGTAATGCCATTTCTAATGCTTCGTAAGAATATTTATCATGCATATAATGAATAGCATTTAATGCTTTGATGTATATTTTTGCAACATAATCCATCATAGTATCAAATTTTGCCATTACTTCATCATAATCT
>CATKGX010000040.1 GCA_949747775.1 uncultured Clostridia bacterium | reverse complement strand
TCCTGTTGTTACTAATAAATTAAAGTCCGTCCCTGACTTTGTTATTTTAAATGTTACTGGATTCATTAAATAGTATCCATCCGCTTTTATTTCTTCTAATGTATATGTTTCATTTAAACAAAGTCCTTGCAAATTTACTTCTCCATATATATTTGTTGTTAATATTAAATTTTCCTTTTCTTTTCCATTTAATTTAAATTTTATACCTCTCAGAGGAGCTTCACTTTCCCCTTTTTTTACTATCTTAAATCTTGATTTTACTTTATTTTCTAAAGCAATTTGTAATTTCCAGTCTTTTCCTTCTTCTTTTATAATATCCGCACTTTTTCTTATTCCACTAATTGTATCTATTTGTAATTGATCATCTTCGACAACCTTTGTTCTAAATTTAACTTCTTCTTGATTTAGTTCGTAATCCACACCAGCTATTACTTCTTTTATTATGTATGTTGATCCAGAATATAATCCTCTTATTGCTATCTGTCCCCTTTGATTCGTTACAGATATTCTACTGTTTTCTGTCCCTTCTTCTGTTATCATATATGTAATTCCTGGTAACAACTTTTCTGTTCCTTCTTGATATTTTGTAATTTCTAAGTCATATTGTTTTGCTATTTTGAATCCTAATTTATTTGGCTCTACATTGGTTCTGTATTTTCCTTCTGTTGTATCCAAACTAAAATATACTGCATAACTACTATAAGTAATTTCATTATATGATAGTCCTTCTGGTAAATTAATTCCATATTTAAACATATGAACCTTTTCTTTTGGCATTACATAACTTCCACAGTCTATTAAATATGTTCTTATTTTACTCCAATCTTTTATTTCATTTGCTTTTTTCCATCCATTTATACTGTCTTTTAAATTTTTATTTGTTGTTTCTTTTTCTGAGTAATAAACTGTTGCATATTCTTGCAATTCTGTTGGTAGTTGTATTCCATTTGCTCTTATTGTTGCAGTATATGTTGACCCCAAATCAGTTTGTGTTAAAATAGTGGTATTGCCTTTAAATGGTATTTTTCCTAATATCGCTATTTCGCTTATTGTGCTTGAATAATTATTCGTAATACTAACACTAATATTCGCTGCTTTTTGTTCTTTATTTACTACTGCTACTTTTGGTGCCACTACAACTGTGCCATTACTATCGTACTCGCTTCCCATTTGGCTCGTTAGTAATGAATTTGGCGCAATAAAGCTCATACTTGCGTTATAATAGCCTACTTCTTCATTTTTATTTAAGTTGTTATTTACATCATAATAATCTTTTGAGCTTCTTTTATAACTAATTCCTATTCCGTTACTTGCATATAACTCTATTACTTTCGTTGATGTTAATTCTCTTGGATCTGGGGTTAAATCGCAGTCTAGTGTTATATCATATACTTCTTCTGTTACATTTTCTGTTAATACCTTAATGTAATAATTTCCGTCTTCTTCATATATATCGTATCCTACGATTTTCACATTGTCGTTATTTGTTGTAACATTATTTATTTCTGCTAATACAATATTTGATGGTAACTTTACTAAAAATACCCCGTTCTTCCACTTTTGTTCACTATATAATCTTGCTGTTGTTGAAATTGTAATTTTTTTATTTCTGTTTGTCTGTTGTGTAATTAATGTTCCACTTTCTACACTAATTGTAGCAACTGAAACTGGCATTTGATATTTTCCTAAAGCTGTATAATTTACAGAGCTGTTTCCAATTGTTTTATCTATAATTGTCCCTGCTATGTTTGTTTTTATATGTTCTATATTTTCAAACCCTGCTAATGTGTAATTTCCTGTTATGTATGCATCGTCTAGTTCTTTCACATTATGTATAACAAAAAATTTATCGGCATTTGTTCTACTTGTTTCTACTCTAATATGTTTTATGGATTCTTCATAATAGTATGGATTCGCTTGCGTATAAGTATTCCAATTCGCTTTATTAAATGTTTCTATTAATTCGTTTGTTTGTGCATTATATATTTTTATCCATCCATTTTCCTCTAACATTTCATCTGCACTACTAAAGTAAATACCTATATTAGTTGTTACATTCTCCATACTGTCTTCTGTTCCATCTTTTTTTACAAATGTATCACATGCTTGTGTCGCTCCATCTATTGTTTCTTTTACAACAATACTATCTATTTTCCTTGCTACTGATACATGCCAGTCTACTTGATATCTATCATTTTCTTCTGCCTCTGATATTTTATTATAAATTCTATACGGCTTTTCTTTTGACACAATATATTCATCGTCTATGTATGTTCCTACTGTTGCTGTAAAATCATAAATATTTCCTGTTACCTTTTTCCACGTTTTTACAATAGTTGTTTGTGCTTCATTTGATTTATATGGATCTTCAAATTCTTCACTTGTATTGTTATATCCTTCATAATATGCCTTTACTGGTACACGTAATTCTATACCACTTATTCCATCTCCTGCATATGCTTCTTTTGGATATGTTGCTTTTATTTTATATCGATTATACCTTAATTCATCTAACCTATAACTTGTTGCTTCTTTTATGATAAGTCTTTTTTCATTTGTCTGAGCTTCTTTTATAATAGTAAATTTTCCTGTATTCTCATCATATGTAACATTCATATCAATCCCTGTTACTTCTATTTTAGTTGGTAAAAATCCATTTATTCTTTCAAATATTCCTTCTACATATGATTTTCTTAAGTTCAATTCATTCGCCGTTTCTACCACATCTATATTAAAGTCTAATACCATCGCTTGGCCTACTAGCAAATCTCTTAAATTGTTTAACTTTACTGTTTCACTTGTTTCTTTTTTGTCTTTTTCTATTTTTGCATATACTTCTGTATTTACTATTCCATGCCAATCTACCATGAATGGTACTGTTTTCGTAATTGTTTTTTCTGTTCCATCTACTTCCACAAGTGTCCCTGTTAATGTAACGCTATTCTCTTTGCTATATTTGCTTATATCTTTTCCTATAGCTGCATTTTTATTTGATTCATATGAGTAGTCTCCACTTCTTACAATTCCTGTTAATAGCTTTTGTGTTCCATCTCTTAACTCGTTTAATTCAATTTTCTTTGTATTGTTTGAAATATAGTTGTTAGCTACTTCTGCATCTTTTGCAATAGCAGTTTGTAAATAGAAGTTACTTGAATTAATTGTAATTTGACCATTCTTTAGTCGACCACTATTTAATACTTTTAATTCCATGTATAGTGTATCTTCTTGTCCTAACTGCCTACACATTCCTCTTACCCCTTCTGCATATCCATCTCCATTTAAGTCACGCAAAAAGAACGCATCAAACTGTACGTCATTCGTGCCATCTACTGCTTCTTCTCCCTCTTTTACTTCTTCATATGCCATTGTTGTTAGTAACTCAGGGTCTGACTTATACTCGTTTTGAGTTTGCAAAATTCCATTAAGTAATATCATAATTCCTGCAGCTACTAATAGGGCAATACCCACTATTCCTCTTATCTGTTTTTTCCCTATCTTTTTGCTTATCGTTATTGATTTTTTCTTCATGCAACTATACCTCCATACAAAGCTTTTCTTATATAGATTAACAGGTTATCTGTCTATAGTAAATATCCTGTATTCTTCTAATTTCTAGCAATTTGTATTTTCGCTTACGGATTTTCTGTTTTGCCGTTTTATGATATTTTATTTACATTTTATTTACATTTTTTTCTAAATTTTCCACAAATTCCACAATTTACTTGCTTCCGTAATGTTCTTATTGTAATATTTCTCTTCTTTTGGTTATTCCTCTCTCTATCTACTAATTTGATCATATAAAATAAAACTTAAATGACTAGAAAACTTCTAGTCATTTAAGTTTTATTTTATATAATTTCTAATCCCGCAAATTTCGCCATTAATCGTTTTGTTCCTGCTTTATCAAATTGAATTTCTAGCTTGTAGTCTTCTCCTTCTGGTTCTATTTTTTGTATGGTTCCTTCT
>CATKGX010000039.1 GCA_949747775.1 uncultured Clostridia bacterium | reverse complement strand
TAACACTTGTCCTTATTTCTTTTTCTTCTTCATTAACTTCAACAGGTACAAAAACATCTGCTATTCCTAATGCAAAAAAATTTTGTTAATTGTTCAATATAACTACTTCTAAAATTTATTTTATCAATGTAAAATTCTCCGTTTTTTATTTTTTAATAGTGTCATTGATTCAATAAATTTTGAAATAAATTCTTGCTTTTCTTCCTTTCAGTCGAAAATTTCTACAAAATAGAAAAAATCAACCTTTTACAGTTGATTTAGAAATTGTTTCGTCTAGTGCGACGATTTTACTTATTGGAGCAGTATTCTTACAAGTTACGAACTCTCTTGTTCTCTTTCTGAAGAGTATTATATATGAATTAGTATTAAATTTCAATATAAATGAAAAAATATTTGTTATTATTTATTGTTATTCATTAGATATATATTTACTAACGATATATTCTAACTTATTTAATTTAGCATATTCATCTAATGGAGCTTTATTTGCTAACTCTTCAAGTTCTACTTTTATCTCAATGATTCTAGATTTTAAATCATTATCTGCCAAACCATTGATAAAATCATTTGTATTATCTCTGGCAATAATATATGGAGAACATTTTATAAAATATATTCTATTTACCTCATTGTTAAAAATCCAATTCTTATTGGTTATTGATTCAAAAAAATCTTTTTTTCTCTCTTTCGTTTCTAACTTTGAACTTTTTAAATGTGCAAGGTATTCTATGTAAATCATAATTGTAAAACTTTTTATATAATTTTCTTTTTGGACATAGTAGTTATGTAACTGATGAAGATTTGGTAATTTATTTAATAAATCCACATGACATAACTCATGATATATTGTTGATTTAATTAAATCTTCTTTGCCATTGTGTAAATATTGCTGTGTTTTTGTATTTGGAAGTAGTATTATACCATTTTCTGATTTACCATCTGAAGATACATTAAAGTTTTTATCTTCAATAAGTCTTATACCTTTAAAATTATTTAAGTCCAAATTATTGATGCTATTATTTAATGAATCACATATAGTTTGTAATTCAACTATATCATCTTCATTTATTGATGTTTCAGTTTTTATTATCATTCTTTTTCCTCACTTTCAAATTGTATTTATTGTATATTATTTATTGTTAAATTTCAATGATAGTATAGAAAAAAATGTCTAATTATAGTATAATTCTGTTGATAATTAAAAGGAGGCTTTACATGAGTAAATTAGAAAAATTTGTACAAGAAGCGAAAGAATTTGCACAAAAGAATATTACTGCTGATAATCCTGATTTTGTAGCTTGGAATAATTCATTAATAAGATTTGTAGAAAAAAAGTATGGAATAAAATCAACCACAACTTTAAATTTTAGAAACAGACATTATTCATTAATGATATTTGGAAGTAATACTCCCAATAGCAGTTTTATACAAGCATATAAAAAAGATATGGCAATAACTGTTAAGGAATTAGAAATTTTATTAGAAGAAGAAAACGAAGATATAACTAATAAACCTATCACATTAGGAAATAATAAACTTATAGATTCTAAAAAAGTTTTTATTGTTCATGGTCGTGATGATAGTAAAAAATATGAGTTGTCATGCTTTTTATATGAACAAGGGCTAGAACCTATAATATTACACGAACAAGTTAATAATGGACAAACCATTATTGAAAAAATAGAAAAAAATAGTGATGTTGCATGTGCAATTATATTATTAACTCCAGATGATGAGGGAAAATTAAAAAATTCTGATTTACCATTAAAAACAAGAGCAAGACAAAATGTTATATTTGAGGCAGGTTATTTTATGGGAAAACTAGGAAGAAATAGAACAATTATATTAAGTGGTGTTGAAGAGACAATGTCAGATATAGATGGCATTGTATATATTGATATAAATAATTATAAATCTGCATTATTGAAAGAATTAAAAGAACTTAATCTAATAAAATAATAATAGGAGGAAATTATTAATGAATATTATAAAAACCATAGATTTATGGACAGAACAACATGATAATCATTATGAGTGTTTCAATGGTGCTTTTGTAGATGGATTTGAAAATAGCAAAGCACCATTTGATACATATAAAATTATTAAAAATTGTAATTGTATAATAACAGTTAACCATTCAGATATTAATATTCATAACAAGCATAATGCTATTATTTTTTATAAAGATGACACACCAGTTAGATTAGTTGTTATAAATAAAGATACAGATATTGATAAATGCATAAAAGTAGCACTAGAACAACATTTTGAGAATTCTATATTGAAAGATTACTATGTTAAATATAATATAAATTCATCTATCGTTGATATGAAAGAAAATTCAATTTGTAAAGTAACTGATAATACTAAAGTAGAAACAGATGTAGGATCTTGTGATAGATGGAAACTTTTATATAATATGCTAAAAGGTAGCTATACAGAAAGTAATACTTCTTATGGGAATTTTGAAAGTGATAGATATGAATTTATACCCAACTTATTTATAAAATATGAACTTACAACAGATACTGAAAAATTTGAAATAGAGCATAAATGTGCATTTATAAATACTATAAAAACTAGATTAATACCTATACAAGAAAACTCACCATTAACTATATAAAGTTGAAAGGAAATTGTTAATATGTTAGAGGAATTTTACAATAGAATAAATCTTAAATCAGAATTATCTGATTTATCAAAAATGATATGTGAAAAATATAATTTAGGTCAATATATATCAGAAGAAATCATATTAGTAGGATATGAAGATTTTAACTTTATATTGACGACTGATACAGGCAAATTTTGTGTAAAAGTATTTAACAAAGAAAGAACTTCTGAAGATGTGAAAAAGTATATAGATAGAATAGAATTAGCAAATTCAATAAATATTAATACCCCAAAAGTATATAATTATGACAACAGTATTTTATGTGAATAGCATTGAATAATACAAAGTTTAGATTATGCGTATTTCAATATATAGATGGGAAAAGTTTTTATGATTTAAACGAAATACCACAACTGAAACAGAAATTAAAAATATTATTGAGCAAATGGCTCATATTCATAATGCAAAATTAGAATCTGATTTCATCTATGATAAATGGACAATAACTAATTTTGTAAAGGAATATGAAGAAAAAGAAAAATATTTAAATAATAAGTATAATGAAGTTTTTAAATCTTTAGCACATAAAATTGCAAATGTGAAGTTTGAAGAATTACCTAAATCTTTTGTTCATGGAGATATTATTAGTTCAAATGTTATGAAAGATAAAAGTAATAAATTATGGATTATAGATTTTGCAGTATCTAACTATCTACCTAGAATTGTTGACTTAGCAGTAACTTCCTGTAATTTATGTCTAAATCCAGAAAGTATTGATAAAACAATATCAAGTACAAAAATGATATTAGAAGAATATCAAAAGTATAATAAATTAACCGATTATGAATTAGAGTGTTTTCCATTATTTTATGATCTGGCTAATGCAATGGGAATATTGCAAATCAGTTATTTGAATAGTTTAGGAGAAACATCTGAAGAAGATAAATTTTGGCTAACTGAAAGTGAAAAAGCCCTGAGTTTTAGTACTCCAGATTTTTGGAAAAGCATTATTTAATAAAAGTTATAATATAAAATCCATACTATATTTTTAAATTTGTAGTATGGATTTTTATATGTATCATAAATTAATAAT
>CATKGX010000038.1 GCA_949747775.1 uncultured Clostridia bacterium | reverse complement strand
TTGGTAGTAACAATAGTTATTCTTATTATTTTAGCAACTATTAGTATCAGAATTATTCTAAATGGAGGGATAGTTGGAAAAACAAGCGAAGTAAAGTTCAAACACATTATGCTGGCCCATAAAGAAAGTGTAGAGCTATATATAGGAGATAAACTAGTAGGAACTGTAATAGAAGGAAAGCCAAATACAGATAGAAAAGGAATTCATGCAGGAGAAACGTTAAAAGAGGCAATAATAGATAAGATAATAGAAAACATAACAGTAGCAGATGTTACCATCAATATTAAAGATATGATACCAGATATTACAAAAGCAGAAGAAAAATATATAGTAGTATATGAAGGAACCATGTACTATGTATCAAACCCAAACACACCGAATAATAGTCAACAAGAACAATGGTGTATAGAAGTGGGAATTCCAATATTAAGTTATGTTCCACCAGTAGGAATTGTTGTAAAAGATGGAAGCTATGAAAAAGTAAAAGACTTATGGTTATGTACGCCAGATTTAACAAATGGATTTGTAAAAGAAAAAACAAGATATCTAGAAGTGGGTAAAGATGGAAATATGATACCAGGAAACTGGATAACAGACCATCCAAGTGATAATTGGTATGACTATAAAAATAGTCAATGGGCCAATGTATATGTAGAAAGTGAAGGAAAAGAAGCATATTATGTATGGATACCAAGATATTGTTTTAAACTAGACCAAGCGAAACAAAGAAGTGATGTAAAATTAATCGATATAGATAATAGCTATAAAGATAAAGACGATAATGTAACAACATGGGAAGAGCTACAAAAACAAGGCTATCAAGTACCAGAAGCATTTACATTTGCAGAACAAGCACTACCAGGCTATTGGATGAGTAAGTACACAGTAGGAGAAATAACAGGTGAAACAACAATTAATTATGACTTTTCTGTATCACAAAAAACAGTGGTAATCGAAAATATTAGAATTAAAACAGCAGTAACAAATAGTAATCCAATTGTAAAATATACAGTAGCATTAAATGGGAAAATAGTACAAACCATAGAAGATAAAGACAAAGTAGCAAATATTAATGTACAAAAAATATCATTTACAGGGCTGAGAACTGGAGATAATACAATTAATTTAACAGGATTGAATGCAAAAGGAGAAGTAGTAGGAAGCAAAACAACAGAATACGAATATGTAGTACCAAATGAGCCAGATTTAAGTGGATTTAATAAAGAAGTAACCTTCTATGTAACATATGATGCACAAGGAAATGAACATAGTACAATACCTGCAACACAAACAGCACCAGCAGAGTGGTATGATTATGGAGAAAAGAAATGGGCCAATGTAGTAGTAAGAAATGGAGAAGCAGAAAGCTACTATGTATGGATACCAAGATACGAGTTTAAATTAGACCAAGATAACCAAAGAAGTACAGTAAAATTTATTAAACCAGAAAAGACAACAGCCTCGGCAGGATATCAAATACCAGAAGCATTTACATTTGCAGGGAAGCAATTATCAGGCTATTGGATGAGCAAATATACAGTAGGAGACCCAGGAGCACCAAAGTTTAATACAGAGGTAGTAACAACAAACAATACAATTAAAACAAGAGGAATAACAGGAGCAGGTGTAACAAGTGGATTACAGTATAATTATTACATCAATGGAACAAAAGCAAATAAAGAAACAATTACAAATGCAGCACAAGAGTTTGAGTATACAGGGTTACAACCTAATACAAATTATACAATTTTAATAGAAGCAAGAAATGCAAATAATGTATATGTAGGCTCGGTAAGTAAACAAGTAAAAACACAAGGAGCAAATGCGCCAGACTTAAGTGGATTTAATGCAGAGTATACCTACTATGTAGAATATGATCAAGCGGGGCAAAAAATTGTAAATGAAAATACGAAAATAGAAAAAGATGCAAGTGGAAATATAACTAATATGCCAGCAAACTGGTATGATTATGGTTCAAGCAAATGGGCCAATATTGTGGTAAAGGCAAATGGAACAAAAACGTATTATACATGGATACCAAGATATGAGTTTAAACTAAATCAAGATACGCAAAGAAGTATTGTACAGTTTATACCAGTAACGCAAGTAACACCATCAGTAGGATATCAAATACCAGAAGCATTTACGTTTGCAGGAAAACATCTATCGGGCTATTGGATGAGTAAATATACAGTAGGTGAACTATAATAAATAAAAGTAAAAGGGCTAAATAAGGAGCTACTGAAAAAGTAGTCTCCAATTAGCTCTTTTGCTTTATAGGCTATTTTCAAATTTCGTTATTAATTTCTTGTGCAAGTTTACTAATAGCTTTGGTTTCAATTCTTGACACATAAGAACGGGAAATTCCCATCATTTCGGCAATTTGATTTTGCGTTTTAGGCTTATTACCATCCAAGCCAAACCTTAATTCTAAAATTGTCTTTTCTCTTAATTTTAAAACTTTTTTCATTTTTTCATACATTTTTTTTACTTTAAACTTTAAATCAACTTCATCTTCAATACTTTTCTCATTATTCTCTAAAATTTCTTGCAAAGTAACAGTATTGTCGTCTTTATCTTTTCCGATAGGGTCGTCTAAATACACTTCTGCGCCTAATTTTTTGATACTACGCAAATGCATTAGAATTTCATTATCAATACAACGAGCCGCATAAGTGGCTAATTTTACACCTTTAGAAGGTTCAAAACTATTAATTCCTTTAATTAATCCAATTGTTCCAATAGAAATTAAATCATCTTGCTCCACATTTGCTGTACTATACTTTTTACAAATATGGGCGACTAATCTTAAGTTTCTTTCTATTAAGATATTTTTGGCCTCTTCATTTCCACAAGCCTTTTGCTCTAAATAAAACCCGCTCTTCTTCGGGAGACAAAGGTTCTGGAAATAATTGATTACTAGAAATGTATCCTACTAAAAATATAGCTGACTTTAGAAAGCCCCAAAAACCAAATGCGGTAATTCCACTGCAAAGTGCTGTTATCATAAACATACCTCCACTTTTTAATATAATCAATTATATGTATAGGAAAATAAAAAGTGCATGACCTGTGTGAAAAAAAGATTATTTTTTGATTTATGTAGATAAACAAATACAATACGACAAAAACCGAAATAAACATTGACAGGAACAGGCTATTTGGATAAAATTAGGTTAGCTGTTTGAACGAAGTGAATTACAGATAACCTAGATAATCGACAAAAGGAGATTATCTACATATTAAACAAAAGAGGAGGAAAAAGATGAAGCAGGCGAAGAAAATAAAGAATGGAGAAGGAATAACGCTAATAGCACTGGTTGTAACAATAGTAATATTAATCATACTAGCAACAATCAGTGTGAATATAGTGCTAAATAGTGGTTTAGTAAGTAGAACACAAAGTGGGAAAGAAATGCATGAATTAGAACGAGAAAAAGAAAGACTAGAAATGGTAAAAGGAGATGTGGCAAGTAATACCAATCATGTAGGGAAGGTGACAGTAGATACTTATGTAGAGGAGTTAATAAACCAAGGAATAACGGTGTCTGAGGAAGTAACAGATAATGGAGACGGAAGTAAAACAGTCATCACAGATACAGGATATAGTGTGTTAATAGAGCCAAATGGAGAAAACGATGTAAAAATA
>CATKGX010000037.1 GCA_949747775.1 uncultured Clostridia bacterium | reverse complement strand
TTCAATCACATTTCCAATGCAATCATCTGGAACATTTACTACTAATCTTTCCATTGGTTCACATTTTACGCCATCTATTTCTTTAAAAATTACTTTTGGACGAGATACTAAAAGTTCAAAGCCTTCTCTTCTCATTGTTTCTATTAATACAGATAAATGTAATTCTCCACGTCCGCATACTTCAAAGCTATCTGCTGAATCGGTTTCTTTTACTCTTAAACTTACATTTCTTTCAAGCTCTTTAAATAATCTATCTCTAATATGTCTTGATGTAACAAATTGTCCCTCTTTTCCTGCAAAAGGTCCGTTATTTACACTAAATGTCATAGATACTGTTGGCTCGTCAATATCCACAAATGGTATTTTTTCTGGGTTGTTAAGGTCACAAATTGTATCTCCAATATTAATGTCTGGAATACCAGATAAACAAACAATATCTCCTGCTTTTACGCTTTCTACTTCTACCTTTTTTAGTCCCATATAAGTAAATAGTTTTGCAATTTTTCCTTGTGCTGTTTTATCATTTTTGCAAACAGCAACACTCATTCCAGAGTCAATTGTTCCTCTTTCTACTCTTCCTACTGCAATTCTACCTAAATATTCATCATAGTCAATATTAGATACTAACATTTGTGTTGTTCCATCCATATCACATGCAGGTGGTTCAATATTGTCTATAATTGTATCAAAAATACATCTGATATTATCACTTTCATCTTCTAAGTGCATTTTAGCAATTCCATTTTTTGCTGATGCGTATACAACTGGAAAATCTAGTTGATCGTCATTTGCATCTAATTCGATAAATAGTTCTAATACTTGGTCAACTACTTTTAAAGGATTTGCTCCTGGTCTATCAATTTTATTAATAATAACAATTGGTTTTAAGTTTAATGCTAGTGATTTTTTTAGAACCTCTCTTGTTTGTGGCATTGGTCCTTCAAAAGCATCTACAATAAGAAGTACACCATCTACCATTTTTAAAACACGTTCTACTTCTCCACCAAAATCAGCATGTCCAGGAGTATCTACAATATTAATTTTTACATCATTATACATAACTGATGTATTTTTAGAAAGAATCGTAATTCCTCTTTCCTTTTCCAAATCATTTGAGTCCATAACCCTTTCATTGACTTGTTCATTCTCTCTAAATACATGACTTTGTCTTAATAAAGCATCTACCATAGTTGTTTTTCCATGGTCTACGTGTGCAATAATTGCTACATTTCTTATGTTTTTGTTATTCATTTTTTATTACCCCTTCTCTTTAAAAATGTATTTTTAATGTGTCATAAAAATATAGTGATTCTTACGAATTCACTATATTTTATGTCTTCTTGCAAAACCTTTTATGCTACATTTTTTCTCAAAACTCTATTTTATTATTATACTCTAATTCTCTTTTTTTGTCAACATAACAATATGATCCATAATCAGTTTTGTTGCCTCATTTTGTTTCTCTTTATCTGCTCCTTTGTAACTACTTAAATCGATTGGTTCCCCATAATTAATATACACTTTTGAAAATGGCTTAAATGTACCATGTATTCCTACTGGAATAACTGGCGAACCTGTTTTTATTGCCATATATGCTGCACCATTTTTAGCTTTTCCGTTTTTCTCTAGCCCATTTCTTGTCCCTTCTGGAAAAATCCCAAGTAAATCACCTGACTTTATTACTTTTAAGCATCTTTTCATTGCTTCCATGTCTTGCATATTACGTTTAATTGGAATAATATCAAATACATGTGCAAGCCAGTTTAAAAGTCTAAAACGGAATAAATCTTCCTTTGCCACAAAATATACCATTCTTTTATTTAACAGTACAATTGCTGCTGCATCTAAATAATTAATGTGGTTACTACAAATAATATAACTTCCTGTTTCTGGAATATTTCCTGTTATTCTAACACGAAATGCCAATCGATATAGTCCTCCTAAAAAACCTTTTGTCATTTTGCTGACAAAGCGTTTCCATTTTGTTTCTGGACGAATACTATATATTTTTTCAAGTAACTTTTGTGCTTTTTGTTTTTCCTGAATAATCTTTTTAATTTCTTTTACAACTTGTTTAATTGGTTTATTGGTTGTATCAATTACAATGGCATCTTCTGCTACCTTAAGAGCTCCAATTTCTTTGTTTTTGTCGTTTTCATCTCTCATCTTGATATTGGCTAAAATTTCGTCATAGCTCATATCAATTCCTTTTTCTTGGTTTTGTTTAAATCTTCTTTTGGCTCTTTCTTCTACATTTGCGTCTAAATAAATTTTCACGTCAGCCCCTGGAAATACATATGTTCCTATGTCTCTTCCTTCCATAATAACATTCTTGCCTTGTGCCATTTTTCTTTGAAGTCCAGTCATTGCCAAACGTACTTCACGAATAGAAGATACCTGAGATACCAAACTTGTTACCTCTTTTGTTCTTATTTTTTCTGTAACATCTTCTCCATTTAATGTAACAAATTGTTTGCCTTTTTCGTTTGTTAATTCAATCTTTATTTCTTCTAATATTTTTGTTATTTTATCTAATTCTTGTAACCCAACTTTTCTATTTAACATTTCTAGTGTGACACATCTGTACATTGCACCAGTATCCACATTTATCAAATGCATTTTTCTAGATAATATTTCTGTTACTGTTCCTTTACCAGTTCCTGCTGGTCCATCTATTGCTACTACAAATGACATTTATTTTTCCCCCTCTTCTGGCATATATACGCCTTTTGCCATAATAGATACTTCTTGTACATTCATGGTAGTTAATCTTTCGATTTCTTTTTTCGTTTTATGTTTGAACTCTCTTAAAACATTTACGATATTATATCCAAATACTACATATACTTCCATATATATATTAGTACCACCAATAGTGCTTTCTACTCTTGTTCTTGATAGTCTGTGAATTCCTTCTTCTTTTTTTGCAAGATATTCTGCAATTTGTCTAAATACAGTATCTGATATTGTAAAGTTTCCCAAATAGCTGAAAGTAGGTCTTATAATAGATTTTTCAGCAATATATGGTTCACTCCCTTTCCCATTAAATTTGAAAATTTGTAATGGATCTAAAATAAACCCTGAAAAATCTCTTTTTATTTCAAAAGTAGGAACTGGAATAACATGTTTTCCTTCTGTTGTTCTAATTCTTCTTGCTGTTTCCATTTCAGTATCTGTTGCCACTTGATTAATATAAATTGTTTTTTCTGGTTTATGTAGTCCCAAATTAGAAGCAATTTTTTCTACCATATCATCTGATGTGCCTAAAATTAAAATAGATTCTGGCTTTAATTTTTTAAGCACTGCTTTCATTTCTTCCCTATCTGTTTTATCAATAAAAATAGCTTTTTTTACAGTTTCTATCTTAGTAGGCGCTTTTTTAGCAGAATTTCCACCAACAACATTATTGCCACTTACCAACAGTCCGTCATCTATAATATAGCGAATATTATTCTCATTTGCCACCATTTGTGCACGATAACTCTTACCTGTACCAGATGGACCAACAAACGCATATACTTTTATTTTATCTAACATAATCTTATTCACTCTCCACATGGTGCATTATATCATTTTATTAGTTTGCGGGTCAATCATTTCATAGAAAAATCCATCACTAAAAAATAATTTGAATATCAAATTATTTAT
>CATKGX010000036.1 GCA_949747775.1 uncultured Clostridia bacterium | reverse complement strand
TATGAATTATTCTGTATTTGCTAGAGTAACACCAGAGCATAAAGTAAGAATTGTAAAAGCATTTCAAAGTACAGGAGCAGTTGTTGCTATGACAGGAGACGGCGTAAATGACGCACCAGCATTAAAAAATGCAGACATTGGAATTGCCATGGGAAAAAACGGAACAGACGTAGCAAAAAATGCTTCAGACATGATACTGACAGATGACAATTTTGTTACTATTGTTGAAGCGGTAAAACAAGGAAGAAATATCTTTGAAAATATCAAAAAAGCAGTTCACTTTTTACTGGCAACGAACATTGGAGAAATTGTAACAATATTCATAGGACTGCTACTAGGTATAAAATCACCACTTTTAGCAATTCAGTTATTATGGGTCAATTTAGTAACAGACTCATTACCTGCAATCGCTTTAGGATTAGAACCACCAGAGAAAGATATTATGAATAAAAAACCACGTGATAGCAAAAAAAGCTTGTTTGCAGATGGGCTATGGGGAAAAATTTTTACAGAAGGAATTATGCTAGGGATGTTAACACTATTAAGCTTTAGTATAGGAAGTCATTTATACAGCGTAGAAGTGGGAAGAACGATGGCTTTTGTGTCATTAGGAATATTAGAATTAGTACATAGCTTTAATATAAGAAGTGAAGAATCTATTTTTAAAATGGGATTATTTAAAAATAAATATTTAATAGGAGCATTTGCATTAGGAACATTATTACAAGTTTTGGTAGTTGTTATCCCATCATTTGCAGAAATCTTTAAATTAGTGCCATTAGCGGAAGAACAATGGCTATATACCGTAGGAATTTCTATTATACCAATTGCGGTAATGGAAATTCAAAAGAAGGTAAATGAAATAAAGTTTGGAAAAAGAGTTTATGAAGAGTTGGGAGTGGAAGGCATAAGGTCTTTATAACAAGCTATTCTGGTAACGCTTTGGAAGAATCGAAGGGGGATAAGTCCTGCATAAGGGCATTCATGTTTTTAAATCTCCGACAGGCTCCGATTTAAAAACATGAATACCCGCGCGTCCTTTGTGTGCGTGCACTTCCAAAGCTGTATGAGGCAAAATATTGGTGATTAATTAATAAATGAGAACTAGTAATTTTATTTAGATGTAAATAGCAACAAAATATAAAAATAGTAGTTGATTTTCAAAAATGATAGAGATATAATAAAACCAAATAAAAGAGGAGGTTATATTATATGAAACAAAAGAATGTATGGCTTGCAATATCAGTAATCTTTGCGGTACTTGTTATAATAGCAGGATTATATTTTGCAACAGACTTATTTAAGTCACCAGAGCAATTATTTTACAAACATTTGACAGAGACTAGTAAAATGCTAGGGATGGAAAATTATGATGAAGTAATGAAGCAATTACAACAACAGCAACAAGCAGTAGCAGAAGTAGAAGGAGAAATATCGGCAAAAATAACATCAAATGATGAAGACGTAAAAGAAGTGGCTGATATATTAGGAAAAGGAAAAATAAAATACAATGTAAAAACAGTAGGACCAGAACAAAAAGGACAAACAGATGTCACACTAAACTATAATCAGAAAGATATTGTTACATTAAACTTTAGAAAAGAAAAAGAACAATATGGAATAAAAGTAGCAGAAGCATATGATAAATATGTATCTGTAGAAAACAATAATTTAAAAGCATTATTCCAAAAATTAGGAGTAGATGCAAGTAAAGTGCCAAATAAAATTGAAACTATTGACTATAAAGAATTATGGAACATAGACAAAGAAACAAGAAACCACATAAAAGATACTTACACAAAGATTGTTCAAGAAACAATACCAAGTGAATGTTATACAATTGAACAAGATACATCAGTAAGTGATTCTACTACAAAAATATATAAATTAACAATTACACAAGAACAATTAAAAAATACAGCCATCAAATTGTTTGAAACATTAAAAACAGATGACATTACATTAGAATTAATCATAAACAAATATAACATCATGATGGCACCATATGCTATGATGGGAATGCAAACAAATGAAGCGCAAATAACAAAAGATGACCTAAAAGATGAAATTGAAAAATCAATACAACAACTAACAAAAGAGAGTGCTTCAAATGTGCCAGCTTTAATTATAACTGTACATGCAGCAAAAAGTGGAGAGTCAAGAATTGAAATATCAATGTTAGAAAACAATAAAGAAGTTGTCAAATTTGACGTTCGTACAATAAATAAACAAGAAAACAAAGAAATAAGAATAAATTGTTTAATTGAAGATACAGAAATTAATATGACAATGATTAATACAGATAAAAATATATCTGCATCAATAGAACTAAAAGCAGACGAAACAACAATAGAACTAAACATGACAGCAGAGTTAAAGACAGCACAAAATGTAACAGTAGAAAGCTTTACAAAAGAAAACTCTGTAAAATTAAATGATATGACAACTCAAGAAATGAACA
Organism: uncultured Clostridia bacterium; assembly: GCA_949747775.1. Taxonomy (GTDB): domain Bacteria; phylum Bacillota; class Clostridia; order TANB77; family CAG-508; genus CALXVA01. Next base: position 1,053 of record CATKGX010000036.1, on the reverse strand, counting down.
CTTTAGTACAAACAATTTATACAAATGTTATGAAAGTACTACCACAAAAAATGCAATTACTAGGAATAAATATGATGGGACCAAATCTACCAACAATATAAAAGTTATAGATGTCAAAAGAACAAAAAAATATGAGACCATATCTACTAAAGATATGGTCTTTATTTATGCTAAGATTTAGAGTATGTAGCAATTTTTTTATTTTAATACATATAATAAGAAGGAAATGAAAATATGGAGGGGAAAGTATGGGACAAAGAGGGATGGATTTTAAACATAAAGAAGTGATTAATATAAATGATGGAAAAAGATTAGGATTTGTACAAGATGTTTGTGCAGATTTAGAAACTGGCACAATTACTTCTATTATTGTGCCAGGAAGTAACAAATTTATGGGAGTATTTTCAGGAGGAAACGAAATTGTAATACAATGGCAAAATATCAAATGTATAGGAGAAGACGTTATATTAGTAGAAATATAATTGACATAAAATAGATAAAATGCTATAATCTATTTGTTCATTTATTTGAAGGTAAGCAAAATAATAAAATGCTTATAAGGAGGAACAAAATGCTAAAACTAAACAATGGACAAATTAAGAAAGGGTGTCGGATTACTCTTCCAGAAAGCTGGCATGAAAAAATTGTTGACTTTGGAAAAATATTTAATTGTCCATATGTATTTACAATAGTAGAAATTTTTAAAAGCAATAAAGAAACTTACTACATTTGTGAAGGAGAACGAAAAGAAAGATACAAAGTTATTAAAATTGCAATGACAGATGCGCTTGTCAGATATATCTTAGGACAAGAAGTGCCAGACTCTAATGTGGGATTTTATTTTAGAGAATATCTACCAATCGAAAGCACAGCCATTCTAATTACAGACATCAGGAATCCAAGTCAAATTATTCCTGCTACTTTAAATGTAGAATGTGAACTAGTAGAGTTGCAAAAAGAAAGTGTTATTACTCTAACATTTAAAATCAATAATATGGGAGATGAAGGAAAAGCAGATGTAAAGTACTATTCTATAGGAACTAGAAAAAGTAC
>CATKGX010000035.1 GCA_949747775.1 uncultured Clostridia bacterium | reverse complement strand
CGCTTCTGCTTCTGTGTCTATTTTGTATGGTAGTGTATCTACTATGGTTACTGTTGCTTCTCCTATGTAGTCTTTGATTGTTGCATTGTAGTTAATATTATAACTTACTGGTTCTATTGACGCTGTTATTCTTGTTAGTCCAATCTTGGTAAGTGTCTTTTCTACCTTTCCTTCATTTTTGACATAATAGTAGATGACTTCTATATTATCTTCTGTCATTGTTCCACTCGCATTATCTGGTATCTCAGTAATACATATATAGTTTTCCGCTACTTTATCTGATTGTCTTGTTCCATATATGTTTCCTACTGTTCCATTTATGTTATCATCTTCTACTAGTCCCCCTTCTCGTGATGGTACTTTTTCTTCTGTTCCTGTAATGTAGTGATGTACGATTACTCTTGCTGGAATTTTTTCAAATATTACACTTACTTCTTTGTTTTCTGTTACATTTGTTAATTTGCCTATTGTTACTGTTTTGTCACTATTCTCTGTAAATTCTACTTCTTCGCCATTTATTTTTACCTTACTTACTCTGTATCCAAACTCTGGCGTTGCAATAATATCTTTTGTTGCATCTTCACTATATACTACTGTTTCATATGGCTTTTCTCCTTGTCCAGAAATACTTCCCCCTGCCACATCTAATTCTTCTCCTAACTCAGATGTCTCTTTATGTGGCTCTACTTTTGTCGTTATATCCATTTGTTTCAATCTATAGTAATAAGTTACTATAACTTCGTCATATTCATATGTGCCTTCGTAATTACTTGGCATTTCTACTAATTCGTATTTATTGCTTAATTCTGCACTTGTCTTCGGTAGTGTTGTATATGTTTGTTTCTCTTGCCCCATTGTGACTTCAGTTTGCGCTGTTTCTCCATTTGCAAGTGGTACTTCGTTTGTTGTTCCATTTATGTAATGATGTACTGTTAATGGAATTGATCTTTTCACATAGTAATATGTAACTTCTTGTGTAACCGTTTGATACGTTCCCTTCCAATTGCTTGGAATAACATATTCTCCATTTGATACCTTTTTTAATTCGTATCTATTAATGTTTAGTTTTGGACTTGTTGTATATGCTTCTCCTATGGTACCTGTTAGTCTTTCATCTTCTACTAGTTGTGTTGTTGTTCCATCAATATAATGATGTACCAATATTTGTCCTATTGTGTTATCAAAAGTTACCGCATAGTGTCTATTTCCCAATACCTTCTCTGTATTAATTATTATTACTTTCCCTTGTTTATCTGCTGTAAAATCGATTTTTTCGCCATTTAATGTAATTTCTTTTACTGCATAACCTGCGTTCGGTGTAATAACAATATTTTGTGTTGCATTTTTTCCATAACTAATACTTTCTACATAACGTATATTATTTGCTTCTGAATATTCTGTATTATATATACCTGTTACTGTTCCTCCTGTCCTTGACCCTGTAGAATTTTCTGTAATCTCTGTGGTAATATCATATTGTTTTGCTATGTTCTCTACTTGTACTTCTTGAGTCTTTGGTACTTCTGGCTGTACTATAACTTCTTCCCATTTTGATGTTATTAAACTATCAACACCATTTCCTCCTGTTACATATACTCCATCTGATACTTCTGCCATATAATTATTACTATAATTATATCCTATTTCGTACTTCCATTCTTGTGTTCCATTGCTATTAATCTTAATAAAAAGATTACTCTTTAAAATAATAAAGCCACCATCGCTTGTTCCAACAAAATTTACAGCATTCTCTGTTTTATACCATTGTATTTTCCCATTGCTATCATATTTTATTAAAAGCTCTCCTTTAGTTATTTCTCCATTGTCTAATGTTACATCTCCACTGCTACTACATACTGCACTAATAAGGACTCCTCCGCTTTCACTTGTTGCAAGTCCATTATAGCGTAGAGGATAATCATCTCCACTTCCTCCTATAAGTGTTCCCCATTGTACTATTCCTTTATCATTATACGCTATAATAAGAACGTCTGTCCCTCCCTTGTTTGTTAATCTTGTTCCATTATCTAGTGTTATCGTACTTTCCGAGCTCTTAGCCTGCACAATAATTTGCTTCTCGCTTGTTTCTCGTACAGTACATAGTTCTCCTTTTACATTTTTGCCCCATTGTGCGACTCCATTGCTATTATACTTAACTACCATTCCATGACAAACATATCCTGTTTCTGACAAAGTTATTCCATTACCTAGGTCTATGTTTTCCCAATAATAATTTCCTCCTACAACAAATCCTCCATCACTTGTTACGGCCATCGATGCTATTCTGCTACATCCTCCTAGGTTCTTTGCCCATTCTACATTTCCATTAGAATCATATTTAGCAAGAAAACCATTGGTGCCTCCGTTAGCTTTGTTTGTTAAAGTAATACTTCCTATTGTAATACTATTACCTGTGAAATCTCCCCCAACAATAACTCCTCCATCATTGGTAGGTATTACTGAATAAATCTGTTGTGTTTCACTTCCTCCTATAATTTTTATCCACTCTATTTTACCTTCACTATTACATTTTTTTATCAGTGCATCATAACCACCTTGACTTGTTACCACTGTACCATTTTCTAATGTAATACTACTAGTAAAGTCTCCTACTGAAACACTCCCTCCATCACTTACTGCTGTAATACCAGAATATCCAACATAATAAGGTATTGTAGAGTCACTCGTTGTTGCTGTCGTGCTTTTCCATACTTGCACTACTCCTATTGTCCCAGGAAGTGATGAATCTACTCCAAAGTAATATGTTCTGTCCTCTTCTTTTTCTGGTAGTTCGTATCCTTCTGGTGCAACTATTTCTACTACTTTATATGTGCCCTTCGGTAAGTCTACCGATATATTTCCTTTCTCATCTGTAGTGACAATTCCAATTGCTTGTCCTTTTGTGTTTTTTGCCACACTTTCTCTTCTATTTTCATCTATTGAATATATTCTGAATTGTGCATTTGGTAAATATACCTTTTCTGTTCCATCTTGCGTATATTTTGTCAAACTAAATATTGGACTATTCTCTATGGTTAGTTTTAATTTTTTATCTTCTACATCACTTGTCTTGATTGTTCCACTTTGTTTTATAATTTGTAAATTTCCGTTTACTACTTGTGCTTTAAATACAATTGGTTTTGTCTCTGTTGCATATCCTTCTGGTGCCAATATTTCCATTAACATCTGTTGTATAGTATTGTGGTCTTGATAATCCTTCACCCTCTAATTTAAATTGAGCTCCTTCTAGACCTATATTTGTTGTATCATCTTTCTTTATTTTTAAAATTTCTAAATCAAATGTTGGTATTTTTTCATTTGATATTTCAAAATTTATGGTTGGTATCTCATCTTCTACTGTTACTACCTTACTTGTTAAACTCTCTACT
>CATKGX010000034.1 GCA_949747775.1 uncultured Clostridia bacterium | reverse complement strand
TATAAAGCTTCGTCTTGTATCATGTTTTGCCCAAAATCTTCCTATCATATTTTCATCATATCTCATATATATAACGAAATTTCTGTTGGTTGGACCAATTATTCTAATATAATTTCATCGGCACGTATTGTTAAATAAGCCACTCCTTCACGAGATCCAGACGTCATTATATGAAGTTCATATTGATTATCAACAATGTATATTTCTTCATACAGCCACCATCTATTTATAAAATTTATATCTTCTTTTTGAATACTATAATTATTAAATATAACTTTCTTTATATCTCCATACCCTTCTGTACAATCTAGTTCTATAGTAAGTTTATGGCTCTCTTTAATAATATTGGTAATTAAACAGTCATGTAAATGAAGTCTTTCATCTATATCTTTAGGTAATTTTGATTTGATTGTATTGTAATATTTGTTATATGCTTGCATTACATCTTTTTTTATAATTTCTTCTTCTACCAACTGATATTCTTCTTGAAATACTTTTCCAAGGGCTAGCAATCTAATATCATATATTTTACTTAATGTTTGAGCACTAAAAAAATGTTTTACGTTTCTCAAATATGATTTAAAGATATCATCAAATACCCACTCTTCCTCAACCAAATGCTTTTGCTTCATTTTACAAAATGTTTTTTTATATTCTTCTAAAAATATTTTTTCTTTATCATCTTTATTTATTTTAATTATTTCTAATTCACATGGAAAATGATATTTTTCTTTGTTTTTATACCAATTTTTAGTTAAATATTTCATATTTATTTCCTTTCTTATATATATGGTTCCCCTTGAAACCAAATATGTGGGGCACCATGATTTTTCATATTAATATGGTAATGCCAATAATAGCCTTCTCCTTTATGTATCTCTGGTTCTGGTCTTTTTCCTCTGTAATATGGCTTTACTATTGCATAGGCAGCAATTTGGTTTTCACACAATATATTTTCTCCTGTTGATATTCTTAATTTTGCTTCTGGATATGTTAATGGTGCAATTTTATTTGCGTTACTATCTGCTGCCCAGTATTGCGTTTTTTTCTTTTTTTCTTTTACCTTAGGTATAGCATATTCTATTGCTTTGCTTATTGCTTTTTGTTTTATTCGTTCTTGTGCATTCTTTTTAGCTAATTTTGC
>CATKGX010000033.1 GCA_949747775.1 uncultured Clostridia bacterium | reverse complement strand
TTATACATAAGCATTTGATTTTTGTAAGAAAATGTTGTAAAATGGTAGCAGTAAATTTTAATAAAGATAGGAGATAAAGCTATGAAAAGACCAGAGTTATTAGCACCAGCAGGTTCATTTGAAAAAGCAAAAACAGCATTTTTATATGGAGCAGACGCAGTGTATTGTGGAACAGGTTCATTATCATTAAGAAGTAGATCAGAAGTAGATGATAATGATTTGGCAAAAACAATTGAATATGCGCATAGTATTGGAAAAAAGGTATATGCAGCCATTAATATATATGCATGGGATGAATATTATGAAGAAATAAAAAAACAAGCAAAAATGTTAAATGATATTAAAGTAGATGGAATTATTGCATCAGATGGAGGCGTTATAGAAATTATTAAGGAATATGCACCAGATGTGGATATTCATATTAGTACACAAGCGAATACAGTAAGCTATCATTCTACAAATTTCTGGCATAAAAATGGAGCGAAAAGAGTTATTTTAGGAAGAGAATTAAATAAAGAACAAATTCGCCAAATTATTGAAAACAAAACAGAAGATATGGAAGTAGAAATGTTTATTCATGGGGCTATTTGCTTTGGATATTCTGGTAGATGCTTTTTAAGTGATTTCTTAGCATCTAGAAGTGCGAATTTAGGAGATTGTGCGCAAAGCTGCAGATGGGCATATAACGTTTATGTGGAAGAAAGCAATAAGCCAGGAAATTTAATGCCAGTAGAAACAGATAAAAATGGAACCTACATCTTTTCTTCAAAAGATTTATGCTTAGTAGAAAATTTACCAGAAATCATTCAAATGGGAGTAGATAGCTTAAAAATAGAAGGAAGACTAAAAACAGAATATTATTTAGCCAGTGTTGTAAATGCATATAGAAATGCAATTGATAGTTGCATGGAGGACATAGAACATTATGACGCCAGCAAGTATGTAAAAGAGTTAGAAAAAACAAAAACAAGAGGTCTTACAAAATTCTATTTCGAAGACAGAAATAATAAAGATTTCCAAGAATATGATGGAAAACAGTATAATCCACATTATGAATTTGGTGGTAAAGTAATAGAAGTAGGCGAAGATAAAGCAATTATAGAAATTAAAAATAAGTTAACAGTAGGAGATACCATGGAAATTTTAATTCCTCACAAAATAGCACCATACGAATTTGTAATTGATAAGTTGTGGGATACAGAAACAGGAGAAGAAATAGACCATGTTAATCCAGGAAAAGTAGGACAAAGTGTAAAAATGAAACTTCCAATTCATTGCGAAAACGGTTGGATTATTAGAAGAAAAAAATAAAATAAGAATAACAGACAATTGCTATAAAATGCAAAAGTCTGTTATTTTTATATATCTAATTGGCTTTTCTTTCAAACATTCCTGCAATATAAAAACAGATGATGAAAAGAAAAATAGAAATAAATCCTGTAAGGTTAAAACTAAGTGGCATATATAATACCAAAATGGAACCTAGTGTAAATCCAATAATAGAGTAAAAGGTTTGCATATAATAATGTTCTAATAAGTATTTAATCATTTTCAAAAAAATAATTCCACCAATCATAACGCCGATACCAAGAGGAATTAAAATAGATAAATTGAAATCTGATACAGCGTCCAAATAAATATTGTATATGCCAAAGCACATTAAAATAAGAGTGCTACTAACACCAGGAACTACAATTCCAATGGACATAAAAAAACCACTAATCATAAATAAGAAAAAAGCTGGGGATAAAGGAGCAATATTTGTGGATAAGTAGCTTAAAAAATTGTAATTTTCTGTAAATAGAGAAATATAGTTTTCTAGTAATATGGCAAGCAATCCAACAATAAATGCGAAAAAGGTATAAAAAAGGTAATGTAGCCTAAAACCTTTTTGAGCATTTATTTTTTTTGCTAGAAGCGGAATACTACCTAATATTAATCCAATAAAAGCATAATTCGTAGGCATAGGAAAAGAAGAAAAAAGTAATTTTAAAAGCTTTCCAAGTAAAATAATACCAACAAAACTACCTAAGCCAAGAGGAAGCAAAAATAAAAAGTTCTTTTTAAAGTCACGGAAAATGCCAAGAACACTTTCTACTAATTTATCATATATCCCAAAAATAACACATAATACACCACTACTAATTCCTGGTAGAATAGCACCAGCACCAATACATACTCCTTTAAAACAATCTTTTATAAAATTCATAATTTCTCCTTTTATGCTGATTTTATTAAAAGTATATTCAAAAAAAGGAAAATTATGAAAAATAAAAAATATTATTTGTTTTTATGAATGTGTAAACTAGGAAACAAAATAGAAAGCAAAAAAACAAACATAGTATTACAGAAATATAACAATTATATTACAAAGAGATTACAAATAAGAGAAAACAGTAAAAAGTATTGTCAAAGAAAGGAAACTTAGATATAATTAAATTACCAAATGGAAAATTAAAGAAAAACAAACAAAACAAATTGGTTAAGCATTAAAAGTAAAAAAAGCAAACAAATGAGGAAGCAGGTGGTGTTTAGTAACTAAATGCATAAAAATAGAAAAAAATGAGAAAATAACAAGAGAAAATAAAGAGAGGAAGGAAAACGATGAAAAGAAAAGTATGTTTAAGTTTAGGAATATTAATTTGTAGCATTTTATTATTAATAGGAGGAAATGTACAAGCAGCTGTACTCCAAGCAAATCCACAGACACAGTATACCTACGAAAGACCTCTATATGTAATTATAGGAGAAATAAGAACAATGGAGGCACCTAATGGAACAATGGGGCTTACAGAACAAATCAATACAACTACATTGTTAAGCAATACAACTAATAATATAGATGTACATTGTACATTGTCGACAGAATATGGCGCAATGGCAATATTATCAGCATCAGGATATGGAAACAAAAGTAATGCAAGAGTAATTACAAGTACAACTGGAAATAACACAGGAATAATGTTAAATACAAATCATTATGAATGGGTAGCTTCAATTGGAAATGGCTCATATATAGGAAATCCAAATAGAAGGTATTATAACGAATATGGAGAGTTAAAAATAGGTGATGCATTAGGATATTACGGAGATGGAGTAAATGGTTGCGAGGGATGGCATAGCGCTTCAACTGCAGGAGGATTAAATTATGCTAGTTGGGGATTTGTTCGTGGACATGATGGTATTTTTGGTTATGATGGTGATTATGGGAATAATGATCGTAGCCAATACTATGCTAGAGCGACAGTAGTATGTGGACAAGGACTATAAAACTATCAATAAAAAAGGAGAAAATACATGAAACAAAAAAATAAATCAAAAGTATCAGGTATCACTCTAATTGCT
>CATKGX010000032.1 GCA_949747775.1 uncultured Clostridia bacterium | reverse complement strand
TTCTATTTTTAGTCATTTGCTTTGTTTGAATTTCCATAGTTTATTTCTCCTTTTTACAATAAATATATTTTATCAAATTTGATGAAAAAAGTAAATTGGGTTAAGGGAATATTAATAAAATCTATATAATACTTTGACGAGGTGAATGTATTAAGGAATATACAATGAAACAATATAAATCTAAAAATAAAATTATACTATGATGTCGACAAATGTCAGAAAAAGGCATACTATTTTTGTTGAATGTCAAATAACAATATGCTATTATAAAAAATAATGGATTGAGTAGGTGATAGAATGGTTAATGTTTTAATAGCAGATGATAATATATATTATGCTAAGTTGTTAATGGATTTAATAAATGATGAAGAAGTAAGAGTTTGCAATATAGCAATTACTGGAAAGGAAGCCTTAAACATAATACAAAAAAGTAATAATATAGATGTGATATTATTAAATTTAAAAATGCCAATATATAATCGGAATGGAGATAATGGATATTCTTTTAAAGAAGGACAAAAGGGCATATGAAAAATCAGTTATTATTATTTCGACAGATACAGTTGAAAAATTAAAATGCATAAACAATCCATTAGTATTTTGTTGTGTAAATAGAACAGAGGACTTTTCAAATATCTATATGAAAGTAAAGAAATTAATACAAGTAAAGGAAAATAGAAAGCAAATAGGAAAAATAAAACAAAGAATATTAAGAGAAATTACTTATTTAGGGTATAATATATCATATAAGGGAACTAATTATTTAGTAGAATGTATAGAACTAATAATGAGTAATAAGGAGAGAGATTTTAGTAATTTAAAAGAAAATGTATATCCTATAATTGCTAAAAGAAATAACACAACAATACACAATATAAAATGTAATATTAATAAAGCGACAGAGCAAATGTATTGTGAATGTGATAGAGAAGTATTAAAAAAATATTTTGGCTTTAATGATGACATAAAGCCAACAGTAAAAACAGTTATATATACAATATTTAACAAGATATAAAAAGATATATTTAAGAAATTATAATATATCTTTTTATATCTTTTTTGAAAAATAGATCACATTAATGATAATATTCTGGTATAGACAATCACTATTTATTTTAAGGAAAGAGAGGTGAAAAAATTTGATAGTGATATAAGAAAGGGGGATTTTTATGAAAATTAAAAAAAGAAAAGTAAAATTATTAATAGTCTTATTTGGAATATGTGTACTAGGTATTTTGGCTAGTAATCCCATTTTAGCAGCAACAGGAAATGCAACAGTTGTATATGATTCTACTATAAAAGGGGGAACAGATATACCTAGCAAATGCCAATCACATATTAAATCTATGGGGTATACTTTTAATCAATATGATTTGCCTAAACATACAAGTGTAGTATCGTATATGAAGAATGCTAAAGTTTTTGTTTCAGGGTTACATGGAGCACCAGGAACAATAAATTGCGGAAGTAATTCAATAATAGTTGCAAAAGGTAGCTTAAATAGTGCACATGCTCTGTCTTTGAATACAATTGCAAATGGTTCGTTTTCAAATATGAAGATAGCACTAATATATGGATGCAAAACAGGAGTGCCAGATGCTACTTATGGAGATATAATTAGTATGATACAATCCAAAGGTGCTACCTGTGCGATAGGATGGCGAGAAACTACAAATACGTCAAGGGTGTCAGAATGGAATAGACTTTTCTTTGAAAAAGCTAAGAAAGATACAGTAGTAGAAAGTATTAGACATGCGGATTATTGGCTATTAAGTTTACAAGGGACAGAGGCACATAATAATATGGGAAATAGAAACGAAAAAGGAACTATTACACATACAATTTATTAATAAGGAGGAAATGGTATGAAAGTAAAAAAGGTAGTATACATTACAATAATTGCAATAATAATAACAAGTATACCTATTTCAATATCTTTGGCTAGAAATGTTTCAGATGAAGGGAAAGTATTGGAGACAAACTATACGATGGCGAATCTAGAAGTAAAAGAAAATATGAGTGGTAAAGAATTAAACATAAATGGAAAGAAAGTAAATACTTTGTATTCGTATTCAATGAATGAAGTTGATATATATATAGATAAAAATGAAAATGAATATTTACAAAAAAGTGGAGTAACAGTAGGATTTATAAAAGCAATGGAAGTAGAAAAACAAATAGAAGACAAACTTAGAGAGGTTGAAATAGATGAGAAGGCAGCATTAGAAATAGCTATTGAATATGGAAAAAACAATGTAGATGAATTTGAAAAATATACTACACTAGGGGTTAAATTTTGTAATACATATAATGAATATCAAGTGTATTTTAATAAAATGATAGATAATTGTTTAACAATGGATCAGATTTATATTACTATTAATAAATTAGGCAATATTACATCATTTTTGGCAGATAAGCAAGGAATGTTTGACAAGTATCAAGGAATAAATATAGAAGAGAATTTAGTAAATGAAAGAATAGAAGAATTTGTAAATAATAAATATGGACAAGAATTGAAAAAATATAAGATGAATAGTAAAACTTTAAAAATGAAAAATGAAAAATTAGTATTAGAGTGTATGGTAGAAATAGAGACACATAAAGATACAAATTATTTAGAAGGATTTGACTATTATATGGAATAGCAGAAGAGGTGATATGGAACATGAAAAATAGACAAAAAAAATTGGTTATTATATTAATAATTCTTAGTATGGATTTACTATTTTATATAGTATTTGGGAATATTATGGTAGAAGGATTTTTTAAACATGTTCCAAAATTTGAAAGTGAAAAATGTAAAGTGACACGTAAATGGAGCTTTGCAGGCTTTGACTATAAGATGGAAACACAAGCGACATTAGAAGAAATTCAGGCTTATGTAAAAAAATTAAATGAAGTAGGTGCAGGAGGAGATTTAAGCGAAAATAGTTTGCCATCAAGTGCAAATGCATTATTAAGAATGAAAAAAGGAAACATATATATTTTTATAGAATGTTATGTAGGCAATACAGCTAATATGCAAATTTACAATTTAAATATACACATGAGTAATTATGACCAGTGGTTATAAGGTTACTTTATTAAAACGTAGAACTATATTTCTTATAAGTTCTACGTTTTTTACTATGCTAATTATACATAAGCATTTGATTTTTGTAAGAAAATGTTGTAAAATGGTAGCAGTAAATTTTAATAAAGATAGGAGATAAAGCTATGAAAAGACCAGAGTTA
>CATKGX010000031.1 GCA_949747775.1 uncultured Clostridia bacterium | reverse complement strand
AATATAGTCCTTAACAGATAATTTCTTATTTTTTCTTTGTTCTTCCATTTTTGCTCTTAATTCTTCATCAATTTGACATGCTAAAACTTTCTTATTACTCAAATTCCTCTTCCTCCTCTTTATTTAATTCTTTATTTAAATTATTTGAAAATTCCTTTATAAAATCAAACGGCTCAAGTAATTCCTTAACTTTTGCATTATTTCTAAATTCAACGTCTAATGTCTCTTCTCCAAATCTAGCAAATACATACCCATCTTTCAATTTTGAAAGTGTCTTTTCTAATTGTTTAACATCTTCGTATTCTGGATAATATTTAATTGTATCTTCTGTTCTTAGAAGAACGAAAGATTGTCCATTCTTTTCGAAAGTGCTAGTTTCAAATAATTTTAATAATTGATAGTAATCGAACTTTTCTTGTTCCTTTTTTATCTTTTCATAACCTTTTTTAGTTACAGATATCATAACGTCACTATAATATCCCATATATTCTCCTTCCTATTTCAAACCTAATGTTTGAAATACTATGTTTCGTAACTCAGAATTTAAAATAATCGTTATACCAATAGATGTTAATATAAATATTGTTACATATACTATTAGCTTTATTAATCTTGTAATTGCCTCTAATAATAAAGCAAAAAAATAAACACCTTCTGGTTGGTCTATTGTCTTATTATTTTTCTTTTCTGATTTACTTTGTTTTATTTTTATCTTTCTATTTTTTATAAATGAAATAACTTTTTCTATTTTATTTTCTTTTGTTTCTACTTTTTCTATTTTTTCAAATTTTTTTGCCTCTTTCTTTTGTATTCCTTCTACTGAAAAACATTTTATTATTTGTTCTGTTATTTCTGTCTCACTATTAGAATTTATAATATTATAAATTTGTCTATTGTATAATTCATTTAATATATTGCTTTGGTCATCATATTCTTGAGCTAGTATAATAATTCTAGTTTTATTATATAATCTACTAAATGTGTATATACTTTGAATAATGTCTTTCTCTTCATTTTCTAAACAACTTAATTCTATAATAAAATATTTTACTAAGTTAAAATTCACTTTTGTTTGTTTAATATATTTAACTATATCTGTTAGTTCTTTTGTTTCATGTAATATTAATATGTTTCTATCTTTACATATTTTTTGTATAAGTATTGATGTTTTGGGTGTTGCAATATAATTTAACATTTTATTCACCTTCCTTTAATCTAACCATTCTTCTTCATATGGTACATTATAAATTATATTGTCAGTTTTAAAATATGTATTGTTACTAATATCATCTTGCATTTTTCCTAATTTCCAAAATAGTTTATTACATATAGATAATATTATTAATATTGCAGAAATAATTAAATACATGATTAACTCTTTTTTATTAGATTTGCTTGAATTCATAGTCTACTCCTCCATTTCTTCAAATAGATATAGTGCAGGGTTTATTCTTGTTTTATTCTCTAGTCTTATTTCAAAATGTAAATGATCACCTGTTGAATTTCCTGTAGTTCCCTGCACTCCTAGAACTTGTCCTACTGTTATTTTTTGTCCTTCCATTACACTAAGAGAATCATCTTGCATATGAGCATAAAAAGTATAAAATATTTCTCCATCTTCATTTATATGCTTTATTTCTACACAATTTCCATAGCCACTTTGCCATCCTGAATATGTAATAATTCCATTAGCTACTGCCAATATTCTACTATCTTTATTTCCTACTAAATCAATTCCATGATGATTTGTAGAAACAATTTGTGAGCCTTCTCTTATTCCAAAGCCACTAGTTACTTTTATAAAATTTTCGATTGGTATTGGAAATTTCCCTTTATAATTTAATTCTTCAATTTTTTCGTCTGTAGTAGTTTTATTGTTGCTAGATGTTACCATTGTTTTACTATATGTTGCTCCAACTATTAAAATAAATAATACTACTCCTATGATTAGTGATATTTTACCTTTCATTTTTTACCCTTTAAACTTTCTATCAATCATTTTTAATTCATTCTCATCTATATGTAAAATTGCATATATTTTTCTGATTCCTGCTACTAAAATACATTCTCCTATTTTTGCATTGTATATTAGCTTTGTTTCTTTATCTGTTAATTTAAATGTTTCTTGTATATCTTTTAAGTCTTGTCCATCACATTTGAAAAACATTTTATAAGTTGCATTTGCAAGTAAGCTCTGTCCATATAATTTTATTTTTTCATTTAGATAATCTTGAATCGACTGAGTTATAACTACAATGCTACTATTATATTTTCTTGCTCTTTTACTAATATTTCTAACATATTCTAGAGTTTGTGGAATGTTAGGATCTACTAATACGTGGCATTCATCTGCAATTAACATTGTTTGCTCGTTAATGTCTTTGCTTAAAATATCCCATGCATATGACATTATATTATAGTATTGAGCTCTTTTATATTGAATTTGAAATTTATGCATTTGGCTTGTATTAAATACTGTTAAATTTGTGTCAATATCAATATTTGTATACCCATTCCAAATGCTTGATGCTTGACCAATTGAAATTGGCCTTATTAATGATAAGAGTTTTTCATAGACTTCGTTTCGTACTTTTTTATTTCTATCTTCAATTAAAAAATACAAATCTTCCAAAATTGGAAAATCTGTATTTTTTAATTTTAATATATTTGTGTCTTTTGTTATATTGAATTTTGCGTATAATTCTTCTAGCAGCGAATCTAATGTTGCAAATTCAATCTCTGTTAAACTTGGATATAATATTTCAAAAAATGTATGTAAAAATTGAAAATGCATTGATAGTGAATTGTTACTTTTACTTTCTTCTCTATCTACTCTTACTTGCAATGGGTTTAATATTCCACCATTGTTTCCACCAGTACAATTAATTATCTTTCCTTTTAAATTTTCACATAGGTATGAATACTCATCCTCTGGGTCTATTATTAAAATTCTTGTAGTTGGTAGTTCATTATAAATTAAATGTT
>CATKGX010000030.1 GCA_949747775.1 uncultured Clostridia bacterium | reverse complement strand
CTAACTCCTGATTTCCAAATGTAAAAGCTGGATGAATTTTATATTTATAAATATTACTCGCAGTGGTTTGGCTCTTGGGTATAAAATTAATCTGTATTTCTCCTGGTTGTTCTTTCGAGCCTCCTGCATAATTTCTTATACTTATGTAATCATATTCATACCTTGGGATCCATACAAAATGGGCATTAATTTCAGATTCTGGTACAACCGTTCCAGTAGGCGCATCTCTAAATGTGCTTGTCACACTTGCCGCATTCGCCCACATTTGTGAACAATAATCATACCATTGATTTTCACCAGCTGGATTGTTTCTGTCCGCTACTACCCAATCGCTTCCATTCCATTTTATTGGTAATAAACCATTTGATAAGGTGGGACTTGGAATATTAGGATCAACACAAGCAGAACTTACTTCAAATGTTTTTCTTGCAGATTGTGTTAAACCATTCTGGCCTGTTGCTGTACATATTATCTCATGTGTTCCTACTGCCAAACTATTTGTATTTGTTATTGTGGTACTTCCATTTTTACAAACAATACTACCTTCTCCACTAATACTCCATGATGGGGTATTAAAATAACTTGTTATTACATGACTTTCTCCTTCTGTTATAGTTTCTACAGAACTTAATTTTACTGTAAATATTGGTGCTGTTTTATCTATTTTATATGGTCCAAATGTTGCTGTCCTTTGATTTCCAGCGTTATCCTCCGTTGTTACAACTACACTTTTTCCTGTCGTATTACTTGTTAAACTTGTCGGTGATACTGTTGTGCTCTTATGTCCTGATAATGTATCTGATCCATTTGTTATACTAAATGTTATATCACTTGTATACCATCCATTACTTCCCATTGTTCCATTTGGACTCACACCTCCAACAATTGGATCTGTTACATCAATTTTGTATTCTCCACTGCTTAACGTATTTACGTTATTATACACATCACTTCCTAATAACTTAATACTATAAATCCCACTTTCATTTAATGTAACATTTGCTGACGCATTTTTTCCGCTTACACTCACGTTACTTACTCCCTTTGATACACCATCTTTCACCACTTCATAAGTAAATGTTTTTAGATTACTATTATCTGTTGCTGTTACTATAATCGTTTGAGCTTGTGTCCAAATATCTCCTGTACTTACATTACTAAAATTCAAGATTGGTCCTTCTGCTTCTACTATGGTAAACCTTCTTATAACAGTTTCTTCGTTCCCAGCTTGATCAATCACTTTATAAGTAACTGTTTGTTCCCCCAATATTGCTGTTAAACTGCCACGTGTCTCTACTCTTGGTGTTACCCCACTATTATCACTTACGATAACTCCTGTCATTAAATCATATCCTGTTACTTCTGTAATCTTAACATTTGTATTCTCTGGTACTGTTATACTTGGTTTCGTAGTATCTATTTTATATATTCCTGATGTTACTGTTCTACTGTTATTACTACTATCTACTGCTGTTACTTCTATTACATAATTTCCTGTTCCTTCATTTAATGTAACTTTTCCTCCATTAATAATTGTTTGTTCCTCTCCTCTTACATTATCTTTAATAACCACATATGTAATACTATTTACTTTTATATTATCCGTTACATGAATTGTAACTGTCTTACTCTTTACAAACGTACTTTCTTCGTTTGGACTAATTACAATTTCAGGTTTGGTTCCATCTACTACTACAAAAGTACGCTCTTTACTACTACGATTTCCTAAAGAATCACTTACTGTATACGTTACCTTATAAGTTCCAGGTATCTTCTCCAACGTTCCTGAAGTTTTAATTTTACTATGGTCAATGACACCTTCTACATTATCAGTTACTGTGACTCCTGTAAACAAATTATATCCATCTACTTCTTCTGATTCTAAAGAAACTACTTCTGGATCAAACACAATTACTGGACCTAATGTATCTATTTTATATATTCTACTAACTGTAGAAGTGTGATGATGATCATCTATTGCTGTTACAATCACCTCATAAACTCCTGTTTCATTTAATAAAATCGTTTTTGTTAATCCATATACTGTTTCTGTTTTGATACTTTCATTATCCTTCTTAATTTCATATGTAAAACTTTCTACAGTATTTGGTTTCACGCCACTTACATTGATTAACACTTCTTTTTCTTTCTCATATGTTCCACTGGATTCTGTCATTGTAATCACTGGTTCCATATTTAATACTGCTACTGTTCTAATGACAGATGCTATTTTATTATTATTACTCGTTTGATAAAGAATTTGATACACACCTTCTCTACTGGTATCAATCGAATCTACTTTACTTCCATTCAAACGAAATTCTGTCGTATATTCTAACTTTTTCCCACTTTTTGTTTGTGCTATTGCACCCAATTCTTGATAAGTTCCACCAATCTCTATATAAACCGTACTATCCCCATTTAATATTATCATTGGATCTTCTTTATCAACTTCTGGAATTGTTCCCGAACCATTTTCTATGATGTCAATTTCTTTTGACTCTCCATTCGCACAATACTCCTTATCACAAACATTATCAATCCGAATTCTTCCATCTTCATCTACATAAATAAACCCATTTCCATCTATTCTTCCATTAGTTTCTATAGATTCATTCCGTGCTTTATTATTCACTGTCAATAAGGTTAGCTCCCCTTGATTATAGAAATATTCTCTTGGAGCCTTAAAATCATCATCATGATGGTCAATCCTTACCACATCAACCAGTCCATCAATACTACGAGTAAATGTAGCTTTCTTTGACTTTCCAATCACATTCAATATAATCGGAGACACAATCAAAGCAATCACTCCTATAACCATTATCACCGCTAAAAGTTCTATTAGAGTAAAGGCTTTATTCCTTATGCCCCCCCCCCAGGTTACTATTTGTTAATATCATATTTTCCTTCCTCTCCTAACTTCAAAAAAATAATTTCTGAAATCTATTCTATAAATACAGTATAACTT
>CATKGX010000029.1 GCA_949747775.1 uncultured Clostridia bacterium | reverse complement strand
TATTTGTTATCATTAAAGGTTTATGCAGATGTAGAAATAGGAGACAATACACACTTATATGGAGAAAAAGATTGTATCTCAGTTCTACAAATCAAAAGCACAGGAGCATTAAAACAAGTTACAAAAGTGTACTACTTAGACCCAGATACAGGCAAAAAATTATATGCATTTTGCATAGAACCATCAAAGCCACGGAGTAGGTACAGGTGCAAGTGATTTTAGTGGTTATGATACATATTTAACAGAAAAAATAAAAGACCAAAGAATTTGGAGAGCACTGTACAGAGGATACATAGGAGTTAATTGGCAAAACACAACAGTTGAGTGTGATGATGATTGGTATTTTGTAACCAAAACAGTAATTCATTGTTTAGTTGATGGAAGTACACCAACAGGTAAATATCAAGTTCCGAATAGAGTAGGAAGAGGAGACAATATTTCTCTTGCAGACTTACAAAGAAGAGGACAAAAAGCATTAGATGAATGTACTAAATTATATAATTATGCGATTAGTGGTACAGAAAATTACAGAGATGCATCAGTTAGTATAGAAAAGATTGGAGATTTTGTAAGTGATGGAAACAATATGGTACAAACATTAAAAGTAGTAGGCAATAAAGAGCTAGGGTCATATAATGTAAAATTAACAAACTTCCCAAATGGAACAACGTATAATAAAAATGGAAATGTAGTAAAAATCATTATACCAAAATCCAATATAATAGGAGATATTAGTGGAATAATAAATATATCGGACGCAGAAGTAAAAACTTGCCCTGCATTTTATGGTCAAAGTTACAATGATAATTGGCAAGACTATGTGACCGCTGCAGACCCATATGAAAAAGCAAATACATCAACAAATATTACTTTAAAAGCTAATAATGGAATTATAAAAATAGCAAAAGAAGATGCAGAAACTAAGGAGTTAATCTCAGATACTACTTTAAAAATAGAAAAAGATGGTCAAACAATAAAAACAGTTACTACAAATAAAAATGGAGAGGCGGTAGTAGAGGGGTTATATCCTGGTACTTATAAAATTACAGAAACAAAGGCAAATGACAATTATGTTTTACCTACAAATACAACACAAGAAGTAAATGTAAAATATGGAGAAACTACAACAGTTAAATTTAGTAATACTCATAAAAAAGGAAATTTAAAAATAATAAAAGTAGATAAAGATGATAATGATATAACATTAGGAGCAGTTGAATTTGATTTAATTGACAATAAAGGAAACATTATAAAACATTTAGTTACTGATATTAATGGAATAGCAACAGCAAATAATCTTAATACAGGTACTTATATTTTAAGAGAAACCTTAACTAAAAAAGAATATAATTTAGCAATTGATAAAGATGTTACAGTAGAATGGAATAAAACAGCAGAAATAAAAGTAGAAAACGAAAAGAAAAAGGGACAAATAAAAATAATAAAAGTAGATTCAGACTATAATGAGATAAGACTTGAAAATGTTGAATTTCAAGTAATAAATAAAAATAATTACATAGTAGAAACCATTAAGACTGATAGTAATGGAGAGGCATCTACTTCTATGTTACCAATAGGAGAATATAAAATAAAAGAATCAAGCCTTGGAACTAATGAAGAATATATATTAAATAATGAAATAAAAACAATAACAGTTGAAGAAAATAAAATCAAATCAATTCAATTTGAAAATGAGCATAAAAAAGGAAACTTAAAAATATATAAAGTAGACTTAGATAATGAAAATGTACCAGTATCAGATGTAGAATTTGAAGTTGTAGACCAAGAAGGATATAAGTATAAAGCCATAACAAATGAAGAAGGTGTTGCATATATAGAAAACATTAGAAGTGGAATAGCAACTATAAAAGAAACAAAAACAAATAAAATATATAAACTAAATGATGAAACATATTCAACAGAAATAAAATGGAATGAAACAGCAGAAATTACAATAAAAAATGAAAAATTAAAAGGTCAAATTGAAGTATACAAAGTAGATGAAGAAGATAATACATACAAGCTAGAAGGAGTAGAATTCCAAGTTATAAATACTAATAATGAAATAGTAGAAACTATAACAACTAATAGTGAAGGTTATGCAATAACATCAAGAATTCCAATAGGAGAATATATACTAAAAGAAACTAAAACAGATAATATGCATATTTTAAATGATGAAACTATCAAGATAAATGTTGAAACAGATATTATATCAAAAATAAATATAACAAATAAAAGAATAAAAGGACAAATAAAAATAGTAAAAACAAGTGAAGATGATAGCTTTATTAATGGAGAAAAAGCAGGAACACCAATCGAAAATGTTAAATTTGAAATATATAATTCTAACAATGAAATTGCAGACACAATTATAACAAATGAAGATGGAATCGCAATTACAAAACTACTTGATAAAGGTAAATACAAAATAAAAGAAGTAGAGGCAGGTAAATGGTATTTATTAAATGAAAATGAGTTCGCTGCAGAAATTAATACACACGAAGAAGTAGTAAAAGTAAACATCACAAATGAATCAGAAAAACCTAATATAGATATAGAAAAAGATGGAATTATACAAACAACTGCAAATCAAGAAATAAGATATGACTTTAAACTAAAAAATACAGGAAATGTACCATTAAGTAACTTTACTTGGTATGACTATTTACCATCAGAAGTAAGAATGAGTAAACTAATAACTGGAACATATAATCAAGAATTAAATTATAATATTTACTACAAAACAAATTTAAATGATTATAAACTATTAGTAGAAAATTTAAATACACAAGTAAATAATTATATTGACTTTTCAAATGTAAAATTAGAAGAAGGAGAAATAATAACAGAGT
>CATKGX010000028.1 GCA_949747775.1 uncultured Clostridia bacterium | reverse complement strand
TTTGTGTTGCTGCATCTTGCTTTCCTAGCTCTATATTTGCTACTGCATATGTGATGCTCATAGACAAATTAGCCCCTGCTATTACTAGCACAAGCAATACTGCAATTATTTTTTCTAATAGTTCGTTCATAGTAACCTCCTATTTTTTATGCATGAATTCATTTACCACATATACACTTTATGTAGAGTTGTTCTATATTATTGTATCATTATCCTGCTTTTTTTTGAAGGGATTTTGCCATGGTACATTTTGGCAAATTTACTTTATATCTTACGGATTTTCCTAACTCTTGCTAATATTAAATTTATATTACAGTTTTGTTACTATTTTACAAAGAAGCACATTTTCTATTTTCTCGCATATAATATTATAGATTTTATAACATATACTATGGTATGGAGGTACTAAAATGAACAATAAAATGGATATGGCCAGCTTAATGGCAATGCTTTCTAAAATGGATAAGAAGGAATTAGAGCAAGGTTTAAATCAAGTTAGTAAAATGCTAAATTCAAAAGATGCAAATAATGTAATTGAACAAATTAAGAAAAACACAAATAAATAGTTTGCTTTAAATTGTTAGAATGGAGGGGCTTATGGCAGAAGATATGTCTAATTTAATGAATCAAATTAGTCAGATGATGCAAAACAATCAAATACCTGATGAGATTCAGAATATGATGCAAAATTTGACAGGGAATAAGCAGAGTAATACGGATAATGGGAATAGGCAAGATATGTCTTCTGATTCTTCCTCAGCAAATAATACTTTTCCTGAATTTGATATTGAAACTATGATGAAAATGAAAAAAGTAATGGATGCTATGAAAACAAATAAAGATGATCCTAGAGCCAATTTACTAAAATCTCTAAAGCCTTATTTAAAAGAAAGCAGAAAGGAAAAAGTTGACCAATACATACAAATTTTTGGGATGGGAAAAGTATTTGAAATGCTCCGGTCCTCTAGGTGGTGATAAGCATTCATGATGTATCAATATCCTTTTTTTGGATTTCCTAGGAAATATTATTACTATCCTCGTGTTCCCTCTTCCCCTAATGTGCCAAATAATATTGCAAATAAGAAAACAAAGGAACTCCCAAAAACTCCTTTGCCTTCTCCTAAGAAAGATGTCGCTTTCGAAAACAAGTCAAATGATGTTTTATTTGAAATACTTGGAATCAAGTTATATTTTGATGATATTTTATTAATCTGTTTAATATTCTTTCTTTACAATGAGGGTGTACAAGATGAATACCTATTTATTGCGCTCGTTCTATTATTATTAAGTTAGGCGTAATTAATAAACAAAAAACAAGACATAATTGTCTTGTTTTTTGTTTATTAATTTTTTATTCTATTTCAATTTCTCCGTCTTCTTTTACATAAGCAGATGTTTTTACTGTTCTTATTTCATCTTCATCTTTTTCTATTTCTTTTACAATATCTGCTATTCTAATTTGAGTCGCTTCTATTTCTACTGCTTCTATAATAGCATCTCTATTTCCTTTTGCACCTGCATGTGCTAGACCTCTTAAGTTTCCTAGTATGATAATATTTTCTCCTGCAATTACTTCTGCTCCTGGATTTACATCTCCTATAATGGCTAGGCTTCCCTCAAATTCTATTCTTTGTCCTGAACGAAGTGAACCCTTATGAAATTTTGTTTCAGAAGTTGCAATCTCTTTATAAAAACTTTTCTTAATTCCGTGTAGCCCTAAGACTTTTGGACTATCAAATTCTATTTGTATGTCTAAAAATCTTTTAATTAAATTTTGTATTTCTTCCATTTCTTTGTTTTTTAATACTTTTCCTGTAATTAGAATTGGAGTTTTATCATCTTTATATAGGTTCTTTAGTTCAATCATTTTCTTTTTTAAATTAGCAATAATATCCTTTTGTTCTGCATTTTCATCTATTTTTATAATCACTTGATCTTTTTTCATACTAATATTAATACAA
>CATKGX010000027.1 GCA_949747775.1 uncultured Clostridia bacterium | reverse complement strand
GTTTAGATATTTTAGTTCATTTTCTATTGAATTAGAACTTTCGTGTAATGTAAATGAAACAGCATATAAGTCTGAACTTCCTTTTACAAAGCCAAAGTCCCCACTTTCGTCTATAAATATATTTAATCTTTTTATTATACTCACCTAATTTTCCTATTAATATTATCTTTTATAACTTTTTCTTTAGTATATTGACATATTTATACCATAAAAGTACCATTTTCTCAACATTTTTTCAACAAAACCAAGGTAATTTCATGAAATATTACAGAATTGTAATATTTCATGAAATTACCTTGAACAAAATCTTTATCGCCTTGTAATTTTTTCCATTTCATGGTATAATATAGTTGTACTTAATATAAGTTATAGTACATTGGGAAAATTGGTTTTATTAATTTTATATAATTTTCTCTTAATGCATATTACATGCTAAAATGGATTTGATGTATTTCAAATATCCCTTTAGCAGAAAATATGCTAAAGGGATATTATATGTTTGCTGTATACTTTCTTGTATATTTCTAATCATATACGAAATATGGAAATTCATTTTTTACTATAATCGTATTGGTATAATATACAAAAGAAAGGATTGCAGCGCAAATGATAAATCAATTTCATGCACGGAGATGGATGTGCATAATTTTTCCAGAGAGGAAGCGTATTTTACACTTCCTCTTCTTTTATAATTTGGTGGAATTATACCTTTTCTTATTCTATTTTGTCATAATACGATTAAATTAATTTAAAAAGTTACCTTCAAACTAAGAACCTATATTTCCTTTCGTAATACTTCGTATATTAAATTTACTCCATCGCAAAATCCATTCTTATAGAATTTCTCATTGTCGTATGCTACTAAATTGTTTTCTCTTTCTACATATCGCTCCAATTTGCCTAATATATTCTCTCTTGTATTGCCAAAATGTGGTGGTAAATTTTTTATTGCTATCAATAATTCCTCATATGTAACTGGTTCTAATTTATTTATTTCACTTATGTACTTTTTATCTTGAGCATTATGCTGATATAAATCGTCCTCCCTCTTTTGGTATATTAAATCTAATATTGACATCTTTGTGCCTTTTTTCATTTCTTCCTTTTTCTTCATAAATTTTACCTCCTTATATCTTATACAATAAATTAATCAGTGCATATTTTTTGTTTTTCTTGCCAACACGACTAATAACATCACACTTTTCATATTAAAATCAATAGTAAATATGAAATTTGTAATAGATTGGAGAATTTTATGATTAGTAGGAAATTTGAAAACAGTGCTAATGTTACTGGCAAAGCAATAGAAAAAGCTAGAAAATCTAAACATATGACAAGGGCTTTATTGTCCAATCAGTTAATGATGTTAGGGATTGATATTAATTATGATGGAATTTATAAGATAGAAAATGGGCGTAGAATTGTAAAAGATTTTGAATTATCTGCACTATGCAAAGTTTTAGAAATATCTGAAACACAATTGTTAGAAGATTTTAGAAAAAAGTTAAATTTATAATAATGAACAAAATGGAATTATAACAAGCGACTACTAACTAGTTAAGGTAATCGCTTGTTATCGTTAAAATTTTAATTTTCATACCTTCTTCTAATGTTCCTTCACACCATGCTGTTTTCAAATACCCCCTATATAGAACATCTGCTATTTCATCATATCCATATACGTCTACCGTCGTGCTGTTGTCTACTTGTAATTTACAGTTTGCTATTGACGTATGTTTTCCTTGTTTATCTTTATGATAAATAAATTTAAAATCAACTTTTGATATAATCTTTCCACTTACTATTACTATATTCATATTATCCTCATTTTTATATTGCATAAACTTCATATATTCTATTACTGTTTTTAGTAATCTACTAATACAAAGTTTATTGATACATATTTACCTATTTTTCAAATATATTACTATATTTCTTTAGGAGGGAATAAATCTCTTTAATATCTAATATTTTACTGGATACATTCCTTAAAATATACCATCTGAAATAATATTAGAGTGAACACCTGAAACAGTTGTTGTCGTTCGTGTTGTAGGGATTGTTGTTGTTACGATTAGACACTGGATTAGCATTGTTGTAATTGCCCCCGCGTTTAACTCGATTGTTGCTGTTGTTGGCTTTTTGATTTATCCCCATATATTAATACTATGAACTTATATAAAACAATTTATCTGTTAAATTATTTACATTAGCTATTTTTATATATCCCATATGACCACATAAATACTTTCTTGCTTCTTTACTGTCTATTTGTCCAATTCTTATTTTGTATTTTAGTTGCTTAATCTTCTTTTTTAATTTTTGCTTTCCGTTTGTCTCGTATTTTTAGCCTATGCTCGTTTATTTTATATCCACAAAAATTAACTCCTTGTTTGTTTTTAAATATTTGTGTTTTACTATTCAATTCAAGTTCTAATTTTTCTTTCAAGAAACTCTGAATTTTATCTAATACCTCTTTTGCTTCTTTCTTCGTCTTTAACAAGATAATCACGTCATCCATATACCTAAAGCTATACTTACAATGTAGTTTTTTCTTTATATATTGGTCACCCTCATTTAAATAAATATTAGCAAACATTTGAGATGTGTAATTTCCTATTGGTAATCCTTTTTCACCTTTGTTAGAGTATAGTATTTCCTTTATTAGCCATATTAGATTCTTGTCTTTTATCTTTTTTATCAGTATTTTAAATAAAATATTTTTATTTATATTTTCAAAGTATTTGCGTATATCCATTTTCAAAATATAATATTCTC
>CATKGX010000026.1 GCA_949747775.1 uncultured Clostridia bacterium | reverse complement strand
TATTTTCTTTTTTTACTTCTTCTAGTATTCTCTCTAAGTACTCTTCTTTAGTAGCATATACATTCTTTATGACATTTTTTTTAATTGATACAAATGCTTTTACTTTTTCTTCTTGTATATATAAATACCAAACTTTTTTGTCATCATCATAAATCCTATCATTTACTTGATTTTCTATCAATCTTGAACCGAACGCTTTTCCCATATACCCATAAAAGCCTTCACTTTCATTTGTCATTTTAATAACCATTTTCTTCTCCTTTTATATTGCTTCTTCTATTATTTTTTGTAATCTTTTATCATCTGTTTTTGTTGTTTTATTTAATAAATTATCCCACTTATGTATCATTCTCATTAATTCCTCGTCATCATTTTTTGTCTGTGAAAATGACAGTCTTCTTAAATAAAAGTCATTTTTTTCTATAGCTCTTGCGATTCTTCTCCATGAAATTGCTTTCTTTTGGCTCTCTAGCTTACATTCTGCTATATCTGGAATGTCTTTTATATCTGTTCCATATTTATTTCTATACCAAATCATAAATTTTTTGATTTTTTTATAATAATGTAGCATTAAGTCTTTGTTATAAATTCCTATGCTTTCTAATAAAAATACAGTGTATTCTTGCCAAGACATAAAATTCGGTTTACATGATCTGATATTACCAAGTGCTGTTGTTTTACAATATATATTCCCAAAATTTACACCGATTTACCCTATTAATTACTTTACTCCATGTGTCGTATTCTAAAGCTTTAAATTGGTCTAATCCATTTCTTTGGTCATCTCCATAGGGTTGACAAAGTCTTTGCTCATATATACTTACACCATTTTTATACATTAGTTCATATATGTAGTTAAACTTTAAATTTAATTTACTTACAGCCCCCCAAATATCTTCTGCCGTCCAATCATAAATAGGGTAAAAGTTATATGCTTCAATATGCCTTTCTCCCATTTTTATTTTTGTAGTCCATTTGTATCCTTCAAATGTCACCTTTTTTTCCTGAAGGGCAATTGTTCTAAATCGGTTTAAGCTTTCGTCCGTTCTAATTCCTATTCCACAGGCTACCCTTTTCCCTTCATATTTTTGAATATACCAATTTGCAAATTGAATAATAAATTCTTCAAATTCCTCTCCTTTTTTAAACCATGGAAATGGACAATTATGAATATTAATACTATCTTCTGGCATATCTCTTACCCACAAGCTTTTGCTTTCTTCTTCCCAACATATCCATTTGGGTTGTAGCACAGATACTGCATTTCTTAGCGCAATTGGAAGTGCAATATGATAAAAGTCTCTAACTTGTGACAATTGCTTTAATTCTTCTATATGTTCAATTGTATAGCGATATTGTGCTTCTAGGTCAATTAATAATACATCAAATTTTTTATTCATTTTTTTGGCTACAATGTTAGCCAGTTGTACCATTACTGAACTATCTTTTCCTCCACTAACGCTAAAATAAATATTATCAAAATTCTGAAATATAATTTCTAATCTTTCTAATGCTGCATCCAATACGTTTTTTTCTAGGTACTTTTTTGCCATTTATTTTCCTCCCTTTTATAGCAAATTATACTATTTTCGTCATTTTTTGTAAATCTTGCCCTTTACCTAGTACCTTTTGACTTTGTATTTCGTATGTGACAGAAAATATATTTTAATAGGTATTTATATAAAAAAGCTTTCTTATTCCTAATAAATGAAACAAGAAAGCCTCTGTGTGCTGTCTAATTATTTACTTTGTATTTTTCATCTTGCATTACTGAATCTATAACATTAGAAAAATAGGTCATACTATTACATGCTTCCCCAATTGTATTTAGTTCATCACTTCCTACTTCTACTAGTGTTGCACAGCTAGCTATGGATTGATTATATTCATCATCATATATGAACATCTCTTTAAATAATCCTGGATATAGTTCATCTGCTTTTTTTTGCAATTTAATTGCCCATTTCAAATTATTTTCCCAATTTTCATGACCTATTGCTATAACAAATCTTAGCTTTGCGGCTTTTTTGCCTTCAATTTCTATATAATCTGTTTTATAAAGTCCTGGTGGATAAGAATCTCTGTGTATATCAAATATAATATCAATTTTTTTATTTTGTTCTTTTAATGTTTTATCCACTGTTTTTAACGACCTATCATATGCCCCACTCACACTTTCTAAATCATGATATTTTTGTATATGTATAACATTAATCCCCTTATTTTTTAACTGCTTACTTAAGGTTTTTCCCACCTTTATCATATTTTCGTTTGCATTTGTAGTCTTCCTGTCTTTTTCTCCATATGCTTCGCTGGTATGCGTATGATAAATTAAAATTTCATTTGTGTTATTTAAATCAATTTTCTCATCATTAATATATTTCCCTATGTCTATTTGTGTCGCATTTTTTACTTTTATTCCTAGCATATACTCATTATATAATTTTAAAATAGCTTTATAGTTACTTAGAAAAGTTTGATATTCTTGTACATTGTCTGTAGATTCATATTTTTCTTGAATTACATTTTCTAGTTCTTTTTTTGTGTCTTCAAATTCATCTATATTTAACTTTGTTAATTTTGCAATCCATGTATACATTTGTGGACTATCTATGCTTTGCAATTGCCCCAGTACGTTATTAATATGATTAGATTTCTCTACTATTTTCTTTATATTGTGCTTACTTGTATTTGTATAATCTTTTATCTTTTTGTAATATTCTTCTACTACCATTTCTAAGTTTTCTTTTTCAGCCTCTAATGCACTTTGTACTT
>CATKGX010000025.1 GCA_949747775.1 uncultured Clostridia bacterium | reverse complement strand
TCTTGTCTTTTATCTTTTTTATCAGTATTTTAAATAAAATATTTTTATTTATATTTTCAAAGTATTTGCGTATATCCATTTTCAAAATATAATATTCTCTCCATATTCTTTTACAATGTAGCATTGCCTTTTGTACATCTAAACATGCTTTATGCATACCTCTATTTTTTATGCAAGCATATGAAGTATTTATAAAAGTAGGCACAAAGTATGGTATTAGAAAATTGTCTACTACCCATCTATGTATAATTCTATCTATGTATCTACTTTTTTCTATTTTCCTTACTTTTGGCTCTGATATATAAAAGGTTGTATAGCCTCCGATGTTTATATGTCATATTCTTTAGCCTCTCATATATCCACATAATGTATTCTTCTTGTTTTAAATTAAATAAAATAACCTCATCTCTATATCCTTTGCCTTTTCTACTTAATTTATGTGCTTGCATTAAACTGTCATAAGTTAACTCTTTATCAAACTTATTTCGAATTGTTTTTGGCATAGTATTTAAACAAACCTCCTAGTATTTTCCCTATTTCATAAGTATATTCCATAGATGTACAGAATTTCTTTTGGTCTATCCAATGATTTTTATCCATAATTCTTAGATATATCCTTTGGCAATTAAGTAATGCATCTATCTTATTTAAGTTCTCTAAATATTTTTCTTTGCTTATCATATCATATTGTCTTCTTCTTGTTTCTTGTTGTCTTATACTTATTTTATTCAAAATCATTGTGCTTTCTAACATTTTATACATTGATAATTTGAATTCATTGCCAATACTATATTTTTCAGTTCTTGGAATCTTCAGCAGTATGTTTAAGACATATTCCATATATTTTTCTATTTTCGGAATTAGTATTAAGCTATTTCCTTCCGTTTGTTTATCTTTTTTCTCTTCCATACTCTCTTATCCTTTTACTGCATACCCATTTTCTTCTAGTAATTTTGTTACAGCTTCCAAATATTTGTCTTCTTTATATTTTGACGTACCTTTGCATGTCAAACAATTAATTGATTTTTCTTCTATATTGTGATACTTTCCTTTTGATATATATTTTATCCTAAGTTTGCTTTCTTCTTTATCAAAATCATATACTACATAAGCATAGTGCATGTCATCTAATTTTCTAATATATTTTTCTAATGAATTAATTGGTATTCCTATTTTACATACATTTTCTAAAAAACATGTACATTTAAACTCAAACTTTTCATGCAAAAATATTGCATCTTCTCCCATTGCCAAATAGAAGGCTCCACATTCTATAAACACTATTTTATTTTTTTCTTTCTTTTTTAAAATTTCTACCATTTTACTAAAACTCATTTTTATACCACCTTTCACTATTTTGTCTTTTTTTAGGCAAAAAAAGACACCACGCTAGTGGTGGCACCACGCTAGTAAATTTTTAGGGCTAACCTCACTGTCGTTCGACAGCCCTAAAAATTTACAGTTCGCGTACTCCGTTCGCTCGGAGTTTGTTAATTTAATTTTGTATTTTACTACTCACGTTCTATGCACTACTTTTTCATGCTTGTTCGCTATCAGTTGTCAGGATTACTTTACATAAAGTCCGAGACGGAACGAGTTGCCATCGTACGCGTCGTAGGGAGGGTAGTCGCTACGGTAAGACACTGGAATATCGTAGTCGTAGCCGCCCCCGCGTTCAACACGAGCATTGCTATCGCTGGCTTCCATCGTCCATTCATAACAATTTCCAGCTAAATCGTAAATGTTTTTTGAAACGTCTTTTGCTACGTTTCCTGTTAATTCTGGTGCGGATTTGGTTGGTGTAGTTCTGTTACTGTCTCCTATATATCTACACATTGCGTCCCATTGACTCCCATAGCATAATGTACTTGTTACACTATCTGGATGTGTATACATATTTTTTGCCAAATACACTGCTCCTTTTGTTGCTGTTGTTATATCTCTATCATCTTCACTTGTTACATCTGAGTTAACGTCGCTCATACTTTTTCCCCATGGTACGTAATTATATGGTGCTACTCCTCTTTTGCTTACAACTGGTTGTGCTGAAGTTGTTGCTGTACGTAATGTGGTACTATTAACACCAGCTTCAAATCTTCCGATGAAAAATCCACCGTATTTTAATACCTGTGTCTTCATTGTATTATACTCGGTATCTTCTCCTGTGTATCCACTGGCATATGGCTCTGTATAACTATCTATAGTATCATCGTATTCGTCTTTTTCCGATGGCTGTCCGTTATTAAACATTGTTCTAGTCAATGTTGCTTCATCTGGTACTGGTATCCATACAAATTGACTTCCGCATATTTATTCCAGAAGCATTCAATGTATCTCCTTCCTTATCTGAAATGACTAATCCAGTATCGATATCTCCTCCTACGTAGTAATATCCATTTGGTAATGGCACTATGCCTCCTTTTCCATCTGCTATGGCTGTTACTTTTTCGCTTGTCCATATGCTTGGTTTCTTTACTTGTGTTCCAGCTGGTGTGGTTGGTGTTATATCTGGCAGGTCTGTCGTTCCTCCACCGTTATTTCCTAGTTCATCTTTCACTCTATTATATTCACTCATTAAATCATTTAATGCTTTTTCTTCTTCGTTTCTTCCATTCTCGTGCAACTCTTTTGCTTCTTCTGCCTGTTTGATAAGTCCTTTTTCTCCAAATAACGCTCCTATACTTATCGTTGCTAGTATGATTAATATGACTATTGTTACTACTAATGCAACTAATGTGATTCCGTTTATTTTTTCGTGCTATTCTACTTTGT
>CATKGX010000024.1 GCA_949747775.1 uncultured Clostridia bacterium | reverse complement strand
TTACGGTCAAATGTATGAGTTTTTTTTATTTTATCCTCCATCAATGGAAGGTTAGATTTAAATGCTTCTTCTTGCATTCCCCAAGCACTCTTTATACCAACTAATGATTTAGACATTTCTGTTGATAATAGTTTTGTATATTTGTTTAAGTCCTCTAGGCTATATGCAAATAGTGTTGATACTACAGATGCTTCATATAGTTTGTTATATCCTGCTGCTATTTCATCTCTTAATTGTTCTGCTTCTAGTCTTTTTTGTCCAAGGGTACTTTCTCTGTTAATGTTTCCTCTATCTGCTGCAACAATTCTTTCTGTTTCTAATTCATTAATAACCCTATTTAATTCATTTTGTGACCTTGATTCTGCTATTGGATTTATGTATATAGATGTATTAATATCTCCAAATAAGTACATGTCTCTAAATAGCTCTGGGAAAGTACACATTCTTGGTAATGCTGATACAAAGAAACTTCTTGCATATCTTGTTACATTTGATATAATTTCCAAATGGTCAATGTTTGTTGCATCTATTCCTGATGGTGCAATTAGTTCTTTGATGGTTTTCTTTTTTAGAATTTCAAACTCATCTGGTTTTGAGTAATCATTAAGCTGTCTTTGTCGTTCTTCTCTTTGTTTTCTTGCCATCTTCTTTTGTACCTCCTTCTATCTCTTGTTCACTTGTTTGCTTTCTTGTCTTTTTTAATGTTTTTTCTACATCAATTTTTTCTTTTGCCATTTGCGCAACGTCTTTCCCAATGCTTGCACTATTTTGTTCAATAATTAATTTTGCCATTTGATCAATTAAGTCGTCCATACTTTCTTGTTTTTGTTCTAGTTTCTTTTGTTTGTCTGATTTTGCTTCATATACTTTTTGGTTTGCTTTATCAAAGGCTTGTTTTTCAATTTGTCTATCAATTTCTCTCATTTTTTTATCTAGTACATCTGGTGCTGTTGAATATAGTTCGTCATATCCTGCTTTTAGTGCTTTATCTAATCCATATGCTTCTGATTCATCTCTGTTGTACGCTACATATAGTAAGTCTACTAGTTCATTTGATGTTAATATTTTTCCTGTAATTCCACATACAAATAATGTTCTTAAAATAGATTGACTTCTTGTGTATAATTCTGAGAATGCTAGGTTTTTGATTTCCTCTTTGTCAAAATTATTTTGCCCTAAGTCTTCTGGGTAATATGGAACAACAATATAGTATTTTTTATTTAATACATTTTTGTTTAAGCTCATTCTCTCTGTTGTGTAAATGATGTCTTTTCCATATTCTGATAAGTTTCTTTGTTTTACTAATTCATAATATGCTTTGTCTAGTTGTTCTTTTGAATATCTTTGTGAAGCAACCATTTCTTTGTAGTTCATTTCTTGTTTGGTTAGTCTGTCTTCTATTTCTTTTACTTTGTTTTTATATGTTTGAATACTTCCTTCTAAGTTGATGGTTCTTGTTTGTGTATATATTTGAATTGGGTGTCTTATTGTATTTAAGAATTGAATAAATCCTTCTTCTACAGCATTTTTTTCTACTTCTGACATTAAGTCATAGTTAATTCCTTGACATTCTACTAGCATAATATATTTGTTTCCATCTTTTTGAATAATCATGTTATCTTCTACTTTGTCAAATTCCATAAAATCAAAAACAGATTCTACTCCAAATGTTTTAGATTTTGGTAATTCTTTTGTGCTACTGTTTTGACTAATGATTTTCTCTTGTGGTGATTTCTTCTTTCTTTTTGACATGTAATATACCATACAAAGAATTGCAATTAGTATTATCATTACAATAATAACTATTGTTAATATTAAAGTTAACGTGTTTAAACTATTAATCATTTTCTTCCTCCTTGTATACATATATTTTCTTTCCTTTTGTTTTAAATCTTATTGCTCTTTTAATAATGTCATCTATATTTTCTCCACCTGTTTTTTTGGTAAATTCAAATTTTGCTATATCTGGTACTTTAAATGTGCCAACAGCAAATCCTATTCCTGCAAATGCCACTGTAATAGCTAGCCCTACCATATTTAGTCCAAACATGGACAATATGAAATAAAATAGTAATCCTACTCCCCCTGCTACTACTGCATATATTAGGCTTTTACCTGTAAATATAAACAGGATTCTTCCTTCTCCTTTTACGCTTCTTGGCAAGTTATATGTTCCCACAAATATTTCCTCCTTTGTATATAGTTATACCTATCTTATATTATAACAAATATTATCGAAAAATGGTAGAAAAAATAAAAAAAAGTGCATTTGTCATGCACTTTTAATATAATTGTAATGTTTTTGTAATATTACTGTAATATTTTAAGTACCTGTACCAGCACTAATTCCAGATCCTAATTGTACAACTACTTTAGTAATTGCTGATGCACCAAATATTAGAATTGCACCAACTAAGTATGGTATCATTGTTTTCTTGTATTCTGCTTTTTCTGATGCACTTCCCATCATATATTTGATACCTAATACTAATAAAACAATTACTGCTACTACAACACCTACAGTTGTAATAATACCAATAATTTGGTTTCCTATGTTTACAACATCGTTTGATGCACTTGTTGCTGTCCCTGTTAATTGACCTGCGATTTGTCCTGGGTTTACTCCTGCCATACACATTGTGCTAGCCATTGTAAGTACAAACATAGTAATTGTTAATATTGTTGTTATCATTCTGATAGATTTTTTCATATTT
>CATKGX010000023.1 GCA_949747775.1 uncultured Clostridia bacterium | reverse complement strand
GTGGACTATGATTTCTATTTTGTTACCTACTTTTATTGGAATTTTATTATGCTTTGTGATTAAGACAGTCAGTTTATTTATATAAAAAACTAGTTCTTTTTTGAAAACTAGTTTTTTTCTTTTTGTGATTCTAATAATCCATGCTTTTTTAAAATATAGTATATACAAGAGTAGCTTCTTCTTCCATAAAATTTACAAAAACGTCTTACACTTGCATTACTACGTTTATATAGGGCTACAATTTTTTCTTCTTCTTCTTTTGGAATCGCTTTATAGGAAGTTTTATTTTTGTTTCCATGTTCTATTTGGATACTGTTATTTAATATTTCTTTTTTAAGACGTAAAATATATTTTGGATGATATCCTGTAACATTTGCGATTTCTAAATATGTTAACATTGATTTTCCGTTTAGTTTCTCTTGTATTAGTTTTACAGTATCTGCTTTATTATATTTCATAAAAACCACCTATCTAAATTATACTATAAAAGGTAATATAATTTCAAGAGATAGTTTATTTTTTGTTTACATAATTGCATAGTTAAAATAATCTTTTTAGTCACTCTTAATTGTGTCTCATTTAATGTTCTTTTGACTGTCAGAACATTTCTCTGTAACAACTAACCAAGCATTACTACTCGGAACGAGATAACGCTGCGCGCACCACCATCAGCGATGTAAGTGCAGAACACTCCTGCATTCGACGTAGTATAGCTATAGCTACCGCCACGTTCGTACCACGGGAGACTCGAAGCGACGAAGGTGACGCTATCGGAATACCATCCGCTCGTCTCACTTAATGCATGTCCGTAACATATTCCTGAGTTACATGCCGTTGTTACTGACGTACTTGTATAATTATCATAGTATTTACTTGCTGGCAAGCTACTAAATCCTGATGATCTTACGCTACTATTATATACTCCCATTACGTATTCAAAAGCTCCTCCACTCATGTCGTATACTCCGTATATTGTTCCTGTTGTACTTGCTCCTGTTCCTCCTGGACTTACATTATATGCATTTGTACATGATGACGTTTCACTACTACTTGGCGCTCCATTACTGCAGCCTGTTATATAACTGTCTGATTTATTCTGATATACTTCCTTATTTGCTCCTGTATAACTACTGTTTCCATATTTTCCGTATTTACTTTGACTTAAGTACGCTACTGCTCCCCATTCACTATTCTTCATCATATGTGCATCTGCACTCGTACTGATTCCATAACTATTTCCTGACGCACTGAATTTCTGTGCTGTCGCAAACTGCGTACTTACATTCTGATTTCTTAGTGAACTTAAGTTTGGTTTTATTGTTGGGGTTGTTGCGTTTCCTGTTGTCTCAAATTTTCCTACCCAAAACCCTGCTAATTGCGTACTTCCAAATGTAAATGCTGGATGTATTTTATAGTTGGTACTTGGACTTGTCTTACTTGTTGCTATGAAATTGATATTGATCCCTCCTGGTTGCGATTTGCTCCCTCCTGCATAACTTGTACCTAAATTTGTATACTGGTATTCATACCTTGGGATCCATACAAAATAGGCATTTATCGCACTTTCTGGTATTTCTTCTCCAACACTCACATTTCTATATTCTTCTGTTACACTTGCTGCGTTTGCCCACATCTGACTACTATAGTCATACCATTGATTTGACCCACTTCCATTTTCACTATCTGCTCTTATCCATGCACTTCCATTCCATTTTATTGGAATTAGTCCATTTGAAAGTGATGGCTTATTCGCTCCTGTTGTATCTACTATAGGAGCTTTTATTACGATTGTTTTACTTGCACTCGTTGAGAGTCCATTTTGGCCTGTTGCTGTACATGTTATCTCATGTGTTCCTACTGCTAGTGTACTTGTATTTGTTACTGTCGTACTTCCACTCTTACAAGCTACATTTCCTTCTCCACTGATACTCCATGTCACACTATTAAAGTATGTACTCTCTATTACATTACTTGCTCCCTGCATTATTGTTTCTGCTTCTGTTGATTTCGCTGTAAATATTGGTTTCGTTACATCTATTTTGTATTCGCCACTTTCTAGAGTTGTCGTATTTCCATACTCATCACTTCCTGTTAATTTGATACTGTATATACCACTTTCATTTAATGACACACTCGCGGTTGCACTTTTCCCACTTACTTCTACATTAGTTACTCCCTTTGACACTCCATCTTTGATTACTTCATAGGTAAATGTTTTTAAATTACTATTGTCTGTCGCTGTTACTGTGATTGTTTGATCCTGTGTCCATATTTCGCTTCCTACATTACTAAAGTTTAATATTGGTCCTTCTGCTTCTACTACTGTAAACTTTCTATTTACTGTTGTTTCATTTCCTGC
Organism: uncultured Clostridia bacterium; assembly: GCA_949747775.1. Classification (GTDB taxonomy): domain Bacteria; phylum Bacillota; class Clostridia; order TANB77; family CAG-508; genus CALXVA01. The sequence continues at coordinate 174 of CATKGX010000023.1, read as the reverse complement.
TTCATCCCTTACTGTATAGGTAATTGTCTGTTCTCCTAATGTTGCTGTCAAACTTCCTCTTGTTTCTACTGTTGGAGTTTGATCTACATTATCACTTACTACTACTCCTTCTAATACATTATAAGTTGTTACTTCTGTTATTTTGATCACTGTATTCTCTGGTACTGTTATACT
>CATKGX010000022.1 GCA_949747775.1 uncultured Clostridia bacterium | reverse complement strand
CCGCTTTTCCTTCTATGATGATTTCTACATCTTTTTCTCCTTTTGGTTCTATTAAAACACTATATCCTGTGTCTGTTATGACTGTGTTACTTCCATCTCCATTATCTGTTGTTTCTCCCTCTGTTGTTATTCCTTGATTAATTAACTCTTCTACATATGTATCTACTGTTACTTTTCCCACATGATTTGTATCACTTGCTACTTCACCTTTAATTAGCTCTAATCTCTCTTTTTCTCTTTGCAACTCATGTAATTCTTTACTATTTTGGCTTCTATTTACTAGTCCACTATTTAGTACCAAATTAATACTAATTGATGCTAATATAACTAGTATAACTACTGTTACTACTAATGCTATAAGAGTAATACCTTTTGTTTTTTCTTTATTCTCCTTAAACATTTCCCCATCTCCTCTTTCGTTAAAATATAACTAAAAAGATTATAGTCGTAATATAACTATAAGTCAATAGTTATATTGTAACTTTTTTATAATATAAAAAAGGAGTTATACTATGTTAAGAATTAAAGATTTAAGAGAAGATAAAGAAATAAAACAAATTGAAATGGCGAAACAATTAAATATTAGTCAAACTAATTATAGCAAATATGAACTTGGAAAAATTAATATTCCAATTGAAACTTTGAAAAAAATTGCTATTATATTGAATACTAGTATTGATTATTTATTAGGATTAACCGATACTTCTATTCCTTATCCTAGAAAGCCACAAAAGTAAGTTGGCACTTTTTTCAAAGCCTCTATACAAAATCAAACCTTTCCCCAAACACAACAAAAGTGTCGTTATTTTGCTTTTTCCTTAATAACGACACTTTTATAATTAATCTTCCCATTCTAGTTCGTAGTCTGCTATTTGTACGATATCTCCTTCACGTACTCCCATTTCTTTTAGCCTTTTGTTAACTCCTAGTGAGTCTAAGCTTTTTTGGAAGTAGTATAGTGATTCATTGTCTCCAATGTTGACTCTTCTCATAATTCTTTCTACTGGTTCACCTTCTATAATGTACTTGCCTTCTTCTTTTCTGATGGTGTAATCATCTTTTTCTTCTAGCCTGTATACTTTTTTATCATCATATTCTAATAAATCTTCTTTTGGTAATGTTTTTAGTAGTTCTGATACGTGTTTTATTAGCTCTAGCACGCCTTCTCCTGTTACTGCTGATATTTTAAATATTTCTAATCCTTTTTGTTTTGCTAGTTTTTCTAGTTCACTACAAAGTTTTTCATCTTGCATGCTATCAATTTTATTAGCAACGATAATCTGTGTTCTTTTGCTTAGTTTTTCACTATATCTTTGTAATTCACTATTAATTTTTTCAAAATCATCTACGGGATTTCTTCCTTCTGAACCAGATACATCTATTACATGTAGTAATAGTCTTGTTCTTTCAATATGTCTTAGGAATTGTAACCCTAGCCCTACTCCTTCACTTGCTCCTTCTATAATTCCAGGAATATCTGCAATCACAAAGCTGTCTCCATAATCTGTTTTTACCACGCCTAAGTTTGGCTCTAAAGTTGTAAAATGATAGTCTGCAATTTTAGGTGTTGCAGAGGTTGTCCTTCCTAAAAATGTTGACTTCCCTACATTTGGAAAACCAATTAATCCTACATCTGCAAGTAATTTTAATTCTAAGATTAATTCTTTTTCTTCTCCGTTTTCTCCATCTTGTGAAAACCTTGGAGCTTGTCTTGTAGATGTTGCAAAGTGGCTATTTCCTTTTCCGCCTCTTCCGCCTTTTAGTACTAATTCCTTTTGTCCTTCATGAGACAAATCCGCTAAAACACGATTATTACTAGCATCTTTTACAATTGTACCAATAGGAACTTTTATGGTTAAGTCGTCTCCTCCTCTTCCATATTTATTATTTCCTTCTCCATTATTTCCACTTTCAGCATTGAATTTCTTCTTAAATCGAAAATCAATTAATGTATTAGAATTTGGGTCAACCTCAAAATAGATGTCTCCACCTTTTCCACCGTCTCCCCCATCTGGTCCACCTGCTGCCACATATTTTTCTCTTCTAAAGGAAATCGCACCATTTCCTCCTTTTCCAGCTTTTGCAATTATTTTCACATAGTCTGTAAACATATTCTCTCCTCTTTTCAATTCTATTCATATAACTTCTTTATTAATATTTAACATTTTGCCTCACACAGCTTTGGAAGTGTACGCACATTACATCTCATATGCAGGACTTATCCCCCCTTGAACCTTCCAAAGCGTTACACTTTTACAAAGTTTAAACAATAGCAACATCTATTCTTCAAAGTAATCTAGCCTCATTGCTTTCTTTACTTTCTTCATTGTTTCCTTTGCAGTTTTCTGTGCCTTCAAAGTTCCTTCTATTAAGAACTTATCTACTAATTCTGGTCTTTGTTCATAATATTCT
>CATKGX010000021.1 GCA_949747775.1 uncultured Clostridia bacterium | reverse complement strand
CTCCATAAAAATAAATATTTTTATCATTATAGCAAACGTTTGTTTATTGTTCAATACTTGTTTTTTAAAAAGTAAATATATTTTAGAAAAGGAGACATTTATTTGAAAATTTCTGTTTTTTATTATATAATCAAAACAATAATTAGTAATTGGTAGAGGAGGAAAATAAATGAAAGAGAATAAACTTACTATATTTATTAATAAACCAGTTAAGGAAGTATTTGAATATTCACTTGAATCAAATAATGTTCCAAAATGGATAATTTCTATAAAAGAAGAAATACTATCTGAAAGACCTGTTAAATTAGGAACAAAATTAAAAAACATTGGTGTTAATAGTACAATTTGGAATCAATATGAAATGATTGATTTTCAGCCACCTAAAACTTTTACTCTAAAAAAATTAAATGGAGATTATAAGGTAAGATATACTTGTACTGAAAAAAATGGTGGAACTGATTTTGAATATTTTGAATGGGCAGAAAACGGAGAATTAGATGAATTAATGGAAATGGAGGCATTAGAATTATTAAAAAAATTAATAGAAGAATAATACAAAATTACATTTTTTAAAAATGTTAATAATTTAATTTCAAAACTACATTAACACTACATTAACTTTCAAATTCAATCTTCCATAATCGTTGATATTACTGAAATTGTGTAGTATATTGAACCGGAGCTACGCCTCCAAGAAAAAAGCGAGAAAATATTAATATTTTCTCGCTTTTTTTATATATTTTTATATTTCAAATTTACCAAATATTAATGATAGTCAATCACTTTTAGAAAGCAATGTCATAAAATATAATTAATCGATAATTTCTTCAAAACGATATTTCTGAGTAGCATTTGGATATTTTTCGTGGTCCACTTCAGATAAAAACATACTTAATGGTCTTGCATAAATACCATCCTTGTGATTAGAATTTCCGTTATTATCCATACAACGATAAACAACTAATTTTTCTCCAGTTTCACTATGTACAGCCACTGTAATTACAAAAGAACGAGCTCCTTTAAAGTGTCTCCACATTGTAAATGGTTTTACAATTCTTTCTTCCATTTTCAGACCTCCTTAATTTAATATTATTTAAGCTTATTATAGCATAATAAGCTTAAATACAATCAATAAAATTTAAGAACTTATTTCAAAGTTTTTAATGTCCATCCATTAATAGTTTGACCAATTCCAGAGGAATATCCTCTATCCAATTTCATTGTTAATAAATATGTAAAATCAGTAGAGTCTGCATCAATATAGTAGCAACCAAACTTATAGCTATCATAATAGTCATTACTTGAATTACCATAATTTCTATGTTCATTAGGAAAATCGATTTTTTTATTATTAATAACTAAATTTTGCTTATAGCCATATACCTGTACAATCTCAATATTAGAATAGTTCTTTAGATATTGAAGATTCTTTGTTATATCATTGATTAATGTTTCTTTGTTATCATTATCTTTAATATAAAATTTAATGGATAAATCAGACTCTTCTAAAACAGCATCTATAAATTCTGATATAGTTTCATTTGTAATTAATGTATTAAACTTAGTTTGCAAGATGGTATTTATTATATTATCATTTCCATTCCAGCTACCAACGTATGATTTGCCAAATTCAACAAAATCGAATTCAACGCCAGCCTTTTCTGAAAAATAATCTGAAATAATTTTATTCAAATCTTTTAGTTGCTTGTTGTCTGACATAAAACCTTTTCTATCCACTACAGTTATTTTTTCATTACCAAATTTAAAGACAGCAATATAAGGAATATTATATGTAGAACCATTTCCCAAAATATCTGAATGTCTCGTATAGTCTTCTTCACGATAATAAATACAATCATCAATTTGTAAATTTAAGCGATATTTGTTGTTTATAAAACTTACCATTTTTGAAATCTCTTCTTTTCTGATAGTATTATAACGATTAACTTCAACTTCATTTCTATACTCATAAATGCAATTTTGTCCCCAATAGGTTGCTAATAAAATCAGAATTATAATAACAAAAGTTTTTAGAATGGTTATTCTTTTTATAGCAAACCCATTTATGTCATCATTCACAAGTTTTTTCTGCCTAATCTGAATGCTAATACCAGCAATACTTATCAGTAATATAACAAACAAAGGTAATATTGATATTACTGCAACAACAAGGCATAACAATAATTCTGCACTATATCCCCCAAGAAATACTGTATGATTTGAAAGCGTGTAAGTAATTGTAGAAATAGTATTTAAAACAGCGAATAACAAACCTGAAAATAACCAATACCACGTTTTTTTCTTTTTTGATTTTATGGATAAAATCGTCATAGTGACTAAATACAAATATAATAAAATAT
>CATKGX010000020.1 GCA_949747775.1 uncultured Clostridia bacterium | reverse complement strand
ACACCAGTTGCTTCTCCATTTCCCCACAGGGTTGTATTTTCATAGGTAGTTACTACCCAATATGGCCGACCTGTATTGTCAATTTCAAACGTATACTCTGTCAGTTCCTGTGTTCTATAGCCTTGGTTTCTAATATGTCTTTTCAAGTCATTTCCAAAGTAAGCAGACGGAGAATAGCGAACCTGTATTTTTTCGCCTTCTACTTCTGTTACATAATTCACTTTGTTCTGATTTGAAGCAGAAACAGTAATATAGCCAGGAGTTGTTTTGTGCCTATTCCATTTGAAGAAACCTGTGTGTTCCAAAGGTACCACAAAGAGAATTTCGCCATTTACTTCCTGAATGGCTGCCTCTCCAAGTTCTACTCTAGAACCTAGTGCCACATCTTCTCCAAGCTTTTTTTCTGCTTGCTTATCTGCTAGTGCCTGGTCTACAATGGGAATTTGCGCTGTATCTATCTGCTTAATCATCTCATCAAACGCAATTTCCTCTACTTCGCCAATCTGCTCCCGCATTGCCCCTGCATTAAACAGCGGGCTTCCTATAAGGGCGCCAACTAGCAAAATTGCCATACCAATTACAATGCAAGCACCTCCTATCGTAGTTACCTTAATGTCTGCCTCATCATCTGAGACCCACTTCACAATGTTGCAAATAACAGCAATTAAACAAATCATGATAAACATGACCCCATCTATATGGGTCAAAGAAAGTGCTGGTAGCCACAAGTAGTAAAGTAGCCCCAAAAATCCTACTGTCAAAATGCTCATTACCAGCTTACCAATTTTCATTGTTTTGCTCCTTTCTTAAGTTGCAAGATTTATTACTGGATTTGCTAAAACGAGCTAAAAATATCCTCCTTTCGTAATTGTTTACTAAAACATTTACTAATACACATACTTGCCATGTATCTTTTGCATTTTATCATATTTTATGTAAATTTGCAAGTAGTATAATTTTAGAAAATAACTCAAGATAATATTTTTTAAAATATTATCTTGAGCTATTGTTTTATAAGATTCTTGTTACTTTATGAATCATGTTTTGCTGTTTTGTTATGAGTACAGTATTGGTGTGTCTCTTTTT
>CATKGX010000019.1 GCA_949747775.1 uncultured Clostridia bacterium | reverse complement strand
GTTAGATGAAAACAATCATGTAACTGCTATTATTGATTTTGGCTTTGGTGGCTTTGGCAACAAATACTTTGACATTGCTCGTATTATTGGAAGATGTCCTGAACCTTTTAAAGATGAAATTATAAGTAATTATGAGAGTTTCTCTCATGATAAATTAGATACATCTACTTTAAATGACGAAATTAAAATTTGGTCAAACATTGACGGTGCCTATATTAATTATATGAAGGGAATTGGAATTTATTAGAATTTTATAGTTAATGCCAACATTGTTTTTTTACAACGTTGGCATATTTATTTCAAATCCATCCCCATCAGCAACTACTACATCTCCTAGTATTTTTTCTTTTATATTTTAGCATACTTTTCTTTTATAAAGTTATACAATTACTTTTTTGCTCTTTTTATAAGAAAAAGAAATTGTTGTAATAAAAAATAGCGAGCCCTCTATTGATATAGACTTATCGCTATTTCTTAATTTATAATATTTTCAATTATTCTATTCCTTTATATTCATATAGATCATAATTCACAGGAACTCCTGAGTCATAAGAATCCTGAGAACATGTGTAGATGATATCCTTAACCTCCCATCCAACAATCGTTTTCGTCTCCTTGATATCTTCTCTATAGGTACGGTAATAAGTATACCCAGACAACGAAGTATCATAATCTATCTCATACACATAACTCTCTTTAGGACCACACCATGTGCGAACCCCAACTAGTGAGTCACCCCTTATGAACCTATCTTCTAAACGAGTAAATTCACCCGTGGCTAAATTCGGAGAAACCACGGTATACGAATAAGTTGTACTATTTGCATACGCACGCCACGCGACCTGTCCAAACCTCTCTATATGATATGATGATTTTGTCTTAGCCACTGAATGTTCCCAAGTATGCATCTTTGTCCTTACCTCTAATGTCTTCTTTACCTGATTTCCTACTTTATCCATTACTATTACATAACTATCATATTTTCCCATTTCTTTGTCCGTTACTTCAAAGCTTGCTGCTCCTTCATTTGTTTCTATTGTTTTTACCAATTTACCTTCTACATAAAATTCATATTTTGCTATCCCTGAATATTCATCTGTTGCTGTTGCTGTTAATGTAAATGATGTCTCTGATGTTGGCGTTGATGTTAGTTCTACTTCTGGTCCTTTATTGTCAAATTTAAATGCTTCACTTTTTTCTATTCTCTTCTTTCCACCTTCTGTTTCTATTAATGTCCATAAATACCATTGTCCTGTTACTTCGTTTTTTGTTATCTTTGCTCCATCTGTACAGCTTTCTGTAAAACTCCCTTCTTCTGGTTCTTCTGTTGTATTTGTCCATTGATATTCTATGCTTGTCACTCTATCTACTGTTTTATCTACACTTATTTGTACTGTGTGTTCTTTTTTGTATTCTTCACTTCCATTTGGGCTATATTTGATGTTTGCTACAAGTTCACTTATTTCTATCATCTCTGTTCTTGGTAATGCTGAATATACTTTTACTACATATTCTCCATTTCTCCTTACTTCGTAGTTCTGTGTTATCTCTTCTTTTATATTGCTATATTCATATGTTTCTATTACAAATCCATCTTGCAATATTTCTATTTTACTAATTCCATCTTTTTCTTCTTTTGCTATTATTCTTATTATTGCTGATTTACTATCTTCTTCTATCTGTTTTTCTAATCTTAATTCTGGAAATACTAGTTCACTTTCTTTTCCTACATATTTTCCTATTTTGGGTACACTTCTATCTATTTCAAACCCATATCCATCTACTACAACTATATCTCCTAATATCTTAGCTCCCGATACTTCTTTCACAATTAACTTATCTAAAAATTCATCTTGATTATATTTAGAGCTCATTCTTTTTTCTAAATTTGCGGCACCTAAAGTCATACTTAGCCTTTCTCGTGCAGCTTCTCTTTTATGAAGTTCTACTCCACTTTCTGTTTTATTTATTAATCCACCATTTATGATTAAATTTACACTAATTGTTGCAAGTATTATTAATATAACTATTGTTAGTACAAGCGCTATTAGTGTTATTCCAGATTTTTTCTTCAATCCTACATTTTCTTTTGTTCGTTCCATTTTCTTCTCCTTCTTTACCGTAAATTTCTACACTCTGCACTGCTTTAATTCTCCCTTAGCGGTACCTCATAGCAATGCAATAATCTATACTAATTTTATCCAACTGATATACTTGGGTCAATATTGTTCTCGCTTTTTATCATTTACTTCTT
>CATKGX010000018.1 GCA_949747775.1 uncultured Clostridia bacterium | reverse complement strand
CACATCAATACATGATACACCTTTATGCTTTATAAACATTTCATGTTCTTTTTTTACTGCAAAAACAGCTTCTGGAGAATCTTTTAATCTATCTCCCCATTCTTTAAAGTCTTGCGGTGGCTGTGAGCCATCCTTTTCAACAACTCTTCCATTATCTTCTACTCTAATAAAATGATGTCCACCTCTTAAATTTGACCTATATAAGACCATGTATTCGTCTTCTGCTAATTTTGTATCTCCTAATAAACGGATAAATGGAAAACTTCCAAGCAAACTAGATACCATTTTTTCAAAGTCGCCTTTTCCTGGAAATACACATAAATCAACTTTTAAAGCATATCCACCACAATTAATTGCCATATTAAATTCTTTTTGAACATACTCTTGTATTGCTTTTTCTAATGCCTCTGTTGTATCTTGCATTTTAAGAAGTTCTATTGTAGTTGCATACATTTCTTTTATTTTTGCATTTTCGCAGTCTCTTTGCTGTTCTTCTAGTTCTTTTATAATGTCTTGTTCGGAAATATTTCCTAGCTTTTCTAACATAGTTCTTCTCATTAAAACAGATAAGAATGCCCCTTGTCCTCTATACATATTATCTGTTAATTCTTTATATATCACATAATTCTTTTCTTGCTGTGTTAATTCTATTCTTTCTTTTAATTGCATTAACGCTTCTACTGATATATCATTCTCAAAGCTTCCTGCCTTTTCTATTATTTCTTGCTTTGTTAAACCTTTTCCTTGCAAGTATCGTTCATATATAACTTCCAAACTCATTTGTTTTTCCTTGAAACTATTTTCTTCCAATAAACCAGCATTACTTGAAGCTCCATATTCACATATTGTTGCAAATTTGTCTTCTAATCTCGTTTTTAGTTTATCTTTCAATTTTGCTTTAAACTCTTTTTCAAAATCCATATTCCATTCCTTTATTTCCCTTGTTTTAATCTTAAATAGCCTAACTCTTCCCAATTATTATATGCCAAATTTAATCTAAATACTAATCTTGGCTTTGCTCCTGCTCTGTTTTTGTCTACGATACATGCATAATATCTTACATCTGGGTCATCAAACTTTTTAATGTCGAAGAATTTTGTATCTACTTCTTGCAAAGAATATTCATATTCCTCATAATTTTCTCTATTAATTTGCTTAATTAAACATAAGGTATCTAGCACTTCTTTTACGGTTCTACTAACTGCCAAATCATTTACTGTTAAATTGACTGGTAGGGTTGCGCTTTCTGTAAGTTGCAATGTAGAGCAAATAAACAAATTAAAATTTTGTGCTAAGTTTGATAAAATTGTTGCAGTTTTCTTAATTTCTTCTCCGCTTCCAATATGCTCTGTGTCTGTTTTTAATGTGTCATAGAAAATATATTCTATTTGTTCTTTATAGTAATAATTCATAATGACTTTTCTTAGTTCATCATTGGTATGGTCTGTAATATTAATAAAATAAATCGAGTTGTTAATTTGCTTGTTGGCCCAATTCATTACTTCTATTGTTTTATTAAACTCAGTAGATACTTTACTAAGCCTTTTTACAAAGTCTTTTCTAGTTTCTTTTTCTTCTTGCAAAATAAATCCGTTTTCATCTACTGCTACTTTTTTAGTATCATCTGGTCTAAATTTGAATTCTAGTAATTCTCCCTCTGTTTTACTTAGAGCTTGTCCATGTAGCTTTTGTATTTCTGGATGATTTAATATTGTTGTCATTAAACATAGTCTCATTTTTTCTTCTGACATTTCATTTGAAATAATTAAAACTTTCTTTTTATGGACTAAAGCAGTATAAGCTGCTAAATATGTTGTAAATCTACTTTTTCCTGAGTTAGATGGCATAGCAACAGCCATTGTTTCGCCTTTTCTAATTCCTTTAAATACACTTGATAAAATAGGAAATGGCAAGTCTAATCCATTTGTTAAATTGTTCTCTCCCTCTTTTAAAAATTCACTTAGCCCTTCTGTAATAACTGCTCTTTTAAATTTTCCAGTATCATTTACTTGTTTAATAGCACTTTCTACTTCTTCTATTGACATTTGATGATATAGAATGTAGGATGT
>CATKGX010000017.1 GCA_949747775.1 uncultured Clostridia bacterium | reverse complement strand
GGGATTGCTCAATTAAAATGTACCCTTTGTCAAGGAAATTTATAAAAAAGTGTATATTTTATTATGCTGTCACATGGGATGGGGCATATTGACACAAAAAAGAAAACGAGTTTGGAAGGAATAAAAAACTTCCAAACTTATTTTAATGGAAAAGATAAAAAGAGTTGTACATAGCTATCAAATATATTATAATACCATTATTAAACTTATATATTAGAAAGGAACTAAATTGGAACAAAGAAAAGAGATTATAAATATACTAAACAGTCATACCGAATTAAGAGATTATCAAAAGAATGTTATAGAAGAAATTTTAAATGATATATTAAAAAATAGAAAAGAATCACTTATAGAAATGGCCATAGGGAGCGGAAAAACATATACTCTTTGTGTGCTAATAGACATATTAATAAATTGCAAGATTTATGATGAAATTGTGCTTTTAGTTCCTAATAAATCCTGTATTGAACATTTTAATATACTTTTACACAAATTTTTTAATATAAATGAAAAAGTATATATAAATACTTTTCATGAATTTTTATGTAATACAAATGGAATCGGTGATGTACCTTATAATGCAAAATGTGTAATTTGTGATAATGCTGATTATATGAAAGATTACGAATATCAATATATTGTAGAACTTTTTAAATCTTCTCATCTTATCTTAACTTCATCAGGTACTAAGAAAAGTGAGTGGCTTAATGAAAAAAATAAAACATTCTCATATACATTATCCAATATGCTTGATTCAGGATATATTAATCCAAAGAATACTGAAATAGACTTTGATATTTTTTGGAAGAAATTTTTTGCTACTTACGATTTAAAAGATATTAATATGTATAAACCATATCAAGCAGAAGAAGGAAAAATAATACGACCTGATATAATAATAGATAATAAAAATGAAATTCTCCTTTTTGAAATAAAAGAATATAGGAATAACCACATTTCTTATGACGTGATAAACAAAGCTGTTTCTCAAATAAAATACTATAAAGAAATTATTAAAGGTATTGAAAATAAAGAGGTTAAACCATATCTTATTTTGCTTTGTGAAATTGAAGAAAGAATGAAGGAAAAAATTTATAAAGAATTAGATATTGTCATTTTAGATATTTCTAATATATTGTATTTATGCCAAATTGATGAATATTTAATGAACAAATTGTTAGAAAGAATCCCTTATTCTGTTCAAGGTATTATTGCGAAAACTCCGATAGATACTAGTGAAAAGAATTCCTTAAATGATCGAATGATAAATCATCATTCAAATCAGGAATTAGATACTCCTGAAGATTTAATAAAAAGAATACTAGTGTGCGAAACAGGAATGGAGCATAGTAAAGAATATGAAGATGTTTGTAGTGACACCATTGAGTATTTGTTTAAATCAGAATATACCCAAATGTCAAATCAGCATAGAACAGAAGATAGTCTATTTAGAATGGACTTGTTATGTGGATTAAAAGGAAGTACTGAGTTTTGGAAATCTTTAATAAAGTATTATAATAGTAAATTTGTAGTATTTGAGTACAAAAATTATTCTGGAAAATTAGAACAGAACTTAATTTATATTACAGAAAAGTACCTTTTTGATATCGCACTAAGAAATGTAGCTATTATTATTTCAAGAGAGGGATTTTCTGAAAATGCAAAAAAGGCAACAATTGGTTCTTTAGTAGAAAAGAATAAATTAATTTTAGAGTTAACAGACCAAGATTTAATTTATATGATAAGATTAAAAATGGATGGAGAAGAACCTTCTGACTATTTACTTGAAAAATGGGAGAAATATTTAATGTCAATAAGTAAGTAATTATGCCATTGGGACATTTTAAAGTAGAAGAAAAATAGAAAAAAGAGTTGAAAACCGCAAACAGTAGTGATAAGATAAAAATAAGCAAAGAAGAAAAACAAAGAAACAAGAGAGGAAGCAAGATGAAAGT
>CATKGX010000016.1 GCA_949747775.1 uncultured Clostridia bacterium | reverse complement strand
TATTTATCGAACCTTTCCTCCGTTATGCAACGGTGCATAACGGAGGAAAGTACATATGTCCAAGGTATGCTTCTTAAGTAAAATCAACATCTTTATTTCAAAATTAATACAAATATAATATTTCTTATAAAAAAGTCAAATAGAATTTTCATTGATATTTCGCCAAAAATTGACCTTCTAAAATTGTTTTAATCAATTTATTTTTTTGAGCAATATAGTTTTGGGGCTGTATTTTTTAACTTTAAAAAGAAATAATAAAAAAGGCTAAAGCATCAATATATCTTAGTCTCTTTTATTGTTTCTTTTACTTCATCAAGTTTATATTCAAATAACAATTCTTTTATTTTATATAATGTTTTTAATTCTCTTTCGCAACTTCTTTTTTCTATAAATAAATCCACTAAGCATTTTGCTTCGTAATACATATCTCGCTTTAGTAACTCTTCTATCATTCTATACATTGTTTTAGTTTCTATTTTTTCTATGTTTATTTTATCATATTTAATGCTTTTCATGTTATCACCTCTTTTTTTGTGCATACTGCTATTTTGTCAGTAGTTTGTTTCTTATTTTAATATAAAATTTTTATAATTGCAAATAATAGTAATGATATGGAGATTTTATATGAGAAGAATAAATGGAAAAAGCAATTTGTGCGGTAATTATTTAAAAGATAAAAGACTAGAAAGACAAATGAATAGGAGTGATTTGGCAAGAGAATTACAACTATTAGGTTTAAATATGAGTGTTGATGATATTTATAGAATTGAAACAAATAGAGTTATTCTTAAAGATTTTGAACTAATTGCAATTTGTATTGCTCTTGACATAAGTTTAGATGAATTTAAAAAACTTTACAAATAGTTTGTATTAAGCATTTTGTTATGTCTATTATTACACATTCTATTAAATAAAAGAGATGAACTGCATTTTATTTGCACTCCATCTCTTTTTAATGCTTCATTACATTTAATTCCATATTATGTGAGTTAACCAAATTTCTCAATATTGTATTTACTATAAATTTTTCTATTGATATATTAGAACATCATACAAAAGTTTCGCTTTTTTGTTATTAAAGTTTATGATGAATATTATTGGTGCTATGTTTTATCATAATAATTAACTTTCAAAATTGAATTGATAAATGAAAAAATAATGTAAGCAAGAATGCTTACATTATTTTTTCTATCTGTTTTAACTATCATGCTGATATGTTCTACCATGTGAACAATATCTATGTGATGTTCCATTGTAGCCGTGACCACAATAAGAGTGCGTTCCTGTTACGCCATGATAACATGAAATATAGTATGTGTGTGATGATGTGTATCCGTGTCCACAATATCCGTGTGACCTTGTGTAACCATGTGAACAAGTACGACTTGTAGTTGTTGTTCCTTTTCCATTACATGAACTACAATTTTCTGTTTTACCTCCTCTACAATATGTACATGTTACTCTTCCTGTTCCATTACAATGTGAACAATTCACTTTTTTACTTCCTCCACAGGTAGTACATGATATTCTTCTGTGAGATGGACTTGAAGATCCAGTTGAAAAAGTACAATTAGTACATGACCAATATAAAGTATCAACTCCACATATTCTACAACCAAATCTTGTCCAATCCATATAACCCTTTTCACAATTAGGGCAAAGGTCTTCTGAAATACCTCCTGGATCTAATACATCCATACTTCCTGTACAAGCTATTGTACCACTACCACTACATTTTGTACATGTTACAGTTTTACTTCCTCCACAAGTTCCACAGCTCCAAACTCCATGTCCTCCACAGTGACTACAATCTTTTTTACCAGATCCACTACAACTACTACAATTTACAGTTGATGTATATCCACTTGTACATGTATATGTATTTCCACTACATGTTGTTGTTGATCCAGAGCAGTAGTTTGTTGAACCACTACAACTATATG
>CATKGX010000015.1 GCA_949747775.1 uncultured Clostridia bacterium | reverse complement strand
GAAATAAAGATGTTGATTTTACTTAAGAAGCATACCTTGGACATATGTACTTTCCTCCGTTATGCACCGTTGCATAACGGAGGAAAGGTTCGATAAATACTAAGTCGGGAAATAGTCGGGAACTACAAAAATAAAAGAGACAAGCGATAATCTAAAACTCGCTTGTCTCTAATGTTTTGATGAACCACAACTTAACAAATCCGAAACTTTATTTATCAGAATATGGTTATATTATAAAACAAAATTTCGCAAATTAACTTGACTTTACTGTATAACCATTGTATAATTTTACCAGAAGATGAGCAAAACGGAGTGTGGAGTGTCGCTTTCTTGATGAAAGGGGGCGATGCATATGTTATTTGAACAAGTTTATTTGGCTTTTATATACATACTATTTATAGAACTTGCAATGGTAACTGTTGTCGCTGTTGCCTTATTTGTGGCACTTTTTGTTACAATAAGAAAATTAGACAACGAAAAAAACACATCTCTGCTTGGTCGTTAGAGATGTATTTAAAAATTTTTTAAACAATATTTAGCGACACGCCACATTACTGTGGTCGTTCATCTTCTATCATTATTATACGCAAATTTCTAAAAAAAGTCAATGATTTTAGAAATTTTCTTCTATAGTATGTATCATTTTTTCAAAAAAATATTTCAATTTCTCTTGTGTTTCAGTAAATAAGGTTTTATTTATTCTAGGAAACTCCTCATTTCTAAAAGTTCTATTATCTATATATTTTTTATAGCTTAATTCTAATTGTAATGTTTCAACTTTATTATTTGCATATTTTTTGGTAATATATCCACCACTATATGGATTGTTCAAGCTAACTATAAAATCAAGTTTTTCTAAAGTATTTTTTACACTCATAGTTAATTCTTTACTTAAGGTTTGTCCATTTATATTGCCTAAAACTATATTGGCGTCAATGTCTTTACCAAAACTATGTAAATCTATTAAATATATTTTATTAAAATAAGATAACTTATCATTTATAAGGTTTTCTAAAGTTTGATGATAAGGGGCATAGTATTTTGTAATTCTATCTCTAATTTCTTCGTCTTCTAAATCTGTATTATACATAGGATTATTAAAAGTGGTTTTTGTGTAAACATAGTTATCTAGATAAGAAGTGTTAATACTATCAGTTATTTTTCTATTAGGGTCAATTACATATCTACTAACATTATTAACAATAGTCGTAATTTCCAAATCCTTCAAAAACGAATATAAATTAGGTAAGTACCAATCCATATTTGCAAAGATTAAGTTATCAACTAATTTTTCTTTCATAGTTTGTGGGATATATGTACCACTATGTGGAATAGAAACAATGATTGGTATTTTATTTTTACCATTATTCCATATTTCAATTTCATACATAAATTTGTACACTTTATAAGTATTTTGATAATAAAAAAGTAATATCAATTTAACTGATATTACTCTAATGTTTTTTCTTATCTTGGGTTCGGATAAGAATTTTTTGGTGAGCCAGGAGGGATTCGAACCCCCGACCCTCGGCTTAGAAGGCCGATGCTCTATCCAACTGAGCTACTGACCCATAAATCAATTGCAATCAT
>CATKGX010000014.1 GCA_949747775.1 uncultured Clostridia bacterium | reverse complement strand
GTAGGCGTTAATGGAACAAATGTAGAACAACAAGAAGCTGGTAATTCAGATACGCAAAAGTGGATATTGCATAAAGAAGGAAATGGATACTATAGTTTTAGATTGGCTGCTGATACAACAAAAACACTGGACTTAGCAGGAGGAGCTACCGCTAATGGAACAAATATTCAAGTAAAACAAGCAAATGGAAGTGATACAGAGAAGTTTGAAATAGTTCCTACTGGAAGCGGAACCTATATGCTAAAACCTAAAAATGGAAAAGGTAGCACATGTGTTGATATAGCAGGAGGTAAAACAACTGTAGGTATAAATGTACAAAACTATGCTACCAATCATACTGCTAGTCAGTATTTCTACTTTACAAAAGTTGCTTCACCAAATACAAACAAATATATTGAAAGTAAAGCAAGCTATAATTCAAATGGAAATTATACAATAAAAACAGAAGACCAATTAGGTGGTCAAGTAAAATATACGTATAATGAAAGTAAAGGAATATTAAACAAGGTAGAAGATGCCAAAGGCAATCAAATAAGCTATAGCTATGACAATTTAGACAGATTAACAAATGTTAGTACAACTAACAATGGAAAAACATATCAAAATCAATATGCTTATGAAAATGATAGGCTAAAGGCAATTACACATAATGGATTTTCTTATTCTCTTATATATGATGCATTTGGCAATCAAAAACAAGTAAAAATAGGCAATAGTACATTAATTACAAATGAGTATGAAGCAAGAAATGGAAATTTATTAAGCAGTTTGTATGGAAATAACCACAAAATAACTTATGCCTATGATCGATTTGATAGAATAACTAAAAAAACTGGAACTTCTGGAAATTATAATTATTCATATGATGGTAGAAGTAATTTGGAAAGTATTGTAGATGAAGTAAACAACAATAAAGCAACATATACATACGATTTAGCAAATAGAGTCGTTAAAGAAGAAAATACAAATGGATATGCAGCACAATATGAATATGATAAAAATAGTAATGTTTCGAAAATAACAGACAAGTTAAACGAGGACGCAAAGGTAACACAGTATAACTATGATTTGAATAATCATATCAATAACATAAGATTATATAACAACACACTATTTATTAATAATTACGATAGATTACTTAGAACCGTAAATAAGCAAATTAAAACAGAAAATGGAAATACATATCAGACTGAATTAAGCTATACAGACATAGCAAATAGTAATAAAACTTCTACACAGATTAATTGTATGAAAAATGGACAAGATGATGCTTTAAACTATACTTACGACAAAAATGGAAATATAGAAACAATTAGCGAAGCGGATGTGCTAAAACATAAATACTATTACGACAGCTTAAATCAGTTAACTCGTGAGAACGATAAAGGCAGAAACATGACAATAACATATGAATATGACCAAGGTGGCAATATACTAAGTAAAACAATATATCCATATACTACAGAAGAAACATTACCAGAAAAAATAGAAAAAATAACATATCAATACGAGAATACAGAATGGAAAGACCAATTAACAAGTTATAACAACAAAAAAATTACATATGATACTATTGGAAATCCACTAACATATGATGGAAACACCTACACCTGGCAAAACGGCAGGCAGTTAGCAAGTATAGAAAATGCTAATAACAATTTAAACATCACTTACAAATACAACGATAATGGAATACGAACAGAAAAAACAGTAAATGGCGTAACAACAAAATACTATCTAAATGGAAGCAAAGTCATATACGAAAAAACAGGAGACAACATTAGCTACTATACTTATGATGAAAGTGGAAATGTATTAGGAATTAAATATAATGACAACCAATATTACTACAAAAAGAACTTGCAAGGAGATATTATAGGACTACTAGACAGCAACTTAGAAGAAGTGGTACAATATAGCTACGACAGCTGGGGAAATACC
>CATKGX010000013.1 GCA_949747775.1 uncultured Clostridia bacterium | reverse complement strand
GCATCCTTTTTATACACGTAACACGTGTATATTTTCATGCACATATTGGGAATATTTTATAATGCTTTCGGGGTGAACTATAATGCTAAAAATACGAGATTTAAGGGAGGATAGGGATCTTACTCAAAAGCAGCTAAGTAAGCTATTAGACTGTACTCAGCAAACTTATTCAAGATATGAAACTGGTGAAATAACAATTGATATATATAACCTAATTAAACTAGCCAATTTTTATCACACTTCTGTTGACTATCTATTGGGATTAACAAATGATGCAAAACCTTACCCTAGAATAAAAAATGCCTAGCACATTTTTTCTCATTTCTATTGGCTTAATTTCATATATATGTTATAATAAAATTTAATGTATTTTTTTGTAAAGAAGGATGATAGAAATGGACCGTTTTGAAGTAACAAAAAAGGCTGGAATGTTTGGCATTATTGGAAATATATTTTTACTAGTAATAAAGTCGGCTGTAGGTTTTGCAAGTAACAGTCAGTCTATGATTGCAGATGCTGCCAATAGTGCAGGAGATATTTTCGCATCTCTTATGACATTTATTGGGAATAAAATCGCAAGTGAACCTGGAGATAAAACACATAATTTTGGGCATGGAAAGGCAGAATATATTTTTTCACTTTTTATTAGTATTTCTATGATGGTAGTGTCATTGAAGTTGTTATATGATTCTATTTTTTCTTTGATTAATAAAAGTGAGCTAACATTTTCGTGGTTTTTAGTACTTGTATGTATTGTAACGATTATTACAAAATTAACTTTATATCTGTATACAAATAAATTATCTAAAAAACATAATAACATTTTATTAGAAGCAAATAAGAAAGACCATAGAAATGACTGTATCGTAACTTCTTTTACATTAGTCTCTATTTTACTTAGTTTATGGCACATTTATTGGTTTGACGGAATTGTTGGTATTGGTATTTCTTTTTGGATATTTATTACTGGACTTAAAATTTTTATAGAAAGTTATAATATTTTAATGGATATTTCAATTGATGAAGATACTAAAAACTTAATTGGTGAATTTATCAGAAACTATCCTCAAATTCAAAAAACAGATGACATTTCTTCTACTCCTGTAGGATATGAGCATATTGTTGTACTTACTATTTACGTTGATGGCAACATGTCTACATTTGATAGTCATAAATTAGCAGATAATTTGGAACATGATATTACAAGTTTAGAAAATGTCTATCAAACCATTATTCATGTAAATCCTATTTAATGGAATGCCTAAAGGACGGTGCATTTTAAAATGCACCGTCCTTTTTGGCATCTTTTATTGAAACTTATCCAATTTTTACTTCGTCATTTTCAATGGTCATTGTGGCTTCTTTCATAGGAATTACTATTCCATCTAAAATTGCCTCTGCTATTTTATCTTCTATGTTGCTTTGAATCGCTCTTCTTAGTGGCCTTGCTCCATAATTAGTGTCTATTCCTTTTTTAGCAATATATTCTTTTATTTCCTCTGTAAATTCTATAGTTATTTCTTGCTGCTTTAATCTATTTTGTACCTGTTTTAGCATAATCTCGATAATTTGTTTAATATCATTATCATTTAACTTATGGAATACAATAATTTCATCAATACGGTTAATAAATTCTGGTCGAAATTGCTTTTTTAGCTCTGACATAACATCTTTTCTGGTATTTTCATATTCTTTTTGCTTGGCTTCTTCTGTGTCAGAATAGTTTGAAAAACCAAGTGTTGTTTTGTCAGTAATTAATCTTGCACCAATGTTTGATGTCATAATAATAACTGTATTTTTAAAGTTAACTGTTCTACCAGTTGCATCAGTTAATCTTCCATCATCTAAAATTTGTAAAAGCATATTCATAACATCTGGATGTGCTTTTTCTATTTCATCAAATAGAATAACTGCATAAGGTTTTCTTCTAATTTTTTC
>CATKGX010000012.1 GCA_949747775.1 uncultured Clostridia bacterium | reverse complement strand
TTAACATTATTTTTGAAGAGATAAGGTTCTAAAAAAGGACTAGCCACATATATATTATTAAGACTTATACAAAGGAGAGGATAATATATATGTGGCATTGTTTTAGTGTAGAAGAAACTTCAAAAAAACTAAGGACAAACATAGGGCATGGACTTCGGAACAGAAGAAGTCCAAAGAAGAAAAGAAAAATATGGAGAAAACAAGTTAGAAGAGCAAAAAAAGGAAAGCCTACTAAAACGATTTATCAAACAGTTTAACGACTTTATGATTATTATTTTACTAATTGCAGCAGTTATTTCGGCAGTTGTTGCAAAAATGGAAGGAAGCGGAGATTATATTGACTCAATTATTATTGTAGCAATTGTAGTGCTAAATAGTATTATGGGGCTAGTGCAAGAAGCAAAAGCTGAAAAATCGCTAGAAGCACTTCAAAAGATGTCTGCACCAGTTACAAAAGTAAGAAGAGATGGAAGAACTTTAACGGTAAAAGGAACAGACGTTGTACCAGGAGATATTGTTATTTTAGAGGCAGGAAACTTTGTGCCAGCAGATTGTAGGTTAATCAATAGTTATAATTTAAAGGTAGAAGAATCCAGCTTAACAGGAGAAACCGTTCCAGTTTTAAAAGAAGCAAGTGTACTACTTACAGAAAATACAGCATTAGGAGATACTGTTAATATGGCTTTTGCAACAACAATTGTAGTAAATGGACATGCAGAAGGCATTGTAACAGAAACAGGAATGAACACAAAAGTAGGGAAGATTGCTAAAATGATTATTACAAATGAAGCACCAGAAACGCCAATTCAAAAGAAGCTAGGAGAAGTAGGGAAGACATTAGGAATGGGCTGTCTAATGATTTGTGCCATTATTTTTGTAATAGGATTACTTAAAAAAATTGAACCAATTGAAATGTTTATGACATCAGTGGGGCTGGCAGTTGCAGCAATACCAGAAGGATTACCTGCAATTGTTACAATTATGCTATCCATTGGTGTTACAAAAATGGCAAAGAAAAATAGTATTATTAGAAAATTGCCAGCAGTAGAAACATTAGGAAGTAGTAGTGTTATTTGCTCAGATAAAACCGGAACTTTAACACAAAATAAAATGCAAATTACGAAGATAATGGATACAAAAGGTGAGGCTTTAAATGACACATCAGATTTTATTTTAGAATTAGGAACCATGTGTACAGATGTGGAAATAGAGGGAAATGAAGCCATTGGAGAAGCAACAGAAGTAGCAATTGCAAGTTGTGCTATGGAGCATCATAAAAATAAGCAAGAACTATATGCAAAAATGAAAAGAGTAGGAGAGATTCCATTTGATTCAGACAGAAAAATGATGACAACCATTCATCAAGTAAATGGCAAGTACCGAATTATCACCAAAGGAGCCCCAGACGTATTGTTAAAAAGGTGTACAAAGTGTTATGAAAATGGAAACATTGTGCCATTAGATACTAGTAAAATGGCAAATATCGAAAAATATAATAATCAAATGGCAGAAAATGCTTTAAGAGTGATTGCAGTAGGATACTATGATATAGATAAATTGCCAAATACAATAGATAGTAAAGAAATTGAAAATCATTTGATTTTTGTGGGACTTATGGGAATGATAGATCCTCCAAGAGAAGGTGTGAAAGAAGCGGTAGCAACTTGCAGGCGAGCAGGAATTAAAACCGTTATGATAACAGGAGACCATATTGCCACAGCAAAAGCTATTGCAAAGGATTTGGGGATTTTAAGAGGAAATAGTTATGCTGTAACAGGAGCAGAGTTAGATGAAATTTCACAAAAGCAGCTAGAACGAGATATTATGAATTATTCTGTATTTGCTAGAGTAACACCAGAGCATAAAGTAAGAATTGTAAAAGCATTTCAAAGTACAGGAGCAGTTGTTGCTATGACAGGAGA
>CATKGX010000011.1 GCA_949747775.1 uncultured Clostridia bacterium | reverse complement strand
TATTACTACAAAAAGAACTTGCAAGGAGATATTATAGGACTACTAGACAGCAACTTAGAAGAAGTGGTACAATATAGCTACGACAGCTGGGGAAATACCCTAAGCATAGCAGATGGACAAGGAGAACCAATCACAGACGAAAACAATATAGGACACATTAACCCATACAGATATAGAGGATACAGATATGATAAAGAAACAGGACTATATTATTTGCAAAGTAGATACTATAGTGCACAATGGGGTAGGTTTATAAATTTCGACAACTATGGCGGACAAGTAGGCGATTTACTAAGCCATAACGGATATATGTATTGTATGAATAATCCTATTAACATGCAAGATGAGAATGGACAATCAGCGACTGCAATACTAGTAGGAGGATTATTGCTAGCAGCATTAATTGGAACAGTAGGAACGACAGCAACAGAAGTAGAAACACCTGACATACATATAGATTTACCAACGATTTCATGGAATGGAACGGCAAAGAAAATGCCATCAACAGCAATTCCAATAACAACGACTAACATACTAAAAGCAACTAATAGATTTACTAAAACTAAAGTTAAACCACCAAAGGATGGTAACAATTATTGGGAAGCCAGTTTGGTAAAGGGAAATGTAGTACGAGGAAGAGGAATATCACAAGTAGAAGCTAAATTAAGGGTAGACATGAAAAAGGATATTTTATGTAGAAATCAAGATTATGCAATCAAAATAGCAAGTCAATATAAGTTATGGGAACCAGAAATAGATACAAGGCAAGATATAGGAAAAGTTTACTATCCACATTATCACATTAATGGAAAACATGGATCACCGCATATATGGTTTTATGTTGAATAGAAAATTTATAGGAGAAAACAATGTTAGAATTAAAGAAGGAACCTAAAAAAGAAACATATAGAAAATTAATAGAATATGCATGTGAAAAATGCGATACAATTTTAATGGTAATAGGATATGCTATGGAAATGAGTAATATTGCCAGGTTTGACAAAATATGTGAATTGACAAATTTAGAAGAAAATGATGTATTAAAAGAATACAAGCAAAATGGAACTAAGAATATTGCAAGTATTATCAAAAAAACTGAACTAAGAAAGCAACTTAGTGAAGATATCATCAAGACAATAATAAATGGATATGAAAAAATAAAAAGAGAATATATAAAAAAGAAAGAAACAATGGAAAGAATAAAAGATAATCTAAAGGAAGACTTGATTTTAGAAAGATATAATCCTGAATGGTGTGGACATGCTTCATGGTTTGAACCTTTTTATATATCAACAAGTAGTATTGAAGAAAAAATACAAATAGAATATAAACATAAAGGAGAATACATTTATAATATATGTTTTTATAAAACAAGTGACAATGTTAAAGAATTTTTATTACAACAAGATAGGTTATATAAGTTTTTAGCCCCTAATCTACCAGAAGATATATGTTTTTTTAAGAATGGAAAGTGCTGGTTAAAGACAACAACACATGAACATGAGGGATATATTTTTGAACAGAATGGAGAGGAGAAAGAATACTTAAAACAAATCGGACTAAAATTTGAAGAATATGATAAAAGATAATAAAGAGAATTAAGACAGTAGTAATTATCTACTACTGTCTTAATTGGATAAAAATGTACAAATATTTTAAGATATGTTACAATGAAAATATTAACAAGTAAAAGAAGAAAATACAAATTCATATAGTACACAATATGGATACGACAAAAATAATAGCGTAACAAAAGTAGCAGATAAG
>CATKGX010000010.1 GCA_949747775.1 uncultured Clostridia bacterium | reverse complement strand
CTATTGCTTCTTTAGCGTTTTCTTGTTCTATCTCTAAAACCTCTTTATAGTATTTTTCCCTCATTAAATATCTTATTTCATCATCATATTCATCTTCAGGATTCCAATTATATAATATAGGATTCTTGCTAGTTCCTCGCTGCTCATAATCTTGTAATATAAAGTATTCTAGTTCTTTATATGGATAATATGTAATATCATATGGCGTACGTTCTTTGAATTCATTTGGAGGGCAGGAGATATCTGTAAAATTGCCAATATATATCAATTCTTCTTTTAATGCTTTTTGCGTTATCTGAGCTAAATGCATTTTATATATATATCTCACATCGCCCTTGTTCATTTCAATGATGTATCCTAGTTTTTCTACTTGCTCTTTCATTTTAGGCAATATTGTGTCCTCCGTTATTTGGCAATATGCAATTACTGCAACTTTTTGTTCAATATAATCTACATCTTCTACTTTACGAAATATTAAATATCTTCCCTTTAATCCTAGTTCTTCTGCTTTATCGCTTTTTAATTCATATGCATATACATCTCCTATATTCCATTCGTATTTTCTTTTTACTGGTATCTTTCTTTCTAAAGGTATTCTTTTTTCTTCTGGCATAGGACTGTTCAGTTTCTCTTTTAGCTTACTTAGTTCTCTTTTTCGTAATTCATATTCTTTTGGAGTTCCTTCTTGCTTCCATATTTCTAGGTTTTTTCCTTCATCTATTTGTTGTATTGCTTTTTCCTTTACTTCTGGCGTTAACCTTCCTAAATTCCACATAGTATCCGCTAGCAGCATCCAAAATACTGGTCCTTCATCTTCATCTTCTATCTCTTCTGCATATCTTTCTATCATTTCTTCTAATGCTTCTTTATTTGTTCTTCCTTTTCTTAATTTTTCTCTATAATCTTCTTTTATATCTTGAGCTAAATCATCTTGATATAATTTTGCTCCCCAACTTCCCATCTTTTTACCTCCACTTTTCTTTCATCCAATATAAAGCTTCGTCTTGTATCATGTTTTGCCCAAAATCTTCCTATCATATTTTCATCATATCTCATATATATAACGAAATTTCTGTTGGTTGGACCAAT
>CATKGX010000009.1 GCA_949747775.1 uncultured Clostridia bacterium | reverse complement strand
GTTCCAGGTTTTGCTCCTTCTCCATGGCAAGTAGTACATGTTTCATTTCTAGTTAAATTAATATTTTTCTCAGTCCCTAAAAAAGCCTCTTCAAAACTAATTTCTAAATCATATCTTAAGTCTGCTCCTTTTCTAGGTCCTTGGTTTGCTTTAGATGAGCTTCTTCCTCCTGAAAATCCTCCTCCAAAGAAAGAAGAGAATATATCTCCTAAGTCTCCAAAATCGCTGAAGCCATCAAAGCCTGATGATGAATACGAATAATATCCATTTTGACCACCAAAAGGTCCCCCTGCTCCACCAAACCCTTGTGGATCAGCTGTTCCAAATTGGTCATACATTTGTCTTTTTTGTGGATTAGACAGTGTTTCATATGCTTCATTTACTTCTTTGAATTTCGCTTCTGCTTCCTTTTTATTATCTTGATTTGCATCAGGATGATATTTTTTAGCAAGTTTTCTATATGCTTTTTTTAATTCATCATCACTCGCCTTTTTATCTACTCCTAATATCTCATAATAGTCTTTATTTGCCATTTATTCTTTTCTCCTTAAATGTCCTGTTTTCGAACTATTTTTATCAAAGTTCGAGGTTGGATTTTCTCTTACCTCCTCCAACCTCTTACCTTCATTTACTATTTATTTTCTTCATCTTCTACTTTGTAATCTGTATCATAAACATTTCCATTCTCATCTGCTTTTGGTCCTTCTGTTCCTGCGTTTGCACCTTCTGCATTTGCTGCTCCTGCATTTTGTGAATAGATTTTTTCTGAAATTGAATAGAAAATTGTTGTTAATTTTTCTGTTGCTGTTTTAATTGCTTCTACATCTGTTCCTTCTAGTGATTTTTTTACATTTTCAATTTCTGTTTCTGCTTTTGCTTTTTCTTCACCACTAATTTTGTCTCCTAAGTCTGTAATTGTTTTTTGGCAGTTATATACTAAGCTTTCTGCATTGTTTCTTACTTCAATTTCTTCTTTTCTCTTTTTGTCTTCTGCAGCATGTGCTTCTGCATCTTTAACAGCTTTATCAATATCTTCATCTGTCAAGTTTGTGCTTGCAGTAATTGCTACTTGTTGGCTGTTTCCTGTTGCCATGTCTTTTGCAGATACGTGTACAATACCATTTGCGTCTATATCAAATGTTACTTCGATTTGAGGTACTCCTCTTGGTGCTGCTGGTATTCCTGTTAATTGGAATCTACCTAATGTTTTATTGTATGCAGCCATTTCTCTTTCGCCTTGTAGCACATGAATTTCAACACTTGTTTGACCATCTGCTGCTGTTGAGAATACTTGTGATTTTTTCGTTGGTATTGTTGTATTTCTTTCGATTAATTTTGTAAATACTCCACCTAATGTTTCAATACCAAGTGATAATGGTGTTACGTCTAATAATACTAAGTCTTTTACATCTCCTGAAAGAACACCACCTTGAATAGATGCACCTATTGCAACACATTCATCTGGGTTAATTCCTTTGTCTGGTTCTTTTCCTGTTATTTTTTTAACAGCTTCTTGAACAGCTGGTACTCTTGTAGAACCACCAACTAGTAATATTTTGTGTAGTTGGTCTGCTGTAATTCCAGCATCTTTTAATGCATTTTGTACTGGTATTTTAGTTGCTTCAATTAAGTCACTAATTAATTCTTCAAATTTTGCTCTTGTTAATGTAACATCTAAGTGTTTTGGTCCATTAGCATCTGCTGTAATAAATGGTAAGTTAATTTG
>CATKGX010000008.1 GCA_949747775.1 uncultured Clostridia bacterium | reverse complement strand
AGACAAACTTTCAAAGTTTCAAATGTTGGTACAATTGCAGGATGTTATGTATTAGATGGAAAAATCGAAAGAAATGCAGGAGTTCGTGTTATCCGTGATAATGTAGTAATACATGAAGGAAAACTAGCATCACTAAAACGTTTCAAAGATGACGTTAAAGAAGTTGGTAAAGGATTTGAATGTGGTATTCAAATTGAAAAATACAACGACATAAAAGAACTTGACATTATTGAGGTATTTGTTATGGAAGAAGTAAAAAAATAGTAGGAGGAATAAAATGCCAAAAAACGAGGCTAGATTAAACAGAATTAATGAAGAGCTAAAAAAAGAACTTAGCCAAATTATTAGTTACGAATTAAAAAATCCGAATGTAACAGGAATGATAAGTGTAACAAGGGCTAAGATAACTCCAGATTTTAAATATGCGAAAGTATATGTTAGTATTCTAAATTCAAAAAATGTACAAAAAACAATGGATGGATTAAAAGAATCAGCAGGTTTTATAAGAAGCCAAATAGCCAAAAGAGTGAATTTAAGAATAACACCAGAATTAGTTTTTGAATTAGATGATTCTTTAGAATATGGAGAAAAGATAGATTCAATTTTAAAAGAATTGAAAAACAAGTAGACAAAAA
Organism: uncultured Clostridia bacterium; assembly: GCA_949747775.1. GTDB lineage: Bacteria > Bacillota > Clostridia > TANB77 > CAG-508 > CALXVA01. Next base: position 1,054 of record CATKGX010000008.1, on the reverse strand, counting down.
TAAAATGAGGTAGATTTCTAAAAAAGAAACCTACCTCGTATAATAAAAGGAGAGATGATATGAGTACTCTTGATAATATGTTAGAGGAAATAAACAAAGCAAATAGTATTGTTATTTTAACGCATGAAAATCCTGATGGAGATGCAGTAGGAACTGCGTTAGCGTTATATAATGCTTTAAAACAATATGGAAAAAATCCAGATATTATTATTCCAGAATACCCACAAATATTTGCATTTTTGGCAAATGCACAAGAAATTAAAAAAGAGTCAGAAGTAGAAAAATATGATTTGGCAATATCAGTAGATTGTTCAGATATAAAAAGGCTAAATGGATTTGCGAAATACTTTGAAGATGCAAAAAGCAAAATTGTAATTGACCATCATAGTACAAATACAATGTTTGGTGATATCAATTTTGTTAACCCAGATGCACCAGCTTGCGCACAAATTATGTTAGTAATATTAGAGCATTTTAATATTGAAGTCACACAAGATATTGGAACTTGTATTTTAACAGGAATTATTACAGATACAGGTGGATTTAAATACCAAGGTGTAACACCAGAGACATTTGAATTTGTAGCTTGGCTTTTAAATAGAGGAATTAATGTATCAAAGGTATATAGAAAAGTGTTACAAATAAAAACAAAACCTAATTTTGAGTTAACCAGAAATGCCAATAATAGATTAGAGTTTTTAGAAGATGGTAGAGTTGCTTATACATACATTACAAAAAAGGACGAAGAAGAAGTACATGCACAAAATGGTGATCATGAAGGAATTGTAGAGATAGGAAGAGATGTAGAAAATGTTGAAGTTTCTATCTTTATCCGTGAGACTGACGAAGGATGCAAAGTTTCAATGAGGTCAAATGAATATGTTAATGTGTCTGATGTATGTTTGATGTTTGGTGGCGGAGGTCATCAAAGAGCAGCAGGAGTATTGATGCAAGGAAGCATTGAGCAAGTAAAAGAAAAATTGCTATATCAGGTAAGAGGGCAATTGAAATAGAGAAATGTGGGCAAAGGTTATTTCTAGTGATAACCTTTGTT
>CATKGX010000007.1 GCA_949747775.1 uncultured Clostridia bacterium | reverse complement strand
GATTTTATTAGACAAGTGGGATTAAATGTGATAATGACAATTCCTTTTGGTTTTTTAATGCCTTTAGTAAAAAAAGAAAATGGTAGACTATTAAAAGTTATTTTTTATACTTTTTTATTAAGTCTAGGAATTGAGTTATTACAACCTTTAATAAATGGTTTTAGATCAGCAGATATAACGGATTTAATAACTAATGTCATCGGTGGAAGTATTGGATATGTTATGTATTTAATATTCAAACCGTTAACAACTAAAACATTAAATTATATAAGTCATAAATAATTAGAACTTACAATTTTAAAAGTAGATAATTAGTTCTCTAACTATGTCTAATTGTAGAAAAATAAGCAATTCGCTGTTTGTGGGGTGTTATTTTTAAATGTGAAATGTTATAGTTTTTACGAAAGGAGCGAAAAATTATGGAGGTTAAAAAAATAGGAAAATTTATTGCCTGTAATCGTAAAAATAAAGGATTAACACAAGAGCAATTAGGAGAAAAGTTAGGAGTTAGTAATAAAACAATATCTCGTTGGGAAAACGGAAATTATATGCCAGATTTATCATTATTAAAACCATTAAGTGAAGAATTAGGAATTACTTTAAATGAATTGTTAAGTGGAGAAAAAATTGAAAATGAAAAAATAATAGAACAAGCAGAAATAAGTTTGATAAATACAATAGATTATTCAAAGCAAAAAATAGAAAAAGAACATAACAAAATATCAATATGGATAATGATTATTGGTATTATTAGTAGTATTTCAGCATTAACAATTTTTGAAGCAGAAAGTAGTTGGTGTTCTATTTATTCAATAATAGGAATTATTATATTTATAAGTGGATTATTTAGAACGATAAAAATAAAATCACTAATAAGAAAAATTGCTGTTTGTATTATAATATTTATTGGAATATTTAGTATATTTTATATATCTGATTATATTGGAGTAGTATCTCGAAAAAGACCTCCAATTTATCGTTACTTAACAAAAACGGATTTTAGAGAATCTAAGATAATAACATATAATAACTTATTTTATAATGTATATAGAATAAATGCAGATACATTAAATGAATATTATATTATAGATAATAAAAAAGAATATACTATTGATACAATACCAATATCTCCATTTAACCGAGCTAAAAGTGGGATAGACAATATTGTAAAATATAAAAATAAGTATATAGGAAACAATAGTAATGTTGGAAATTTGCTATATGATTTACCACTTGCAGAATATGGTTTAGTATTTGAGATAGATTCTAAAAAGTTGGGAGTAATAGTAGATTATAATACAACAGACTGGTATAAAAATGATAATCTGTATATTGAAAAAAGTTTGATATACAATTCTGTATCTGTTTTTTTACTAATAGATAATGTAGAATATATTAAATATAATTTTAGTGGAAGTTCATATACGGTTACAAGAAATCAATTTGAGAAGAACTATCCAAATTATTCAGAAATCAAAATGAATACGATAAATAAAGATAAATTTAATCAATATGTTGAACAGAAAATGAATGATTATGAGTTTATAGAAAAACAATTTAATTTATTATTTAATATAT
>CATKGX010000006.1 GCA_949747775.1 uncultured Clostridia bacterium | reverse complement strand
AATTAGTAAATACAAGATTAGCAACTAATTATGGTGGATGGATGTATTGTGATAAATGCAATGAAAATATAGGCTATTTATGTTATTCAACTTATGATAGATTAGACTTAAAATATAAATGTAATTGTGGAAGTCAAGGGAGAGCATTATTAGATTTTGAAGATAGTAATATAGGGAACGATTGCAATGGTGAATTGGTTATTGTAAAAAATAGATTTTGTTGCCCAAAAGATAAGGAACCTTTAATTACAATATTAGATAAAAAAGTGACTAACTATGAAATGGAAATTACTTGTAAATCTTGTAATAAAACATATAAAAAAGTGATGAAATAAATATATGATATAGCATCTGCTATAAACATGATAAATGAATTAGATAACTATGCACTTATAGCAATTCCGATAATTTCTATAATATTATTAGGTATCTCATACCTAATATCAAATAAAATATATCAAAATAAAGAATTTTAAAAATATAACCTACGAAATTTGCAAGAAAAGTAGCAGAAGTATGTATGGCAGTTAAAATAGAGAATCCTAAACAGGAAAGTAAAACTATACAAATGTTAATTGTACTTTGTCTTATGATGTGTTATAATATATATATTATAACTATGTTCTTCTAAAGAAAAGGGGGTGATTTTATGAATAAGAAAAAAATTATTATAATAACAATTTTGGTTGTTCTATTATTATTCATTGGTTACACTTTAAGAAAGTATATTATAATTAAAGACTTACAGAAAAATATAGAAACGCATATATCAAGCACGAATTATCAGCTGAAAATTATTAGAAATGATAGTGGAGTAATTACTACATATAATTATAACAAAAAAGATAATAAGATAGCATATTTTATAGAAAAAAATGATAATGGTAATATAAATAAATTATCAATATATGATAGTGGTAAGGGTGTAAACTGTTATAGTGAAATTGGAGATGTAAAAACTTTAGAGCATGCAAATAAATTAGTTAATGGTGGAATTTTTAATTATTTAAAGGATGATACTTACGGAACATTGCAATACTTAATAATTGCAATGAAGGCAAATATTAAAAGTGTAGAGATTAATGGAAAAAGTTGTTATTTAATTAAAAATTATGCAGATATGAAAGATAGAGAGCTATATATTGAGAAAGACACAGGGTTATGTATTCAATATATAGAAAATGAAGCAAAAATAGAATACAACTATGAATTTGGTAATGTAAAAGATGATATTTTTGTAGAGCCTGATGCAAGTCAATATAATAAGAAATAGAAAAGAAAGCAAATGTAAAATGGTCAAAATGATTACTGATTAATCATTTTGACTTTATTTTTTTTAGTTAACAAGTTTTATTTGTGAAAAATACTACACAAATTTAAAATATAGAAAAATAAATCAAAAAAGTTTACAAAATACTTTTCTGGCTTATTATTTTTTGACTATTTTCATATACTTTTTTGGAGAATAATGTTATAATGATAGCGACAATTAGTAATTTGTTGAGGAGAAAAGAATATGAAAGTATTAGTTGATTTTGTAGTTTTAATAATAATATATTTTTGGAAATTTT
>CATKGX010000005.1 GCA_949747775.1 uncultured Clostridia bacterium | reverse complement strand
TAAAAACAGAGGAATTTTATAAATACGAAAAAACATTGGAATTGATGAAAAAATTAGACATTATATCAATCGAAAAAGATTACGATAATATTGATTTTCAATTTAACGCTATAATAAACTTTAGCCAAGATATAGTCAATTTAAAAAATGATAAGATGTATAGATGGGGACATCACATATTAAAAATAGAAAGAATTAATGATGAATGGTATTATGTGGAAAGAAAATAATAAATTATGAAGAATCATAGGCCGCCACATTATAGACTATCTAGAATTGAAAAAGACAATGCTAATGAAAACGATAAAGTATTGGAAGCATATTATCTGTTAAAGAAAAAGATGATGGAAAAGAGATTCAATATTAAAAAAACATCGGATTAAAGTTTGAAAAATATTAACACATCATTATACAAATGGAGGTAAAAGATGGGGAGTTGGGGAGCAAAATTATATCAAGACGATTTAGCACAAGATATAAAAGAAGATTATAAAGGAAAATTAAGAAAAGGAAGAACAAATAAAGAAGCATTAGAAGAAATGATAGAAAGATATGCGGAAGAGATAGAAGACGACGATGAAGGGCCAGTATTTTGGATGCTGTTAGCGGATACTATGTGGAATTTAGGAAGGTTAATACCAGAAGTAAAGGAAAAAGCAATACAACAAATAGATGAAGGAAAGAACCTAGAAATATGGAAACAAGAAGGAACTCAAAAAGAATATGAATTACGAAAAAGTGAACTAAATAAGTTAAAAGAGAAACTGAACAGTCCTATGCCAGAAGAAAAAAGAATACCCTTAGAAAGAAAAATACCAGCAAAAAGAAAATATGAATGGAATATAGGGGATACATATGCATATGAATTAAAAGGTGATAAGGCAGAAGAACTAGGACTAAAGGGAAGATATCTAATACTTCGCAAAGTAGAAGATGTAGATTATATTGAACAAAAAATTATTGCCATTGTGTATTGCCAAATAACGGAGGATACAGTATTGCCCAAAACAAAAGCGGAATTAGAAAAATTAAGTTATACAATCCAAATGAACAAAGGAGACATAAGATATGCTTATAAAATACGTTTGGGTGAAGTGACACAAAAAGCATTAAAAGAAGAATTAATATATATAGGAAACTTTACAGAAATGTCTTGTCCTCCAAATGAATTCAAAGAACGTACATTGTATGATATTACATATTATCCGTATAAAGAACTAGAATACTTTATATTACAAGATTATGAGCAGCGAGGAACTAGCAAGAATCCTATATTATATAATTGGAATTCTGAAGATGAATATGATGATGAAATAAGATATTTAATGAGGGAAAAATACTATAAAGAGGTTTTAGAGATAGAACAAGAAAACGCTAAAGAAGCAATAG
>CATKGX010000004.1 GCA_949747775.1 uncultured Clostridia bacterium | reverse complement strand
TGTCTATATTCTAGTTGTGACAATTGTAGGTTCCATTATACTGATACTTAATATTCATTATATTTCCAATATTGAAATTACAGAAGAAACAGCTATAGTGCAAAGTCAGGAAAACGAACTAGTATCTTTTGAAAATGTACCAGTTCAAAGTGTTTCTGGTAGTATTTCAGGAGAAATATCAGGCTCGTTTTTATATACAAATGGACAAATTTCGGGAAGCATTACAACATCTGATAAAGTTCAATATATGTATATCAATCATGATGGGGATGGAGAATACGGCTCAGCGCCAACAGAAAAATCCAAGATAAGATTTATTGAAGAAAATGAAGTTCCGCACCTAGAGATAACGACTTGCCAAAAGCAGAAAATAACAGTTAATCATAACAATGGAAAGACAACAAACGAAGTAGAAAGTGAATGGAAAGAGTATATTTTTTACTTACCAGAATCTATTTTTAAATAAGCTAACAATATAAAATAAGCCGAAAAGTCTCCTTATGAACACGAGTAAACGAAGTTCATAGGGAGATTTTTTGTGTAAAAAAATTGACAGTCTTTTCTATTAAGCGGTATAATGGTCCTAGACTAAAAGAAAAACGAGGTGTAACAAATGATAGATAAAATAAAAGCAGAAAAGGAATTTAAGAAATATGTGGCTCCTTATGATGTAACCAATAGCAAAATAGCAATGAAAATAGCACATACTTATAGGACTGCAGAGGTAGCAAAGCAAATAGCAGAGTCATTAAATTTAGATAAAGAAAATATAGAATTAGCTTGGCTAATAGGATTGCTACATGATGTAGGAAGGTTTGAACAACTACGTATTTATGATACTTTTAATGATAGGGAATCGATAGATCATGCAGATTTTGGAGCAAAGTTATTATATGAAGATGGATTAATAAAGCAATTTATAAGTGATAGAAAATATGATGACCTTATTTATAAAGCAATTAAAAATCATAACAAATTTGATATTGAAGAAGGATTAAATGAAGAAGAATTATTACATGCAAAGATAATCAGAGATGCGGATAAAACAGATATTTACGAGGTACATGTAAAAGATATAGAAGAAAAAAACGCTGTTTTATATCATGAAGAAAAAATTAAAACAGAAATAGCAAGTGAAGCAGTGTTACAAAGTTTTTTGGCACATCATTCAGTAAATAAAAAAGATGTCAAAAATGAGATTGACAATTTCCTTGTTGCGATTTCTTTTATTTATAATTACTATTTTAAAAAAGGTTTAGAAATTATTAAAGAAAAGC
>CATKGX010000003.1 GCA_949747775.1 uncultured Clostridia bacterium | reverse complement strand
TTTGTAGAGAGAATGAATGCAAAAGCAAAGGAACTTGGAATGAATGATACTACTTTTAAGAATTGCCATGGAATAGACGAAGAAGGGCATGTAACATCTGCTTATGACATTGCCATTATGTCAAAAGAACTACTAAATAATCATCCAGACATTACAAAATATACAACTATTTGGATGGATAGTCTTAGAGATGGAAAGTCAGAATTAGTTAATACCAATAAATTAATTCGAAACTATAAGGGAATTACTGGACTAAAAACAGGTTCAACCTCACTTGCTCTATTTAATTTATCGGCAAGTGCTACCAGAGAAGACCTATCATTAATTGCAGTTATTATGAAGGCACCTTCTACAAAAGTACGTTTTGCAGAGGCGCAAAAATTATTGGACTATGGATTTAACAACTATGAATACAAAAGCTTAGCAAAAAAGGGGACTACACTAAAACAAGCAATAGTGACAAAAGGGGTACAAGAAAATGTAGACTTAATTTTAGAAACAGATAGTGGAATTCTTATTAAAAAAGGACAATCAAAAGAAATTGAACAACAAGTTCAAATAGAAGAAAATATAGTAGCACCAATCCATGAAGGACAAAAAGTAGGCGAAATTGTTTTTTCACTAGAAGGCAAAGAAATAGGCAGAACCAATGTTATAGCAGGCAGTACAATTGATAAAAAGACATTTTTTAGTATATTAAGTTATGTTTATGAGAAGTGGTTTTGCTTGTTAAGATAGAGACTGAACAATAAGGTGGCAGTAAAAATGTAATATTTTTGTTTTGGCATAATTTATTTGAAAAAAGTATTGAAAAAAGTAAAAACATAGTATAGAATGAATCAGTAAATAAAGCATAGAAGGAGTATACAAAAAAATGCTAAAACTTAAAAGCTTTGAGGCTGTAAGAGAGAGAGAGAGAGAGAGAGAGAGCTATATTCTAAAAAAATAAGTATATATAAGGGCGTAAATGCCCTTATTAGAGATGGATAAAATAGATGACAGACTATTTATTGTAGAAAAATAAGTAGGCTGTCATTTTTGCGTGCAAAAAGCAAAAGACGAAGAAAGGGAGATAAGATGAAATGAAGAGTAGAAGCAAGAAAAATGAAAATGGAATTACACTAATTGCGTTAGTTGTAACAATAGTTATATTAATCATACTAGCAA
>CATKGX010000002.1 GCA_949747775.1 uncultured Clostridia bacterium | reverse complement strand
TCTCGTATTTTTAGCATTATAGTTCACCCCGAAAGCATTATAAAATATTCCCAATATGTGCATGAAAATATACACGTGTTACGTGTATAAAAAGGATGCCATAAGAAAAATAAGGTAAAATTGTATAGAAAAATAAGACATAAACAAAGGAAAAAATGTTTTAGAAAGGAAAGGGAAGGTAGAAAATGAAGAAAAAGATAAAATTTTATGTGATGCTAATAATTGGGATAAGTAGTATTTTGTTACTAATAGGAGGAAAGTCGCAAGCGACTTTGCAGTCAAATCCGAATACACAATATAAAATGGTAAAACAAAAAGAAGCATGGATAGGTTCTATTCGCGAAATGGAAAATGTAAATGAAGCGATGGGACTATCAGAAGAAAGGAATGCAAGTCTAACAAGTACAAAATCAAATAATATAGATGTACATTTTATGAAATCAACAGAATATGGAGCAATAGCTATATTATCAGCTTCAGGATATGGAAATTCAAGTAATGAAAAGGTAATTACAAGTACAACAGGGAATAATACAGGAATGATAATCAATACAGGATATTATGAATGGGTATCAGGATATGGGTATGAAGTATCTGGTATAGATGCAAGATATTATGACTTATATACGAACGACATATCGTCTGCAAAAGTTGGAGATGCATTAGCAGAATGTTCGAAATGGCACTCTGCACAATCTTATACATGGATGACGTATCATAATTATTCATGTAAAGCATTTTGCCGTGGTTATGGAGGAATATTTTCTTATAATGGATTTATAAATACTACTAGTGGTTCTAGTTATGGAACTAGTTTGAATAATGGTGTACCATCAGGATATACTAAAAATAATCGTAATGCCTTTGGCCGTGGAGTAGCAGTATGTGGAGAAGGACTTTAATATTTGTAATATAGAAGCAAAGATATTATGAATAGTAAAGGAGAAGAAAAAATGAAAAGCGGAGTGAACGGGAACAAGACTAAAACAAACAGAAAAGGCAAATTGAATATAAGAACAGCCAAAAGCACATCAGGAATCACTTTAATTGCGCTAGTGGTAACAATCGTAATTCTTATCATATTAGCAACAATCACGATTAATCTGATTTTA
>CATKGX010000001.1 GCA_949747775.1 uncultured Clostridia bacterium | reverse complement strand
TTCTAAATCATCTGGATGCTCTAATTCTGTTTTTAAATCTTCCCAAAGAAATAAAGGATAAAAATATTCTACATTTAATTCTTTACATTTTTCTTTAGTCAACTTATTATTACCATTGTAATAGAATGCTACATCTTCGTATTCTGTAATATCTTTAAAATCCCTACTACCATATTCCTTTGTTAAGCAAACATATAATATTTTAGCATTTGCATATCTATTTTTTATTTCATTTATGCAAATCTCTACACTTGTTCCTGTACTGTGCATTGCTTCAACTATTAAAAATACTGGTTCTTTTTTATTTATTTCTATTGAATCAAATGGATTAAAAATCATTTCAATTTTATTTTCTCCATTTTTGTATGCTATATGTTTAACTTGCATAGGCAAGAATTTCACAATGTTTAGTTTATTAGAAATATATATTGCTGGTACTGCACCGCTTCTTAAGACAGGACATATATAATCTATTTTTATTTTATTATCTTGAATATATTTTTCTAAGTGGTCGCATAATTTATCTATATGTTGTAAAAATTCATTATGCTCCATTCTTTTATAATTCTTTTGCATATTGTCCTCCTTAAAATTTGCTCCTTTATATGTTTCTTGTTCTTGTCTTAAATTAGATATAGTCCTTTATGTCTACTTAATTAAATATGACTATCCTTAAATATCTCTCTTCTTCCTTCTTTTTATTTTTCACTTTAATATCTTTACTATATCTATTAATACTTTAATTGTTTCTTCATAACTAATATCTTCTGCATAACTAAATTTAGACTGATAATTCTTCCAATGCTCCTTTAGCACATCACTTTCTTTTATAACTTCCATTATTTCACCGATATTATTTAGTTTATCCATTGACTCTCTGTATTCAAATTTCTTCATAATAGCTTGTCCTAACAATTCTCTATCAAAGTTTTGTTGTTGTGTAGTCCAAAGTATGTATATATCATAAAAGTCTCTTGCTCTTGTTGTATCAATATTTCTCGATATAATTGTTTCAAAT